>NZ_JBXANI010000012.1:0-297533 GCF_058801495.1 Cupriavidus sp. GW822-FHT03E04
GCTCGCTTCGCATCGCGCTTGGGTGTTTCCCGCCCCTTCGGGCGGGAAACACGGCTACCACAGTTGGTTGATCTTGCCGCTGGTTGGCTCCCCTCTCCCACTTGTGGGAGAGGGGCCGGGGGAGAGGGCGGGCATACCTTGTGGCGCCGGCCCTCGATCTCCTACTTGTTCACCATCCGCGCCGGCACCGACAGTGTCAACGCCGCACCCACCACCAGACACGCCGCCAGCAGGTACATCCCGGAGTCCGTGCTCTGCGTCAGGTCCTTCAGCCAGCCTACGGCGTAGGGGCTGATGAACCCAGCAAGATTCCCCAGCGAATTGATCAGCGCGATCCCCGCGGCCGCGCCCGTGCCAGCCAGGAAGGCCGTCGGCAGGCTCCAGAAGAGCGGTAGGGTGGTCAGGATGCCGATGGTGGCCAGCGTGAGGCCGAGCAGCGCCAGCACGGTGTTGTTGTGCCATTGCACTGACAGCACCAGGCCGACTGCGCCCAGCAGCGCGGGAACGGCGATATGCCAGCGGCGTTCGCGGGTGCGGTCGGCGCTGTAGGCCACCAGCACCATGCCGACCACCGCGCAGCCGTAGGGGATGGCGGTGAGCAGACCGATGTCCAGCGGGCTCTTCACGCCGGTCTGCTTGATGATGGTGGGCAGCCAGAAGCTCACGCCGTACAGGCCCATCACGAAGCTAAAGTAGATCGCGCTCATCAGCCACACGCGCGGGCTGGACAGCACCTTGCCGATCGGCGCATCTTCCTTGTACATGTCCTCGGCGGCGATATTGCGCTGGAGCAGGGCCTTCTCTTCGTGGCTCAGCCACTTGGCGTGGACGATGCGGTCGTCCAGGTAGGCCAGCACCACCAGCCCTACCAGCACCGACGGGATGCCTTCGAGCAGGAACATCCATTGCCAGCCGGACCAGCCGTTGCGGCCGTCGAACGATTGCATCATCCAGCCTGACAGCGGCCCACCGATCACGCCGGAGAGCGCGATTGCGGTCATGAAGAAGGTGGTGGTGCGCCCGCGCCGGTGCGACGGGTACCAGTAGGTCAGGTAGAGGATGATGCCGGGGAAGAAGCCGGCCTCGGCGATCCCCAGCAGGAAGCGCAGCACGTAGAACATGGTCGGCGTGGTGACGAACATCATCGCCGCCGAGATCACGCCCCAGGTGATCATGATCCGCGCGATCCAGATGCGCGCGCCGACCTTGTGCAGGATCACGTTGCTGGGCACTTCGAACAGGAAGTAGCCGATGAAGAAGATGCCCGCGCCGAGGCCATAGATGGTCTCGCTGAACTTCAGGTCGCCGAGCATCTGCAGCTTGGCGAAGCCGACGTTGACGCGGTCCAGGTATGCCACCACGTAGCAAAGCAAAAGGAACGGCACCAGGCGCAAGGTCACCTTGCGGTAGGTGGCGTCCTCGAACGCGGGGTCGGCGGCGCCGGAGTGTACTGCGGTTGTTGTCATGCTGTCTCCTCTTGGATCTGTAGATCTACATGGATCTATTTTTCTGGTTGCACGATACCGCTGGGTCGGCGCCGCTTGCCGCATGCGGCGCCGGAAAAAACGTCTGCTATGTCTGCGCCAATGCTTTAGTGCGAGAACGGGCCGCGGCCGCGCAGCGCGTTGGCGACCATCATCAGCGCGAGCAGGAATGGCAGCGCCACGTAGAGGCACCAGTGCACGCGGTCCCCCACGGTGTCGCCCCATTTGCGCTTGAAGACCTGCAGGCGCGGCATGGCCGAGGGGTTGGTGGCGCGTTTGTTTCTGACGTGCCACGCCATCCAGAAGAAGAAAATGGCGAAGGCGACGGACAGGAAGTTGATATTACCCATGTTGAATGGCGATGGTTTTCAGTGTGGTGAATCCGTACAGGGCTTCGAAGCCCTTCTCGCGGCCGTAGCCTGACTGCCCGCTGCCGCCAAAAGGTAGCTCTACCCCGCCGCCGGCACCGTAGTTGTTGATAAAGACCTGGCCCGCGCGCAGCTTGTGCGCCAGGCGCAGCTGGCGCGCGCCATCGCGGGTCCAGATGCCGGCGACCAGGCCATAGGGCGTGCCGTTGGCGAGCGCGATGGCTTCTGCCTCGGTGTCGAACGGCGTGGCGGCCAGCAGCGGGCCAAACACTTCCTCCTGCGCCAGCCGGTGCGTGGGCGGCACGTCGCGGAACAGCATCGGCACCTGGTAATAGCCGGACTCCGGCGCTTGCGCCACGATCTGGCCTTGCGCCATGGCGGCAATGCCGGCGTGCTGCGCATCGGAGACGAAATCCCAGACGCGCTGCTGCTGCTTGCGGTTGATCAGCGGGCCGCATTCCAGGTCCAGCTCCGACGGCCCTACGCGCAAGGACTCGAACACCGTGGCCAGGCGGTCGAGCACGGCGTTGTAAAGCGGGCGCTCCACCAGCACGCGGCTGCCGGCCGAGCAGGTCTGGCCCGCGTTTTGCACGATGCCGTTGACGATGACCGGCACCAGCGCGTCGATGTCGGCATCGGCAAAGACGATCTGGGGCGACTTGCCGCCGAGCTCCAGCGTGACCGGCACGTGGTTTTCGGCCGCCATCTGCGCGATCAGCTTGCCGGTCTGCGGCGAGCCGGTGAAGGAGATGTGGTTGACGCCGGCGTGGCGCGCCAGCGCGGCGCCGGCTTCATGGCCGTAGCCGGTGACGATGTTCAGCGCGCCCTCGGGCAGGCCGGCCTCGGCCGCCAGCTCCGCCACGCGCAGCAGCGACAGGCAGGCGTCTTCGGCGGGCTTGACCACGCAGGCATTGCCCGTGGCCAGCGCCGCGCCCACGCTGCGCCCGAAGATCTGCAGCGGGTAGTTCCACGGGATGATGTGGCCGGTCACGCCATGCGGCTCGCGCACGGTCAGCACGGTAAAGCCGGGCTGGTAGGGGATGGTCTGGCCGTGCAGCTTGTCGACCGCGCCGGCGTAGAACTCGAAGTAGCGCGCCACGGCGCGCGCGTCGGCGGTGGCCTGGCGCAGGGGCTTGCCGGTATCGCGCGCTTCCAGCGCGGCGAGCTCGGCCTCGTGCTCGATCAGCGTCAGCGCCACGCGGTTGAGCAGGCGGGAGCGCTCGGCGGGCGCCATCGCGCCCCAGGCGCCGTCGGCGGCCTGGCGCGCGGCGTGCACGGCCACGTTGATGTCGACCGCGTTGCCGCGGGCGATTTCGGCGAAAGGCTCGCCGCTGGATGGGTCGAATACCTTGATGCGCAAGCCGGAGTCCGGCGCGATCAGGCGGTTGGCAACGAAGTGCTGGGCGTGCATTGGATGGCTCCGGCTGGATGCGACTGCCAGGTTGTGGCTGGCAGTGCGCCTGTCGATGCGGCTTGCGGACAATCCGCCATTATCACTCACGGCGCGAGACGCGCAAGGCACGCGCGCGTCAGGCCTGGGTCAGCTTCGAAACGCTATAATGCCCGCCATCCTCAAACACAGGCATCTGGAGAGCAAGCATGAGCTTCAACCTCGTTTCCCCCGGCAAGGACATCCCGAACGATTTCAACGTCATCATCGAAATCTCCGCCCAGAGCGATCCGGTGAAGTACGAAGCCGACAAGGAAACCGGCCTGCTCTTCGTCGACCGTTTCATCGGCACGGGCATGCGCTACCCGGCCAACTACGGCTTCATTCCCCAGACCCTGTCGGGCGACGGCGACCCCGTCGACGTGCTGGTGCTCTCGCCGTTCCCGATCCTGGCCGGCGCAGTGGTGCGCTGCCGCGCGCTGGGCATGCTCAAGATGACCGATGAGTCCGGCGTGGATGCCAAGCTGGTCGCCGTGCCGCTGGACAAGCTGTCGCCCGCCACCGCCTTCATGAAGGGCCTGTCGGACGTGCCGCAGAACCTGCTGGACCAGATCAAGCACTTCTTTGAGAACTACAAGGCACTCGAGGCAGGCAAGTGGGTCAAGGTGGAAGGCTGGGCCGGCATTGAAGAAGCCCACAAGGAAATCACCGACGGCGTGGCGAACTACACCAAGTAAGCACCGGCATCCATGGTCAGTCATGCCTGAATCCGGCGCGTGGCTGAACCGATGCTGAATAAACCCCGCTGCGGCGGGGTTTTTTGTTGCGCCAGGCTTGATGGAAACCAAAGACGCCATGAAGCCAGTGGGTTAAGCTTCAATCACAGAACAACTCGGCAGGCAAACTGCCAATTCCCCATGTCCGCTACCTTTTCGACGCCGTCCACCATGGCACGGTATTCCGGCCCGGCGGTGTTCTTCCACTGGGCAGTGTTCCTGCTGATTGCCACCGCGTACGCCGCGATCGAGCTCAAAGGCTTTCTGCCCAAGGGCAGCGCATCCCGGGCATTGTCGATGTCGGTGCACACTTGGGCTGGCGCGCTGGTGCTCATCCTGGCGGTGCCGCGCCTGCTGTGGCGCCTGGTGCGCGGCGCGCCGGCGCCCGAGCCCGGTCCGCGCTGGATGCAGCTGCTCGGCAGTGCCATGCACCTTGTGCTCTATCTGTTCATTTTCGTGCAGCCCGTGCTGGGCCTGTTGGCCCTCAACGCCGGCGGCCACCTGCTGACGGTGCCAGGCCTTGGCATCGAGCTGCCCTCGCTGGTGGCGCAAAGCAAGGACCTGAAAGAGACCCTCGAGGACGTCCACGGCACGCTGGGCACCGCCTTCTACACGGTGATCGGGCTGCACGCCATCGCGGCGCTGTTCCACCACTACATGCTGGGCGATAACACGCTGCGGCGCATGTGGCGCTAAACGCGCGCCGGGCAAGCCGGCCCTAGCTGCGCGCAAACGGCGTGCGGTCGTTCAGCTCGTCCAGGTAGGCGTCGATGCCCTGGCGCTCGCGCACCAGGAAACGCTCCACGGCATCGGCAAAGGACGGGTGCGCCAGCCAGTGGGCAGAGCGGGTCGCCACGGGCAGAAAGCCTCGCGCCATCTTGTGCTCGCCCTGGGCGCCACCTTCGAAGGTGCGGATGCCCTGGGCTATGCAAAACTCCAGCGGCTGGTAGTAAGCCGTCTCGAAATGCAGGCAGGGGTGGTGCTCAAGCGCGCCCCAGTAGCGCCCGAACAGGGTGCTGCGCGCCGGGTCGTCGTCATAGACCACCAGGGACGCGGCAATCGGCTGGCCGGCACGCTCGGCGACCACCAGCAGCAGGTTCTCCGGCATGGCGGCGCCGATGCGCTGGAAGAAATCCAGGTTCAGGTAGGGCGTGGAATGATGCTCGCGGTACGTTTGCCGGTAGCAGCGGTTGAAAAAGCGCCATTGCGCCTCGTCGATCTCGGGCCCGCGCAACTGGCGGAAGGTGATGCCGGCGTCGGCCACGCGGCGCCGTTCGGCGCGGATGTTCTTGCGTTTCTTTTGCGAGAGCGTGGCCAGGAACGCTTCGAAGCTCTCATAGCCCGGGTTGGTCCAGTGGAACTGCACGCCGTGGCGCATCAGCATGCCGGCGTCTTCCATCAGCGCGGCCTCGTGCTCGTCGGGAAACAGCACGTGCAGGGAGGACAACTGGCTTTGTTCCGCCACCGCCAGCGCACATTGCAGCAGGCAGCGGCGCGCGTCTTCGTCCTCGGCCAGCAGCCGCGCACCCTGCACGGGCGTGAAGGGAACCGCGGACAGCAGCTTGGGGTAGTAGGGCAGGCGATGCTGCGCGTAGGCGTCGGCCCAGGCCCAGTCGAACACGTATTCCCCATAAGAGTGCGACTTCGCGTACAGCGGCATGGCCGCCGCCAGGCGCTCGCCACCCTCGGCGCGCCGCGCCCATAGCGTCAGGTAGCGCGGACTCCAGCCGGTCTCGTCGCAGGCGCTGCCACTGGCATGCATGGCGTGCAGGAAGGCGTGGCGCAGGAACGGCGTGGCCCCGGGCTGGGCCGCCACCAGGGCGTCCCACTCGGCCTCGGGCAGCTCGGACAGATCGAAAACGATCTGCGTGCGATAATTCTCCACCCGCTCGTGTTCCTGCCGGCCTTGTGCCGCAGCCGCCCCCGGGGTGGCCGCGTCAGGCTGGTCGGAGCCGGGCTTGAAAGATTCAGACTGCATTGCGCTAGATTTGCTCATCATCGGCGCTGCCCTCGGGCGGCGCCCTTGTTCCGGCATGGCTGCTTTGGCTGCTATGGCTGATCACGCCGCGCCCGCGCAGATGCGGGCGCGGCGACGGTTGAGTCTACCGGAAATGGCGCGGTGCGGCAGGCCACATCCCGCGGCTGGCAGGCAGGCTAAAATCTCTCACTAACCAACGACTATATAAGGGGCCAATATGAAGCAGATTACCGCCATCATCAAACCGTTCAAGCTGGACGAAGTGCGCGAGGCGCTGGCTGACGTCGGCGTGACCGGCCTGACGGTAACCGAGGTGAAGGGCTTTGGCCGCCAGAAGGGGCATACCGAGCTGTATCGCGGCGCTGAGTACGTGGTCGACTTCCTGCCCAAGATCAAGATCGAGGTCGTGGTTGCCGAGAACCAGCTCGACACCGTGCTGGACGCCATCGTCAAGGCAGCGCACACCGGCAAGATCGGCGACGGCAAGATCTTCGTGACCGAGATCGAGCGCGTGATCCGCATCCGCACCGGCGAGCAGGACGAAGCCGCCGTTTAAGCATTCGGGCGCTCAGGCTTTTTTAGCGTTCAAGCGCCGGCGGGCAATCCTGGCGATCCCACGGGAGGGGGCGCCTGGATTGCCGCTGTTGTTGTCGCCTAGCTCGGCAACTTCCAGCCGAAACGCACGCACAGCAGGCGCGCCGCCGTGATGGTGATGGCGCCCGCCAGCAGGGCCAGTTCCTGCTCGGCCTGCAGCCAGGTCAGGCCAACATAGACACAGCAGCCGACGAAGGCACAGGTGGCATAGGGCGAGCGGTCACGCAGGATCATCGGCACCTCGTTGCACAACACGTCGCGTACCACGCCACCGAACACCGAAGAGATGATGCCCATCATGACCGCCACGGTCGGGGTCATCTGCGCCACCAGCGCGAGCGATGTACCGGTGACCGAAAACAGCCCCAGGCCGATCGCATCGGCCGTGATCATGGTGCGCTCGGATGCCACCCGGCTGACCACCCGCAGCACGAACGACGCGCCGAGCGACATCACGAAGATCAAGATCACATAGCCTTCGTGGTCGACCCAGTAGAAGGGGCGGCGGTCCAGCAATACGTCGCGCACCGTGCCGCCGCCGAAGGCGGTGGCGAACGCTACCACGAAGGTGCCCACGGCATCGAAGCGCTGCTTGCGCGCATCGACCACGCCGGACACGGCAAAGGCGAGCACGCCCACCACTTCCATGACATGCAGGATCAGGGGCAACCGCCCCATCAGGAGATCGAGCGGCAAATGCATCGTGCGCGCCGTCTCAGGCGTGCGGCTGGCGCAGCAGCACCATCAGCGCGCCGGCACCGCCCTCGGCGCCGCGTGCCTGCACGAAGGCCAGCACTTCTTCCTTCTGTACCAGCCAGCTGCGCACCTTGCCCTTGAGCACGGGCGTCTTGTCCGGCGAGCCGTTGCCCTTGCCGTGGATCACGCGCACGCAACGCACGCCACGCTTGACCGAGCGCCGCACGAACTCGGCCAATGCCTCGCGCGCTTCTTCGCTGCGCAGGCCGTGCAGGTCGATCTTGTCCTGGGGCACCCATTCGCCGCGGCGCAGCTTCTTGACCACGTCCATGCCGATGCCGGGGCGGCGGAACGACAGGGTTTCGTCGGTATCGAGCAGGTTCTCGACGTCGAACTCGTCGGAAAGCGACGCGGCCAGCACGGCTTTGTCGTCCAGCTGGGTTTGCACCGGCACGGGCGCCGGATGGCGAGGCGCGGGAGTGACGCGGTTGCGGTCGCGCAGGGTGTTGACGTTGCCAACGCTGCTGCGGAATACGTCGGCTTCTTCGCGGGCGCGCTGCGCGGCTTCGTCCGCCGCGCGGCGCTCGGCTTCGCGCCGCTCCGTGTTGGCCTTGAGGGAGTCGCGCAAGCCGGACAGGTCGGTCAGGCCGAAACGCTTGGGCGGGTTGGCGGCGGGGGTGGCAGGTTTGGTGGGCTTTCTGGCGCCGTGCGTCATGGCGAGTCTCCGGGGTGCTCGGCGTGATTATAGGGTGGCAGGGCGGGGCGCGGCTGGTGCGGGCGGCGGCATCACCGGCTTGAAAAAGACAAAGGCCGGGCAAGCCCGGCCTGAGCCTTCAGTCTTTATCTCTTTACTGCAGGGCTTCCACGTAGCGCTGTGCATCCAGGGCTGCCATGCAGCCCGTGCCGGCGCTGGTGATCGCCTGGCGATAGATGTGGTCCTGCACATCGCCGGCTGCGAACACGCCCGGGATGCTGGTGGCCGTGGCATCGCCGGCCAGGCCGCTCTTGGTGACGATATAGCCGTTGTGCATCTCGAGCTGGCCTTCGAACAGTTCGGTGTTCGGCTTGTGCCCGATGGCCACGAACACGCCCGCCAGCTTGAGGTCTTCGACCGTGCCGGTGTTCACGTTGCGCACCTTCAGGCCCGTCACGCCGGAGTCGTCGCCGGTCACTTCTTCCAGCACGGAGTTCCAGCGGATTTCCACGCGGCCTTCCTTCTCGCGCTGCAGCAGGCGGTCGACCAGGATCGGCTCGGCGCGGAACTTGTCGCGGCGATGCAGCACGGTCACCTTGCTGGCGATCTGGGACAGGTAGAGGGCTTCTTCCACCGCGGTGTTGCCGCCGCCGACCACGGCCACTTCCTGGTTCTTGTAGAAGAAACCGTCGCAGGTGGCGCAGGCCGACACGCCGCGGCCCATGAACAGCTCTTCCGACGGCAGGCCAAGGTACTGGGCCGAGGCGCCGGTGGCGATGATCAGCGAATCGCAGGTGTATTCACCGGCATCGCCCACCAGGCGGATCGGGCGTTCGGTCAGCTTGGCGGTATGGATGTGATCGAAGATGATTTCGGTGTTGAAGCGTTCGGCATGCTCCAGGAAGCGCTGCATCAGTTCCGGGCCTTGCACGCCGTTGGCGTCGGCGGGCCAGTTTTCCACGTCGGTGGTGGTCATCAGCTGGCCACCCTGGGCCAGGCCGGTGATCAGCACCGGCTGCAGGTTGGCGCGGGCCGCATAGACGGCGGCGGTATAGCCGGCGGGGCCGGAACCGAGAATCAGCACTTTTGCGTGTTTGGCCATGATGCTTTCCTATGGCTGGTGCGCCTTGATGCGCACTAGCATGAATCGAAACCAGCATTATAAGTGGACCGGCGTTTGCTCACTGTTGCAAATTCCAATGGGAACGATAGCCCTGGCCAAGGTTAAAATGGCCGGCACACCCTCTTCAGTTGGCAACCCAGATCCAGGCATGGCCCGAGCTACTACCACAACACGTACTGATCCTTCCGCGCTGCCCTCGCGCATCGGCAAGCTGCTGGGCGAAGTGCGCTGGTTCCTGTTGCTGGCGGTCACACTGGCCTTCGTCTGCATCCTGGCCAGCTACAGCAAGGCGGATCCGGGCTGGTCGCACGCCAACCAGGTGGCCGACATCCACAACCTCGGCGGCCGCGTGGGCGCCTGGATGGCCGATGTGCTGTTCTTTATCTTCGGCTTCTCCGCCTACTGGTGGGCGGTGTTGCTGGTGCGCCGCTGCTGGCGCGGCTGGCGTGCGCTGACCGCCGAGCTGCCCGAGCGCAACGGCGAGGCACGGCAGGGTCTGGTGGTGAGCTGGATCGGCTTTGGCCTGTCGCTGACCGCCAGCATGGGCCTGGAGGCCATCCGCATGTATCCGCTGCGCGCCGCGCTGCCACGCGCCCCGGGTGGCGTGCTGGGCGACCTGCTCGGTAGCTGGATGCAGATGGCGCTGGGCTTCACCGGCGCCACGCTGCTGCTCTTGCTGACGCTGGCCATCGGCCTGTCGCTGTTCTTCCATTTCTCGTGGCTGTCGGTGGCCGAGCACGTGGGCGGCTTCGTCGAGACGCTCTTCCTCGGCTTCAAGGCGCGCCGCGAAAGCAAGCAGGATCGCATCATCGGCGAGGCGGCCAAGGTCGTGCGCACCGAAACCGTGGAAGTGCAGCGGGTCAAGATCGAGGAGGCCACGCCGGTGCAGATCGTGCGGCCCCAGGCGGTGCCCAAGCACGAACGCGTGGAGCGCGAGAAGCAGCAGCCGCTGTTCGCCGATATCCAGGACTCCGACCTGCCGCCGCTGGCGCTGCTGGACCCCATCCCCACGCACCAGGAAACCGTCAGCGCCGAAACGCTGGAATTCACCTCGCGCCTGATCGAGAAGAAGCTCAAGGATTTCGGTGTCGAGGTCAAGGTGGTGGCGGCCTACCCGGGCCCGGTCATCACCCGCTACGAAATCGAGCCGGCCACCGGCGTCAAGGGCAGCCAGGTGGTCAACCTGGCGCGTGACCTGGCGCGTTCGCTGTCGCTGGTTTCCATTCGCGTGGTGGAAACTATCCCCGGCAAGATCTACATGGGGCTGGAACTGCCCAACCCCAAGCGCCAGACGGTGCGGCTGTCCGAGATCCTCGGCTCGCAGGTCTACAACGAGAGCGCGTCCAACCTCACGATGGCGCTGGGCAAGGACATCGCCGGCAAGCCCATGGTGGCGGATCTGGCCAAGATGCCGCACTGCATGGTGGCGGGTACCACCGGCTCCGGCAAGTCGGTTGGCATCAACGCCATGATCCTGTCGCTGCTCTACAAGGCCAAGGCCGAGCAGGTGCGGCTGATCCTGATCGACCCCAAGATGCTGGAGATGAGTGTCTACGAAGGCATCCCGCATCTGCTGTGCCCAGTGGTGACCGACATGCGCCAGGCCGGCAACGCCCTGAACTGGGCGGTCGGCGAGATGGAGCGGCGCTACAAGCTGATGAGCAAGCTGGGCGTGCGCAACCTGGCCGGCTACAACAAGAAGATCGACGAAGCCGCCTCGCGCGAGGAGAAGCTTCCCAACCCGTTCAGCCTGACCCCGGACGCGCCCGAGCCGCTCGAGAAGCTGCCGATGATCGTGATTGTGATCGACGAGCTGGCCGACCTGATGATGGTGGTGGGCAAGAAGGTGGAAGAGCTGATCGCGCGCATCGCGCAGAAGGCCCGCGCCGCCGGCATCCACCTGGTGCTGGCCACGCAGCGTCCGTCGGTCGACGTGATCACTGGCCTGATCAAGGCCAACGTGCCGACCCGCATCGCCTTCCAGGTCAGCAGCAAGATCGATTCGCGCACCATCCTCGACCAGCAGGGCGCGGAGGCGTTGCTCGGCATGGGCGATATGCTCTACCTGGCGCCGGGCACCGGCGTGCCGATCCGCGTCCACGGCGCCTTTGTCTCCGACGATGAAGTGCACCGCGTGGTCGAAAAGCTCAAGGAAGGCGGCGAGACCAACTACATCGAGGGCATCCTCGAAGGCGGCGTGGCCGAGGGCGACCTGGGCAGCGATGGCATGGGCGGTGGCGCTGGCATTGGCGGCGGCGGCGAGGCCGATCCGCTCTACGACCAGGCTGTCGACGTGGTGCTGAAGAACCGCCGCGCCTCGATCTCCCTGGTGCAGCGCCACCTGCGCATCGGCTATAACCGTGCCGCGCGGCTGCTGGAGGACATGGAAAAGGCTGGTCTGGTTTCCGCCATGTCGGGCAACGGCAATCGCGACATCCTGGCCCCGGCAGGCACCGCCCGCGAGGAAGAATAAGCTGCCGCGCGTAACATGCCGTTACGTGCGAAGCACATCGTTGCGGAATCCGGCGCCCGCGCGCCGCTCTAACCGGACAGGCAGTGCAGCCGCCCCGGCGGTGCGCACCCTCCAACCCAGCAAGGACAACACCATGCGAATCCGCATTCTCGCGTCGGCATGCGCCGCGGCGGCCATGCTGTCGCTGACAGCGACGGCGGCCATGGCGGCCGGCACCGACCAGCTCCAGGCCTTTGTGGCGGGCGTGAAGAGCGCCAAGGGCGAATTTACCCAGCGCCAGGTCAAGGGGCAGGGCGATAGCCTCAAGGTGGCCGGCACCTCCAGCGGCACCTTCGCTTTTTCGCGCCCTGGCAAGTTCACCTGGCGCTACGTCAAGCCGTACGACCAGTTGCTGCAGGCCGACGGCCAGACGCTCTACATCTACGACAAGGACCTCAACCAGGTCACCGAGCGCAAGCTCGATGGCGCCCTGGGGTCCAGCCCCGCCGCGATCCTGTTCGGCAGCAATGACTTGGAAAAGAACTTTGTCGTGAAGAACGGCCCCACGCGCGACGGCGTGGAGTGGCTTGAGCTCACGCCGAGAGCCAAGGACACGCAGTTCGAGCGCATCGGCATCGGCTTCAAGAGCGGCAACCTGGAAGCGATGGAGTTGCGCGATGCCTTCGGCAACACGACGCTCCTGACCTTCAGCGCGATGCAGAAGAATCCCGTGCTGCCGGCCGACACCTTCCGGTTTGCGGTGCCCAAGGGCGCCGACGTGCTCAAGCAATGAGGCGCGCCATGATTCCCGCATTCCTGACCCGGCCGGCCTGGCGCCGTTGCGGTGCCATTGCCGGCATTGCCGCCGCTGCGTTGCTGGCCGCCTGCGCCAGCCCCGGCGCTAGCAAGCAGTTCGACGTGGATGCCTTCCTGCGCGCCTCCGATACGGCGCTGCCGGAAGTGCTTGCCAATCCGGATTTTCTCTCCGCCACGCAGGCCAGTGCCAACGATTGCGCTGTGCTGCTGCAGTCGGTCAACAGCGGCGTGCTGGAAGGGCTGCCGCCCACCGGCAGTGGACATGGGCCAGCCTGGCTGCTGCATCCGGCCGGCGCCCCGGCCAAGGTGTGGCTGGTGGTCAGCAAGACCGGCGGCGAGCGGACCTGCCATGGGCCGCTGCCTGCCGATGCCATGAAGGCATTGGTGGAACGCGCCAGTACCTGAATGTGATGCACGGATAACGCCGGGCGCAATCGAAGACCCGGCGGTATCTGTTATCCCGGTCGGCGTTTCAGCGTCTCAATCCGCACTTTACCTCTCCAGGCTTACCACGAGAAAAATGACAGCGTTGTAACTTGACTGCTGAAACGGGAATGATTATTGTTTCCAGATTGTCTTGTCGAGGATGCATGCGTCGCATCGTCTGGACGGCATACAACAATCATCGAAGAGGAGAGTCATGACCGTATTCCGCCGCTTGCTGCCGCGCACCTCAGCGCTCGCCGCGCTCGCTGTTCTGGCACTGCCGCTCGCCGCGTCCGCCCAGGAAAAGGTGCTGAACCTCTACACCGCACGCCACTACCAGACCGACGAAGCGCTCTACGCCAACTTCACCAAGCAGACCGGCATCAAGATCAACCGCATCGAGGGCCAGGAAGACCCGCTGCTGGAGCGCATCAGGAGCGAGGGCGCCAATAGCCCGGCAGATGTATTTATCACCGTCGACATCGGCCGGCTGTGGCGGGCCCAGCAGGCGGGCGTGTTCGCGCCGCTCAAGTCGAGCGTGCTGGAGTCGCGCATTCCCGCCAACTACCGCGACCCGAACGGCGACTGGTTCGGCTTCTCGGCGCGGGCTCGCGTAATTGCCTACAACAAGGCCGCGGTCAAGCCCGGCGACATCAAGACCTACGAAGATCTCGCCGATCCCAAATGGAAGGGCAAGCTGTGCATCCGCTCCAGCGGCCACGTGTACAACCTGTCGCTGATGTCCAGCCTGATCGCCCATGACGGCGAGGCCAAGACCGAGCAATGGACGCGCGGCGTGGTGGCCAACCTGGCGCGCGCGCCCAAGGGCGGCGATACCGACCAGCTCAAGGCCGTGGCGGCAGGCGAGTGCGATATCGCGGTGGCCAACACCTACTACATCGCGCGCATCCTCAAGTCGACCAAGCCCGAGGACAAGGCCGTGGCGGAGAAGCTCGGCGTGCTGTGGCCCAACCAGGCCAGCCAGGGCGTGCACATGAACATCTCCGGCGGCGGCATGCTCAAGCATGCGCCCAACAAGGCGTCCGCGCGCGCGTTCCTGGAGTACCTGGCCAGCGATGACGCGCAGCGCTATTTTGCCGATGGCAACAATGAGTGGCCGGTGGTGGAGAGCGTGAAGATCAGCAATCCGGCGCTGGAAGCGCTGGGCAGCTTCAAGGCGGACAAGATCAACGTGGCCGAACTAGGCAAGCACCAGCCGCAAGCGCAGAAGCTGGCGGACAAGGCTGGCTACAAGTAAGAAAGCAAGTAAGAAAGCAAGAAGGCGCCAGCGCGGCCTGGCTGGCGGGACGGGGATGGCGGCGCGAGCCGCCATTTCCTATTTCTATGGCTTGGGCACGGGCCTGGCTTTGGGCCCTGGCCCCTTGGCGGCGTTGCTCTCGCTGCCTTCGCCAGGTTCAAGGCGCCGGAACTTCAGCTTTGCGCCGCGCTCCCTGTGCTTCTCGAAGGTCACCTTCAACTGCTCGCGCCGCTTTTTGTGCGAGTGGCCCAGCGTGCCAGCCGCGTATGGCAGCTTGGCCACCACCTTGCCCGCGGTCTGGCGCGCCAGCAGTACGTCCAGCGCTTGCCGCGCGCGTACCTGGGCGTGTAGCAGCGCGTCCGAAGGATTGGCCTTGGCGCGGTTCAAGTCGTAAGGCAACATGACCGGCCCGGCAAGCTGGCGCAGCGCCGCGCGGATGTGCGGGCTGTCCAGCCCGGCCTCATGGAGCACCCATGCTGCGTCATGGCGCAGCCATGGCTCCGGGTCGCCGAGCTTGCGCAGCAGGGCAAGCGAGATATCGGCCTGCCGGTAGCCGTGCGCGCGCCTTACCGCGTTGAGCGCAATGCGCCTCACATGGAAATTCTCGTGATCGAACAGGTCCGCCACCAGGCGCTCGACCATGCCAGGCTTTTCCAGCTGCTCAGCCAGTTGGCCCGCCAGGGCGATTTCCTCGACGGCGCTGATCCGGTCTTGCAGGGTCAGCCGGTTCAGCTTGAACACGAGCATGCGGTAACGAAGCTGCATAACACTCTCTGAAGACGCTGCGAACAAGTGCCGGGCAAGGATTGCCACCGGCACAGTCATGATCGGCGCGAAGCACGCCAGCGGCGGGGGCAGGCCGCCTGGCACGCGCGAGAACGGGGCGGCGAGCCGGGGAACAGCTTCGGATTAGTGAGATATCGGCAATACGTTGAAGAACTTTAGTTGAAGAACTTTAGGAAACCTCGCGGCCTGTTTCCGCGGGCGACCCGAGTGTGCTATTCCCGCGCATCCCGCCGTATCGAACGTGACAGCAGGATCACCGGCAGCAGGCCCACCGCCACGATCACCAGCGATGCCGTGGCGGCTTCGGCCAGGCGCTCGTCCGAGGCCAGGTTGTAGGCCTGCACGGCCAGTGTGTCGAAGTTGAACGGCCGCATCACAAAGGTGGCGGGCAGCTCTTTCATGACGTCGACGAAGACGATCAACGCTGCGGTCAGCAGGCTGCCGCGCAACATTGGCAGGTGCACGCGCCGCAACGTGGCGCCGGGGCCGTGGCCCAGGCTGCGCGCCGCCGCGTCCATGCCCGGCGTGATCTTGACCAGGCCGGCGTTGACGGTTTGCAGCGCCACGCCCAGAAAGCGCACCAGGTAGGCATAGACCAGTGCGGCAATGCCGCCGGTCAGCAGGAGTCCGGTCGACCATCCCAGATGCTGCTGCAGCCATGCCGACATGGCATTGTCCAGCCGCGCCACCGGCACCAGCACGCCGACCGCCACCACCGAGCCGGGCAGGGCATAGCCCATGCCGCACACCCGCGTCAGCGCGCGCAGCAGCCAGCCCCGGCCCGCGGCCATGCTGCGCCCGGCATAGCCGATCACCAGCGCGGCCAGCACCGCGATCAGCGCGGTCACGCTGGCCAGCAGGAAGCTGTTGCGCACCAGGCCGATAAAGCGCGGGCCGAACTGCGCGTCGCCTTCGGCCAGCGCCATCTTGCACAGCATCAGCGCCGGGATGGCAAAGCCCAGCAGCACCGGCACCACGCATACCAGCAGCGCCAGCGCGGCGCGCCAGCCATGCAGCCGGTAAGCCGGCGCGCGGCGCTGGCCACCATGCACGCGGGCACGGCCCCGGCTGGCGCGCTCGACCAGCAGGATGCCGATCACGAATACCAGCATGCAGGCCGACAACTGCGCGGCCGCGTTCTTGTCGCCCAGCGAGAACCACGCGCGGTAGATGCCCGTGGAAAACGTCGGGATGCCGAAGTAGGCCATCGTGCCGAAATCGGCCAGCGTCTCCATCAGCGCCAGCGCCGTGCCAGCCACGATGCCGGGGCGCGCCAGCGGTAGCATCACGCGCCAGACGCTGCCCCAGGTGCCATAGCCAAGCAGCCTTGCCGCTTCCAGCGTGTTCAGGGTTTGCTGCAGGAAGGCCGCGCGCGCGGTCAGGTAGACGTAGGGATAGAGCACCAGCGTGAACAACACGATGGCGCCGCCCAGCGAGCGGATATCCGGGAACCAGTACTCCCGCGCGCGCCAGCCGGTCAGCTCGCGCAGCCAGCTTTGCACCGGGCCGGCGAACTGCAGGGCATCGGTATAGGCGTAGGCGATGACATAGGCCGGCATCGCCAGCGGCAGCACCAGCGCCCATTCCAGCCAGGCCCGCCCGGCGAACCGGTAGGTGCTGACAAGCCACGCGGCGGGCACGCCCACCAGCAGCACGCCGGCGCAGACGCCGGCCAGCAGCCACAGCGTATTGCCAACGTACTCGGCCAGGACTGTGTCGGCCAGATGCCGCCAGGTGTCGCCGCTGGGCTCGAGCAGGCTGCCAGCCACCTGCGCGATCGGCAGCGCGATCAGCAGCGCGGCCAGGGCGGCAACCAAGGCTAACGGGTGCAGGCGGCGGGTACGGCTAGGGCGAAGCAGGCTCATGCGGCAGCGGCGTGGGTGTCGGTATTGGTGCGGGACAGGGTGAGGCCCGGCGGCGGGGCGCGGTCGGCAGGCCTTGGGGCAAGCCCTGCATTCTAGCAATGCGGATACGCCGGGCGACGCATACGCATGTGACAGACATACAGGGCCTGCGTCCATATAATGCTCGGCATGCCAGGCCACCCGCATTCCAATTCATCCATGCCAGCACGATCCGATGTTGTGATCGAGGTCGATCGCATCCACCATGGCTTCGGCAGCCAGCGCGTTGTCAACGACCTGTCCTTCACCCTCGCGCGCGGCAGCATCGCCTGCCTGCTCGGCCCCAGCGGCTGCGGCAAGACCACGGTGCTGCGCGCCATCGCCGGATTCGAGCCGCTGCGCGAAGGCCGCATCCTGCTGCAAGGGCAGGTGATGTCGTCGCCGGGGTTTGCCGTGGCGCCCGAGCACCGGCGCATCGGCATGGTGTTCCAGGATTACGCCTTGTTCCCGCACCTGAGCGTGGCGGACAACGTCGCCTTCGGGCTGCATGCCGTGCGCCGCGGCGAACGCGCGGCGCGGGTCGAGGAAATGCTCACGCTGGTGGGCCTGGCCGGTTCCGGCGGCAAGTTCCCGCACGAGCTCTCGGGCGGCCAGCAGCAGCGCGTGGCGCTGGCGCGCGCACTGGCGCCGAAGCCGGAGCTGCTGCTGCTCGACGAGCCGTTCTCCAATCTCGACATCGACCTGCGCGAGCGCCTGAGCCTGGAGGTGCGTGACATCCTTAAAGCTCAGGGCGCCACCGCCATTCTGGTCACCCACGACCAGTACGAAGCCTTTGCCATGGCAGATGAGATCGGCGTGATGCACGCCGGCGCCATCGAGCAGTGGGACAGCGCGCACAACCTCTATCACCGGCCGGCCACACGCGTGGTCGCGGACTTCATCGGGCAGGGCGTGCTGATGCCGGGGCAGCTTGCCAGCCCGCACTCGGTCGTGCTGGAACTCGGCACGCTGCATAGCAGCGAGCCGTTGGGCGTACCACCCGCAACGGCAGAGGTCGATGTGCTGATCCGCCCCGACGATATCGTGCACGACGATGACAGCCCGCTGCGCGCGAAGATCCTGCACAAGGCCTTTCGCGGTGCCGAGATCCTGTACACGCTACGCTTGGCCGGCGGCGGCCAGGTGTTGTCGCTGGTGCCTTCGCATCACGACCATGCGCTCGGCGAGCACATCGGCATTCGCGTGGAGGTGGACGACGTGGTGGCGTTCCGGCGCGGCTGAGCGCACCGCCAGGGCCCTGGCGGCTTACTTGCTTACTTGTTCGACGCCACCGCCTTACAGCTTCATAGCTTCACGGCTTCATTACCTCAAGATTCCAGGACTCTCATCATGTTTGCTTCCCCGAAGTGCGCATCCCAACTGCTGCGCCGCCAATGCCTGCGCCGCGGCCTGCTGCTAGCCTTGCTGGCCTGTGGCGCAAACCTGGCCTGGGCGCAGCCGGCTGCTGCGGCCACCTGGCGGATGGCCACCGAATACCCGGCCAGCGCCATGCCTGGTGAAGGGCTGGCTACCTTCGCCGACGAGGTCAAGGCGCGCACCGCAGGCGCGATCGACGTCAAGCCCAGCTTTGACGCCAGCGCGGGCGTCAAGTCCGCGCAGATGCCGGCGGCGGTGAAAGAAGGGCGGCTGGAGGGCGGCGATGCCTTCGGCGGCGCGCTGGGTGCGGTCGATCCGCTGTTCCTGCTGTCGTCGCTGCCGTTCGTCGCCACCTCGGTGGATTCGGCCAGGCGCCTGGCCGAACTGGCCCGCGCCGACTACGCGCGCGCCTTCGAGGCACAGGGGCAACACTTGCTCTACGTTACGCCCTGGCCGCCCACCGGCTTGTGGTCGCGCAACGCGGTTGCCACGCTGACGGACCTGCGCGCACTTTCGGTGCGCACCTATGACGAGACGTCCACCGAAGTCATGCGTGCTGCCGGCGCGCAGCCGACCAACCTGTCGTTTGCCGACGCGATGCCGCGCCTGAAGGACGGCTCGGTCAACGCGGTGCTGTCTTCCGGCGACGGCGGCGCGGGCCGCAAGCTGTGGGACTACCTGCCCAACTTCACGGCCATCGGCTATGCGATGCCGTTGTCGTTCACCACGGTCAATGCGGCCGCGTACGCGGCCTTGCCGCCCGCTTTGCGCGCCTCGGTAGACGCAGCCGCGCAGGCGACCGAGCAAAAGCAGTGGGCGCGCCTGGGCACACGGCTGGAAGAAAATACCACGCGCATGCGGGCCAACGGCGTGACCATCCAGGACAATCCCGCCCCGGCGGTGCAGCAGGCGCTACGCGATGCCGGCGCGGGCGCGGTGGCGGCCTGGCGCACGCGCGTGGGCAGCGAGCGCGCTGGCGTGCTCGATGTCTTCACGCGCAGTGAGCGCGCCGCGCGCTGATTCGCTAGCCGTAGCGGGCTGCGCGGCCGGCCGCGCGCGATGGTCTACACTGTCAGGTTCCTAGGCGCAGCGGGCACGCACCGTGCGCGCCTGACCTGACTTAAAGGCCTGAATACCGTGGCGGACACGCTGTTTTCCGAAGCTCCCGATCGTTCCCAACAACCCCTGGCCGAGCGCCTGCGCCCGCGCAATATTGATGAGGTGATCGGCCAGCAACACCTGCTTGGCGCTGGCAAGCCGCTGCGGGTGGCGTTCGCGTCCGGCGAGCCGCACTCCATGATCCTGTGGGGCCCGCCCGGCGTGGGCAAGACCACGCTGGCGAGGCTGATGGCCACAGCCTTCGACGCCGAGTTCATCGCGCTGTCGGCGGTGCTGTCCGGCGTCAAGGACATCCGCGAGGCGGTCGAGCGCGCCGAGCAATACCGTGCCCACGGACGGCGCACGCTGGTGTTCGTGGACGAGGTGCACCGCTTCAACAAGAGTCAGCAGGATGCCTTCCTGCCGCACGTGGAAAGCGGGCTGTTCACCTTTATCGGCGCCACCACCGAGAACCCGTCATTCGAGGTCAACGGCGCCTTGCTGTCGCGCGCCGCGGTCTACGTGCTCAAGAGCCTGGACGACGCCGAGCTGACGCAGCTGGCGCGGCGCGCCAGCGAAGAGCTGGGCGGCCTGCAGTGGGAGGACGAGGCGCTGCAGCTGATCGTGGCCTCGGCCGATGGCGATGGCCGCAAGCTGCTCAACAATATCGAGATCGTGGCGCGCGCCGCGCGCAGTGCCGGCGCGCCGGTCATCGACAACGCGCTGCTCGGCAGCGCCTTGTCGGAGAACCTGCGCCGCTTCGACAAGGGCGGCGACGCGTTCTACGATCAGATCAGCGCGCTGCATAAATCCGTGCGCGGCTCCGATCCCGATGCCACGTTGTACTGGTTCTGCCGCATGATCGACGGCGGTGCCGATCCGCGCTACCTGGCGCGCCGCATCGTGCGCATGGCGTGGGAGGACATCGGCCTGGCCGATCCGCGTGCCGCCCGCATCACGCTGGATGCCGCCGAGACCTACGAGCGCCTAGGCTCGCCGGAGGGCGAGCTCGCGCTGGCGCAAGCCCTGATCTACCTGGCCGTGGCCCCCAAGTCCAATGCCGGCTACAACGCCTACAACACCGCGCGCGCCTTCGTGGCCAAGGACAAGTCGCGCGGCGTGCCGGTGCACCTGCGCAACGCGCCGACCAAGCTGATGAAGGAGCTGGGCTACGGCCACGCCTACCGCTACGCGCACGATGAGCCCGAAGCCTATGCCGCCGGTGAGCATTACTTCCCCGACGACCTCAAGCGCCCCGGCTGGTACAAGCCCACGCCGCGCGGGCTGGAAGGCAAGATCGGCGACAAGCTGCGCCACCTGCGCGATCTTGACGCGCAGTGGCTGCGGCAGCAGGGCAAAGGCAAGGGCCGGGACGAAGGCGGCGGCGAGGGCGGCGGAGCGCAATAACGCGCATAGCCCCTGGCCGGCGGCGCGTCCCCGCGAACAACGGGCGATCCGCCAGCTTGTTCTCCAGCCAGCGGATCGGCGTGGGCCCGGGCCAGTACAGTAAAATGCCAGATCCGCCAGCATGTCGCTGGCCAATGCACCTGCCCTCACACGCAACATGCTAGACATCCAGCTGTTCCGCAAAGACATCGACGCCGTGGCGCAACGCCTTGCCACGCGCGGATTCCAACTCGACGTAGCGGCCTTCCAGGCACTCGAAGCCGAGCGCAAGCAACTGCAGACCCAGACCGAGGAGTTGCAGGCGCGCCGCAACAGCCTCTCCAAGCAGATCGGCATGCTCAAGGGCAAGGGCGAAGACGCCTCGGCGGTGATGGCTGAAGTCGGCGGCATCGGCGACGCCCTCAAGGCCTCGGCCGCGCGCCTGGAAGAAATCCAGGCCCAGCTCGCCGAGATCATGGAAGCCATCCCCAACCTGCCGCACGAAAGCGTGCCGGTGGGCCGGGATGAGACCGGCAACGTGGAAGTGCGCCGCGTCGGCACGCCGCGCAGCTTTGACTTCGAGGTCAAGGACCACGTCGACGTGGGCGAGCGCCTCGGGCTGGATTTCGATACCGCGAGCAAGGTCACGGGCTCGCGCTTCGCCATGCTGCGCGGTGGCATCGCACGCATGCATCGCGCGCTGGTGCAGTTGATGCTGGACACCCACACGCTCGAGCACGGCTACACCGAGATGTACGTGCCTTACATCGTCAATGCCGCCTCGATGCGCGGCACCGGCCAATTGCCCAAGTTCGAGGAAGACCTGTTCAAGGTGCCGCGCAAGGTCGGTGGCGAGAACAGCGAGGGTGGCGAGCGCACCGAGAACTTCTACCTGATCCCCACGGCCGAAGTGCCGCTGACCAACATCGTGCGCGACGCCATCGTGGCCGGCGACAAGCTGCCGCTGCGCTTCGTTGCCCACACGCCTTGCTTCCGCTCGGAAGCCGGCTCCTACGGCCGCGACACGCGCGGCATGATCCGCCAGCATCAGTTCGACAAGGTCGAACTCGTCCAGGTGGTGCAGCCCGAGCATTCGTTCGACGCGCTCGAGCAGCTCACCGGCCACGCCGAAGCCATCCTGAAGAAGCTGGACCTGCCGTTCCGCACCATGGTGCTATGCACCGGCGACATGGGCTTTGGCAGCACCAAGACCTATGACCTCGAAGTGTGGATCCCCGCGCAGGGCACCTACCGCGAGATCAGCTCCTGCTCGAACATGGGCGACTTCCAGGCCCGCCGCATGCAGGCCCGCTTCCGCGCAGGCCAGGGCAAGCCGGAACTGCTGCACACGCTCAACGGCTCCGGCCTGGCGGTTGGCCGCACGCTGGTGGCGATCCTGGAGAACTACCAGAACGCCGACGGCTCGCTGACGGTGCCGGCCGCATTGCAGCCGTATCTGGGCGGCCTGACGCGCCTGGAGCCCGAGGCGTAAATTTTCACGCGAGGGGCTTGCGGTGGAAATGTAGTTTCCTCTATAATCTTGTTCTTCGCGACAAGCGACCCAGTTACCGGAGAGGTGGCAGAGTGGTCGAATGTACCTGACTCGAAATCAGGCGTAGGTGCGAGCCTACCGTGGGTTCGAATCCCACCCTCTCCGCCAGCAGTACGCAAAGCCCCACGATTCCTCACAGAGTCGTGGGGCTTTTGCTTTGGGGGTACGGTTTCGCGCGTTGTCGGCACGATGGCAGCAGGCATCGTTGCACAGGTCAACGAGCCTGCCAGCTCACGCGATATACTCTGCGCATCGCTGCAACCACAGCGATCGGGATTGGCGTCCCGAACGAAAAGGCGGACAGTCGCCGCCAGGCGATTTTTTAGGTCCGTTATGCCTCTGCGCGCCTTCATTGGGCGGGCCTGGGCAGGGGAGCCTTCGGGCTCGCCGGATCCTTTTCGCCGGTACGCCAACCTTGCCTTGCGCCCGCCCACCCCGATTGGCGTCGGGGTGCGGGATCGAAACCGCACGAAAAGGAGGCAGCACCATGCCCCGGAATTACCTCGCCCATCAAGGGCAATCGACACTCCCGACGTTCTCCTCTGTCTCCCGCCGCGCGCAGGTCAGTCTCAAGGAGGCGTGCCATGGGTAAGCACTGCCGCTACGGCATCACAGCCGAACACGCCGACTCAGCAATGCTTGTCACTACGCGCACCTCGCTCGAGGATCCATTGAGTCTTGCCGCCGAGCGTGCCGCGCAGCTCTATGGCTTGCTGTTCATGATCAGCGAATATGCAGCCTCTGGCGATAGCTTCAGCGCACTAAAACAGGAAATCCAGAACGGCGTCCTTTCCTTGGCGGCGGGGTTGGCTCGCGAGACGCTGGTATTGAGTGAGCTGGCCGCCCAGCGTGGCGAGGGGGACGTGACGTAATCGATCGCCGTAGCGGGCCAGCGAAGCCAGCCGGGCATGGCAACCCTGCCGCCAGACCTCTATATTGGTTAAGTGGCAACCGCCACGTCGACCAGAATGGAGGTAAGGCATGAGCCGGAACGCTCACTCCAATTCGAAGCGGCCATCCCCGAACATCCGGTTTGAGAAACGGCACAGCAAGGAGAGCGAGGTGCAGGAGATGTCTCTCAAGGACCCGAAGATGGCTGAACCTGGCGCAATGCGTCAGCGCACGCATCGCAAGTAATGTAGCCAACGCGTAGCCAACCACGCAGTCAACCCTGCGCACCCGCGCGGAGCCCGCAAGCGGCCCCGCGTGGCCAATGCACTATCATGACGCTGCTCCGATTTGAACAGCCGCTCATGACACAGTCTTCTTGCCCGCCTTCCCCGCACGCCTTGCCCGGCGCAGATGGGTCCTCCGACTATCTCCACGGCATGCCCTACCGCCACTACAAGGGCGGCGCCTATGCCATGGTTGGCCTCGGCGTGATTGAGTCTGACCTGTCGCAGGTGGTGGTGTACGAGTCGATGCGGGACCGCTCCCGCTTGTGGGTGCGGCCGCTGGATGTGTTCGGTGAAAACGTGGACACGCCGCAGGGCACGCAAGCGCGTTTCGCGCCGGACTGGCCGGCTGCGCTGGCTTGCCTGGACTTCTTGCCGCGCGCGACGGTGTTGCAGGTGCTGGCCTGCTACGACGCGCCTTACCGCCACTACCACGATCGCCGCCATGTGCTGGAGATGTTCGCGCTGGCGCAGGCGCGCGGCATTGCGCTCGCGCCCGCGCAGGCGCTTGCCGTGCTGTTCCACGACGCGGTCTACGTGCCGGGCTGCGAGCACAACGAAGCGGCGTCGGCCGCGTTGATCGAGACCATGGTGAGCGGGGTCGATGCGGCGGTGACAGCGCTGGCCGCGCGCATCGTGATGGATACCTGCGGGCATCGTGCATCGGTGCCGGAGTCCGAGGCGGTGCTGGATCTGGACCTGTCCCGGCTGGCTGCGCCCGACGCGGAATTCGATGCGTGGACTGTCGCTGTGTTCGAGGAAAACAAGGCGCTGCTGGCCAATCGCACTGGCCTGTCTGGCGATGCCCTGTACGCGGCATTCATGCAGCGGCGGATCGCGTTCCTGCAGGCGATGGCGCAGCGGCCACACTTGTTCCTCACGCCAGCCTTTGCCGATTGCGAAGCGCCGGCACGCGCCAATATCGCGCGTATGGCGGCAGGGGGCTGAGCCGATGGTGGCTGCTCCCGTTCAAGCGCTCGCGGCCGTCCAGCCGGCTGGCGCGTCCTGGCTCACGCCGGCAACCGCGCTGGGCGTGGTGGGCCTTCTCGCTTTGTTCGCGTTGTTGCTGCTCTGTGTGGTGCGCGGCTTGCTGCTGGTGATCCGCCCGCTGGTGCGCAGGCTCGATGCCGCGCGCTTGCGTGCCCGCGATGCGCTGCGGACGCGGGACACGCAGCCGTGGCCGCGCGTGGCCGGCATGCTGGAGCGCGATATCGTCGAGCTGCTCCTGCTGGCGGCAGGCGGTGTGTTGTTGCTGGCTTGCGCAGCCGCGTTGCTGTGGCTGGGCGAATCCATCGCCGAAGGCGCGCCGCTGGTGCAGGTGGACCAGGCGGTGTTCGCGCAGCTTCGCGCGTGGCAGCAGGGCTGGCTGGATACGGCCATGGTGGCGCTGACCGAGCTGGGTGGCGCGCGGGTGTCCGTGGCGGTGGGCGTGGCGGTCTTTGGCTGGCTGGCATGGCGCCGTGCCTGGGTGGCGGCAGCTTACTGGGTGGGGGCGCTGGTTGGCGCGCGCGCCTGCGTGATGGTGCTCAAGCTTGCCCTTGAGCGCAGCCGGCCGGCCAGCATCTACGGCGGCCTGGAGTCGTTCTCGTTTCCTAGCGGCCACGCCACCAGCAGCATGGTGACCTATGGCTTCCTGGCCTTCCTGCTGTGCCTGCGCCAGCCGTGGCGGGTACGGATGCCGGTGGTGGCGCTGACCGCGGTGGTGGTGACGCTGATCTGCCTGTCGCGGCTCTACCTTGGCATGCACTGGCTGTCCGACGTGCTGGCGGGCTGCGCGCTCGGCTTTGCCTGGATCGTGCTGCTGGGCACCGCCTATGCCACCCTGCATGCACCGGAACGCCTGGCGCCGCTGCGCCTGGGCGCGGTCGCCGCCGCGGCGGTGGTGGTGGTTGGCACGTGGATCGTGGTGTTCCAGCTGCCCGGCACGGTCGAGCGGTATCGCCGCGCGCTTACGGCTGGAACGGCGCCGCCAGCGGCAGCCGCGAAACCAGCAACTGATCGATCTTGTGATGGTCGATGTCCAGCACTTCAAAGCGGAATCCCGCAGCCTCGATCGCTTCCGACTTCTTCGGGATCCGCTTGAGCGTGTAGATGACGAGCCCGGCGGCCGTGTCGACGTAATCCTCGCCGGGCAGCTCGTCGAGCTCCAGCGCCTTCTTCAGGTCCACCAGCGGCGTGACGCCGTCGACCAGCCATGAGCTTTCGTCGCGCCGCACGATCTGTTCATCCTCGGTGGAGTAGATGATGTTGCCCATCAGCGCGCCGACGATATCGTCCAGCGTGACGATGCCCACCACCAGCCCGTATTCGTTCATGACCACCGCAAAGTTCTGGTGCATCTCGCGAAAGCGCGTGAGCGATTCGGTGAGCGTCAGCGTGTCCGGGATCACCAGCACGTTCTTGTCGTGGTGTTTGCCGATATTGCCGATGTTGCCGATCACGCCGGTGGAATCGTCGGCAAGGAACAGCTGCAGGATGTCCTTCGAATCGATGTAGCCCAGCACGTCGTCGAGGTTGTGCCCGCACACCGGATATTGCGCGTGCGGATAGTTGACCAGCTTGCGCCGCAGGCTGTCGGGGGATTCGTCCAGGCCGATGTAGACCACATCGTCGCGCGGGGTCATCACCGCGGTGACGCTTTTCGCGTCCAGCTCGAACACGTTCTCGATCAGGTGGATCTCGTGCTTGTGGAGCACGCCGGCCTCCGCCCCGGCATCGACCATGGCGGCGATGTCCTCCGAGGTGATCTGGTCGATGTGCTTGGTGGGCACGCCGAACAGATGCAGCGTGGCATTGGCGGCACCGTTGAAGACGTAGACCAGTGGCTTGAAGATCTTGATGAGCGTGAGCATCGGCCCGATCACCGCCAGCGCGCAGGCTTCGGGAAACGTCATGGCGATGCGCTTGGGGATCAGGTCGGCGAACTGGATAAAGAGCAGGGTGACGATCAGGAAGGAGCCGACATTGGCGATGCGCTGGGTGGTGACCACGTCCAGGTAGGGCAGCAGCGCCGTCTGCAACAGGTCGGAGACATGCTTCTCGCCGACGATACCGGCCAGGATGGCCACGCTGTTGACGCCGATCTGCACGATGGTGAAGAAGTTGCCCGGCTCCTCCTTGAGCAGCATGATCTTGGTGGCGCGGCGGTCGCCACGCTCGGACAGCGTCTGCAGCTTGGTGCGGCGCGATGCGGTCAGCGCGATCTCGGAAATCGAGAAGAAGGCGCTGATCAGGATGAGGAGAAGCAGGGTCAGGGCGAACATAGGTTTGGGAAAGCACCGTTCAGGCACTTTGATGATGGTGCACGGCGCACGGTACTGTCAAATTCCGCA
Source organism: Cupriavidus sp. GW822-FHT03E04 (assembly GCF_058801495.1). Classification (NCBI taxonomy): domain Bacteria; kingdom Pseudomonadati; phylum Pseudomonadota; class Betaproteobacteria; order Burkholderiales; family Burkholderiaceae; genus Cupriavidus; species Cupriavidus sp. GW822-FHT03E04. The sequence continues at coordinate 26,645 of NZ_JBXANI010000012.1, forward strand.
AGGGCGGCGGGACGTTTCATCTAGGCGCATGCTCAAAACTGACCGCCGGCGCTTCCAGTCGCTGCGGCAGCGCAGCAGCCAGTTCCCGTGCGGCGGCGGCAAACTGTTCGCGCATCGCGTCGGCCAGGCTGGAACTGCCGCGGTGGCTGGCGCGCAGCAACTGGATCTCGAAAGGCAACGCGGGCTTGACCTCGTGCAGCGAAACTCGCTGCGGGTTTGCGCCCAGCGCAGTGTACTGGTCGAGCAAGGTAAGGCCCAGGCCGGCATCGACCAGTGCCAGCGCCAGCGAATAGGTCTGGACTTCCAGCGTGGAGCGCGGCTCAAGCGCATTGCGCGCCAGCGTCTGGCGCACCAGCAGCCCAAGCGAGCTGTTGTCGTCGTAGGCAATGAAGGGACGCTCAACCAGCTTGTGCATCGGCACGTCGGCCCGCCGGCCACGGGCCGCCAGCGGCTCGCCGCGCGGCACCGCCAGCAGCATCTGGCCACCAGCTACCGGTTCGCTGGTGATGGCTTCGTGGCGCGGTGGCGAGAAGGCGAAACCCAGGTCGATCTGGTTAGCCAGCAGCCCTTGCACGATCTCGTCGGTGTGGTGGGTCAGTACCTGCACCTGGGTGTCGGGATGGCGCGCGCAAAAGCGGCGTACGGCTGGCACCAGCAGCGGATTGGCCAGGCTGGGCGTGGCCGCCACGCGCAGGCGGCCGGCGCCTTTGTGGCGCAGGCTTTCGGAGATGCGGCGCACCCGCTCGATCTCGCCATATAGCCGCTCGACATCGCCATACAGCGCGCCGGCCTCCGGCGTGGCCTGCAGCCTGCCTTTCACCCGGTCGAACAAACGGAAGCCGAGCGTGGCCTCGGCATGCTGCAGCACGCGCGTGACCACCGGCTGGGAGACGTGCAGCAGGCGCGCGGCCTCACTGACGGTGCCGGTCAGCATGACCGCGCGAAAGACTTCGATCTGACGCAATCGCATGTGGCAGGGGAGGGCGCTGCAGCAAAGCGGCACCCATAGCCTAAAGACATATTCTTGCACGTATTCGCATTGGGCAAGGCGGGCCGCGTGGTCTACCCTGTGTCGGGTCGAGAAGGACCGGATCAAAGAGGCGGGTAATGAAGGTTGTGATCGTAGGGGCGGGCGTGATTGGGATGAGCGCGGCGTGGCGGCTGGCGGGCGACGGGCACGAGGTGACCGTGCTGGAGCGGCACGACGGCCCGGGCGAGGAAACCAGCTTCGCCAACGGCGGGCAGCTCAGCTATAGCTATGTGGCGCCGCTCGCCGGGCCGGGCGTGCTGGCCAAGGTACCCGGGTGGCTGCTGCGCCCTGATTCGCCGATGCGCTTCCGGCCATCGGGCGACCCGGCGCAGTGGCGCTGGCTGGCGGCGTTTGCACGCGCTTGCAATGCCTCGGCCAGCGAGGCCACCACGCGCAAGCTGCTGCGGTTGGCCTTCTACTCCCGCGACCTGATGCAGGCCTTTGTCGACAGCCAGCCGGTGGACTTCGGCTTTGCCCGGCGCGGCAAGCTGATTGTGCACCGCGACGCGGCCGGCTTCGATGCCGCCTGCCGCCTGCTCGATTACCAGGCCAGCCTGGGCTGCGAGCAGCAGGCGCTGGACGGCGACGCGTGCGTGGCGCTGGAACCGGCGTTGGCCGGCATCCGCGGCGAGATTGCCGGGGCGATTCACACGCCGAGCGAGGAAGTGGCCGATTGCCATCGTTTCTGCCTGGCGTTGGCACAGTTGCTGCGTGACCGTCCTGGCGTGTCGCTGCGCTTTGGCACCGGCGTGCTGGGCATCGAGCGCGAAGGCGATCGCGTGACCGGCGTGCGTACCGATGCCGGCATCGAGCGGGCGGATGCCGTGGTGGTGGCAGGCGGCATCGGCAGCGTGGCGTTGCTCAAGCCCCTGGGCGTGCGGGCACCGCTGTGGCCGCTCAAGGGCTACAGCATCACGGTGCCGATTCGCGATGGCGAGCGCGCGCCGCACATCAGCATCACCGATGCTGCGCGCAAGATTGTCTATGCCCGAATCGGCAACACCTTGCGCGTGGCGGGCATGGCCGACCTGGTGCGCGCGGATACCGTCATCGACCGTGCCCGCATCGCCACGCTGGCCTTTGAGACCCGCGCGCTGTTTGGCGACATGGCGCCGGGCATGGAGCCGGAGCAGTTGCAGCCCTGGGCGGGCCTGCGCCCGGCCACGCCGACCGGCCTGCCGATGGTGGGCCGGTCGGGCGTGCGCGGCCTGTGGCTCAACATCGGCCACGGCGCGCTTGGCTTCACGCTGGCCATGGGCAGCGCGGGTTTGCTGGCTGATGGCCTGGCCGGGCGCAAGCCGGCCATCGATGACACGGATTTCGCCGCGATGCTGGCTTGATGGGCAGCGTTCCGGGGCAGTTTTTACGTTTGCATTACCGCTGAGAAACACCGCTTCACGACCAGGCAGTACCTCGAGCCATTCCCACCCAAGGAGAAAACGATATGAAATCGCAGGTCCACTCCAACCGATTCTCCCGCTGCCTGCTGGCGGTTGCCATGCTGGCTGGCACCGCAGGCGCTGTCAGCAATGCGCACGCCGCCGACGGCGATACGCTGCGCAAGATCAAGGAAACCGGCGTGATCTCGCTGGGCTATCGCGAGTCCTCCATCCCGTTCTCCTATACCAACGGACGCGATGTGATGGGCTACTCGCACGAGATCCTGCTGCAGATCGTCGACAAGGTGAAGGCGCAACTGCAAAGCCCCAAGCTCGAGATCAAGCTGGTGCCGATCACGTCGCAGAATCGCATTTCGCTGATGCAGAACGGCACCATCGACATCGAGTGCGGCACCACCACCAACAACCTGGAGCGGCAGAAGCAGGTAGCGTTTTCCAACAGCCTGTTTGTCTACGGGCTGCGCATGCTGACCAAGAAGGATTCGGGTGTGAAAGACTTCCCGGATCTCAAGGACCGCAACGTGGTGACCACCGCTGGCACCACGGATGAGCGCCTGCTGGTCAAGATGAATGGCGAGAAGGCCATGAACATGAGCCTGATCAGCGCCAAGGACCACGGGCAGTCCTTCCTGATCCTGGAGACGGGGCGCGCGGTGGCCTTCGTGATGGACGAGCCGCTGCTCTACGGCGAGCTGACCAAGGCCAAGAGCGCCAATGACTGGACCGTGGTGGGCACGCCGCTGCAGACCGAGAACTACGCCTGCATGTTCCGCAAGGACGATCCGTCGTTCAAGGCGCTGGCCGACGGCGTGATCGCCGACCTGATGACCAGCGGCCGTGCCGAGCAGTTGTACAAGAAGTGGTTCCAGTCGCCGATTCCGCCGCGCAACATCAACCTGAACTATCCGCTGTCAGCCGATATGAAGGATCTCTACGCCCATCCTAACGACAAGGCGTTCCAGTAAGCAGGGCGGGGCAGGGCGAATCGTTATTGCTGTTCGACGCGAAATTGCGCTAGGCTAAAAGCCGGCTTGCGCGCTTGGCGGACCAACGCCGGGTTGGCGCTTGCCGGACCGTTGCGGACGCCGTCCGCGTCGGCTGTGCTGACTGGAGAACATATGCGATCGCTTCGTACCGGCTGTCTCAACGCCCTGTTCGCCGTTTCGCTGCTGGCGGCCGGCGCCGCCGCGCAGGCCGCCGACCTGCTCGATACCGTAAAGCAGGCCGGCGTGCTAAAGATTGGGCTGGAAGGCACCTATCCGCCATTCAACTACCGCGGCAGCAACAACCAGCTGGAAGGCTTCGACGTGGATGTGGCGAAGGGCGTGGCGGCCAAGCTGGGCGTCAAGCCGGAGTTTGTCACCACCGAGTGGAGCGGCATCATTGCCGGGCTGCAGGCCGGCAAGTTCGACGTGATCGTCAACCAGGTCGCGGTTACGCCGCAACGCAAGCAGGTGCTGGAATTCTCCACACCTTACGTGTATTCGGCGGCGCAACTGATCCAGCGCAAGGATGACAACCGGCAGTTCAAGTCCCTCGAGGACCTGAAAGGCAAGAAGCTCGGCGTGAGCCTGGGCAGCAACTACAACGAACTGGCCAAGTCGGTCGCCGGCATCGACGTCAAGACCTATCCGGGCGCGCCCGAGTACCTGCGCGACCTGGCCGCGCAGCGCGTGGATGCCGCGCTGAACGACCGCCTGATGATCGGTTACCTGATCAAGACGTCAAACCTGCCGCTGCGGCCCGGCGCGATTGTGGAAGGTGGCAATTCCGAGGTGGCGATCCCCTTTCGCAAGGACAATCCGAAGTTTGCGCAGGCCATCGACCGCGCGCTCGACGAGATGCGCAAGGACGGCAGCCTCGGCAAGCTCTCGGCGAAGTGGTTCGGCAGTGACGTGACCAAGCCGGCCAGATAAGCGCGGGCAGGCCTCCCGCCAGGGCTTTCCATGTCCGCTCTCCAGCTCGTTGCCGCATCGCTGCCCGTGTTGCTGCAGGGCATGCTGCTGACCATCAAGTTCGCGCTGCTGTCGATGATCTTCGGGCTGGTGATCGGCACCGTGGTGGCGTTGATGGGCATCAGCCACCAGCCCGTGCCGAAGGCCGTCGCGCGGGCCTACGTCAGCATCATGCGCGGCACGCCGCTGCTGGTGCAGATCTTCGTGGTGTATTACGGCTTGCCGGGCATCGGCATCGCGCTGGAACCCACCCCGGCGGGCGTGTTGACGCTGAGCCTGAACGTGGGGGCGTATCTCTCGGAGAGCATGCGCGGCGCCATCCTCGGCATCCCGCGCGGGCAGTGGCTGGCGGCTTACAGCCTGGGCCTGACGCAAGGCCAGACCTTGCGCTACGTGGTCGGCCCTCAGGCGCTGCGGCTGGCGGTGCCGAGCCTGTCGAACAGCCTGATCAGCCTGATCAAGGACACCTCGCTGGTGTCTGTGATCACGGTGACGGAGCTGCTGCGCACGGCGCAGGAGGTGATTGCCGCGACCTACCAGCCGTTGCCGCTTTATCTTGCCGTGGCTGCTATTTATTGGATGCTTAGTACGGCGCTGGCGCATGTGCAGCGGTTGTTGGAGAGGCGGCTGTCGTTGCCGGGGAGGCATTAGGGGTGAGGGGGGGATAGGGGGGATAGGGGGGGATTTGGGCGGCGTTGGTTTTTGGACCCAAGGGCCATACGACATCCCCCTGCGGGGGCTGCCGGTCACTCTTCTTTGCGTCGGCAAAGAAGACTAACGAGAAGAAAGCCGACCCTGCCGGGAGCAGAGCAATCAGGCTTATGTGGGGCTGTGGTTGCGTCGTACGGCCCGGAGTGCCGGCGGGCATCTGCCGGTCCGGATTGAAGGGCCACGACCCTGCCAGCTTCCGGGATTCGTGGCGGGGCCCCCGGTAGCAGACACCACCTGCTTCAAGCCGTCTGTCGCTCGCGCAGTGGCCGGCCACGAAGTTGCAAGCGCACCGGTTCCGTCGTGGGCGCGGTGGCACCGGGTTGATATGCTCGGGGCCTTCACCACCGCGCCCGCCCCACCACGAAACCACTGACGGGCGATGTGTCGTGATGGCGCGCGCTGGTAACGGCAGATTGGCGAATGGGCAAGGATTCCGCTACCGGGGGCCGTACTGCGAATCCCGGAAATCGGCAGCGTCGTGGCCCTTCAAACCGGTACCGGCAGATGCCCGCAGAACTGTGGCCGTACGACGCAACCAGCGCCCCTAGCACCCGCGATTGCTCTGCTCCCGGCAGGGTCGGCTTTCTTCTCGTTAGTCTTCTTTGCCGACGCAAAGAAGAGTGACCGGCAGCCCCCGCAGGGGGATGTCGTATGGCTGTTGGGCCCAAAAGCCATCGCCGCCAACAAAAAAACCAAAGCCCCCGCAGATCAACGTCATACGGCTGTTGGGTACAAGACACCAACCAACGCCAATCAAAATCAGAATGCAAGAAAGCCAGCCGATGAGGCTGGCTTTCTTGTTTACCGCGAGGCTATCCAACTCACCCCTGAGCAATCCTCCGCTCAATATGCGCCAGCGCCTCCTCCACCTGATCCACCAAAATCAAGCAAAGATCCCCCGACTGCAAATGCGACAACGCCGTATCGATAGCAAGGAACTCCCCACGGATCTCCTCGACTGTGCTGGCGCGCTTCGCGCCCTCCAGGCCGTCGCGCAGCAAGGCCAGCACTTCGCCGTCCTCGCGTCCGCGCTGGCACTGGTCCTGGTACAGGATCACTTCGTCGAACACATCGCCAAGGATCTCCGTCTGGCGGCGGATATCGACGTCGCGGCGGTCGCCGGCGCCGCTGATCACCACCGAGCGGCGCTCGGCGGGCATGCCTTCGATGGCGTTGCACAGCGCCTGGATCGCATCCGGGTTGTGGCCGTAGTCGGCGATCAGCGTCGCGCCCTTGTAGTCGAACACGTTGAAGCGGCCAGGGGCGGTGGCTGCATCGTTGACGAAGGTCGCCAGGCTGCGGCGGATCACTTCCCAGTCGATGCCCAGCGCCCACGCCGCCGCGGTGGCGGACATGGCGTTCTCGACCTGGAAGCCGATCGAGCCGCCGCGCGTCAGCGGAATGCTCGACAGCGCGATGCGCACCTGGTTCTCGCCTTCGGCGGCCACGATATGGCCATCCTCGACGTACACCACGCGCTTGCCCTGCGCGCAGTGCGTAGCCATCACGGGGTTGTTGAGGTCGGCCGCGAAGAACGTCACGGCGCCCGGGCAGGCGTCGGCCATGCGCACCACCATGGGGTCCGCGGCATTGAGCACGGCCATGCCGTGCGGTGCCACGTTTTGCACGATGACGCTTTTCAGCACGGCGAGGTCTTCCACGGTGCTGATAAAGGACAGCCCGAGGTGATCGCCTTCGCCCACATTGGTGACCACCGCCACGTCGCAGCGGTCGAAGGCCAGGCCTTCGCGCAGCAGGCCGCCGCGCGCGGTCTCGAACACGGCGGCGTCCACGTCGGGGTGCATCAGCACATTGCGGGCGCTGCGCGGGCCGCTGCAGTCGCCGGTGTCGATGCGCTCGCCCTTGACGTAGACACCGTCGGTGCCGGTCATGCCGATGCGCAGGCCGCTGCCGGCCAGCAGGTGGGCAATCAGGCGGACCGTAGTGGTCTTGCCGTTGGTGCCGGAGACCGCCACCACGGGGATGCGGCCATCGTCGCCGTCGCCGAACATCGTGGAGATGATGGCTTCGCCCACCGCACGGCCCTTGCCGTAGGAGGGCTGCAGGTGCATGCGCAGGCCCGGCGCCGCATTGACTTCGACGATGCCGCCGGCTTGTTCCTCGAACGGCTTGAGCACGGTCTCGCAGACCGCGTCGACGCCGCAGATGTCCAGGCCAACCATGCGCGCGGCCGCCACGGCGCGGGCTGCCATGTCCGGGTGCACATCGTCGGTGACGTCCGTCGCGCTGCCGCCGGTGGACAGGTTGGCGTTATTGCGCAGCACCACGCGGGTGCCCTTGGGCGGCACCGCATCCGCGGTGAGATGCTGCTTGGCCAGCGTGGCCAGCGCGATATCGTCAAAGCGGATCTTGGTCAGCGAGGTGGCGTGTCCCTCGCCGCGGCGCGGGTCGCGATTCACTTCCTCGACCAGTTGGCGCACGGTGTGCTTGCCATCGCCGGTGACCTGCGGCGGATCGCGGCGGGCCGCGGCGACCAGGTGGTTGCCCACCACCAGCAGGCGGAAATCGTGGCCGGGAATATAGCGCTCGACGATCACGTCGGAGCTGATCTCGGCGGCGACTTCATAGGCGGCGATGACTTCCTCGCGGGTGCGGATGCGCACCGCCACGCCCTTGCCCTGGTTGCCGTCGCGCGGCTTGACCACCACCGGCGCATCGATTTCCTGCGCGGCGGCCCAGGCTTCGTCGGGGTCCGAGACGGAGCGGCCCATCGGCACCGGCACGCCGGCGGCGTGCAGCAGCTTCTTGGTGAGTTCTTTGTCTTGCGCGATCGATTCCGAGACCGCGCTGGTCATGTCGGTTTCGGCGGCCTGGATGCGGCGTTGCTTGCTGCCCCAGCCAAACTGGACCATGCTGCCTTGCGTCAGGCGGCGATAAGGAATGCCGCGTGCCACGCCCGCATAGACGATGGAGCCGGTGCTCGGCCCCAGGCGCACGTCTTCGTCGAGCTCGCGCAGGCGATGCAGCGCATCGGCCAGGTCGAACGGCATGTCATCGCGCGCGGCGCGGCACAGCGTGGCGGCGAGTTCCAGCGCCAGCCGGCCGACTTCTTCCTCGCTGTACTGCACCACCACCTGATAGGTGCCGGGTTCGACAGTGGGCGCGGTGCGGCTGAAGCTGACCGGGCAGCCGGCCTCTGCTTGCAGGCGCATGGCCGCGCATTCGAGCGCGTGCGCCAGCGACACCACGCCTTCGTTGTCATCGGGCCGCAGCGGGCCTACCTCGGGAAAGCGCGCGCGCAAGCGCTCTTCAAAACCGGGCAGCTGTGCCAGCGTGTGGGCCTCGTCAGAGCAAGAAACGATGGCTTCGATGGCGGTGTGGCGGCACCACAGGTTAGGGCCGCGCAGGGCCCGGATACGTGAGACTTCCATGAAATCAGTTTCCTTGCGGATCAGGCGCGGCGGCCCGGTTGGCCCATCCACTGGTGCACCAGGTCGATCGTCGGCAGGGTCGTCGCCTCATCGCATTGCAGGACCAGCAGGTCGCCGGCCACTACTTGCGCGAGCGCGGCCTCGATCGCCTGGCGGCGCGAGCCCTCGTCGATGATCTTGGTCACGCGCCGTCCTTCATACAGGCCCTGCTTGAGCAGCGCGCGTGCCTCGGCGTCCGGCAGCGCGCGCTTGACCGAAGTGTCTTCGCACAGGAAGACGCGGTCGAACGCGGCGCCCAGCACCTTGCCTTGCTTGACCATGTCTTCGTCGCGGCGCGGCGCGCCGGCGCCGTACACCACCACGCGGCGCTCGCTCGGGAAGCGTTCCAGCGATGCCACCAGCGCTTCCAGCGCGGGTGCATTGTGGGCGTCGTCGATCACCACGATGGCACCGTTGCGCTCGAACAGCGTGAAGCGTCCGGGCACATCCACCTGGCCCACATCGAATGTCACCACGCCAGCACGAATCAGGTCGTTGGAGATGCCCAGCGCCCAGCCGGTGGCCACAGCCGCCAGCACGTTCTCGACCTGGAAGGCCACGCGGCCCGCATAGGTGAGGGGGATCGCGGCCACATCGGCCAGCGGCACCTCGCGGCTGCCGGTGGCGAGCACCACTTTGCCGTCGCGCACGTAGACCGCACGGCGGCCCGCCGCGCGATGCGCGGCAATGGCGGGCAGGTCAGCCGTCATGCCGAAGAAGATCACGTCGCCATCGCACAGCTCGGCCATCTCCACGACCAGCGGGTCGCGCGCGTTGAGCACCGCCACGCCGCCGTCCAGTACCACGTCGACTTGGGTGCGCAGCACGTTGTACATCTTCTCGACTTCCTCGACGTAATACTGGCCAAGGTGGTCGGGCACATCGATATTGGTCACCACGCCGACCTGGCAACGGTCGTAGGCGAGGCCTTCGGACAGGATGGCGCCGCTGTCGTTCTCGAGCACGGCGGCATCCACCGCGCGGTTCATCAAGATGCGGCGGGCCGCGTCCCAGTTGGCGCGGTCGCCGCCTTGCACCTGGCGGCGGTCCAGGTAGAGGCCGTCGCTGCAAGCCAGGCCGGTGTGCTTGCCCGAGAGCTGCAGCAGGCGTGCGACCAGCTTGGCCACCACGGTCTTGCCGTTGGTGCCGGTGATGCCGACCACGGGAATGCGGCCGTTATCGTCGCCTTCGCCAGCCGGGAACAGGTGATCCACCACGGCACGGCCCACCGGGCGGGCTTCGCCGTTGGAGGGCTTCAGGTGCATCAACAGGCCGGGGCCGGCATTGACCTCGACAATGGCGCCGCGCTGCTCGGCGAGCGGCCGCGAAATGTCCTGCGCCACCAGGTCGACGCCGGCGATGTCCAGGCCCACGATGCGGGCGGCCAGCGAGGCATGCGCGGCCACGCTCGGGTGCACGCGGTCGGTCACATCGAAGGCCACGTTGCCGTTGCGCTGGATCAGCACATGCTTGCCCTCGGGCGGTACGGACGTGGCGTCAAAGCCCTGGCGCTTGAGTTCCAGGCGCGCGGCCGAATCCAGCCGTACCTTGTTGAGCGGGTGGTCTTCGGTGCTGCCGCGGCGCGGGTCGGAATTGATCTGCGACTCGATCAGCTCGTCGATGGTCGACTTGCCGTCGCCGGTCACGCTGGCGGTCTCGCCCATGGCGGCGGCCACCAGGCGGCCGCCCACCACCAGCAGGCGGTGTTCGTTGCCCAGCACAAAGCGCTCGACGATGACGCCACTGCCCTCATCGATGGCGACGCCGTAGGCGGTCTCGACTTCTTCGCGCGTGGTCAGGTTGGTGAACACACCGCGGCCGTGGTTGCCGTCATAGGGCTTGACCACCACCGGCAGGCCGATGTCCTCGGCGGCGTCCCAGGCGTCGGCGGCACTTTCCACCAGCCGGCCTTCGGGCACGGGCACGCCGCAGGATTCCAGCAGGCTCTTGGTCAGGTCCTTGTCACGCGAGATGCTCTCGGCAATGGCGGCGGTGCGGTCGGTCTCGGCGGTCCAGATGCGGCGCTGGCGGCTGCCATAGCCGAGTTGCACCAGGTTGCCCTCGGACAGGCGCAGCGCCGGGATGTCGCGGTCGTCGGCTGCGTCGACGATGCAGGCAGTGCTCGGACCCAGGCAGTGCTTGTCCACCAGGCGTCGCAGGTGATCCACCGTCTCCTGAACGTCATAGGGACGGTCCTCGATGGCGGCCATCACCAGGTCGCGGGCGGCGAACAGGGCGGCACGGGTGACATCCTCGTGCCAGGCCCGCACGATCACCTTGTAGACACCCCGGATCGGGGTCTCGCGCGCCTTGCCGAAGCCGCCGGGCATGCCGGCGAGGTTCTGCAGCTCAAGCGTGACGTGTTCCAGGATGTGGCCAGGCCACGTGCCGTCCTTGAGCCGCTGCAGGAAGCCGCCGCGCTCGCCGATACTGCAGCGATGCTCGACCAGCGAGGGCAGCCATGCCGACAGGCGCTCGTAGAACCCCGGAATCTTGTTGGAGGGAAAATCCTCCAGTTCCCCGATATCGACCCACGCCTCCAGCACAGGCCGATATGTCCACATATTCGGGCCGCGCAGCGACATGACATCGAAAATCTCAATGTCCTTCTTTTTCATTGATTTAGCTTGAGGCAGTGGGCGAGTGCCCGAGAAATAGAAGCCTAACCTTTCAGTAACGTTACAACGGTCAGCCGGTTGACTTTCTTGATTAAAAAGCGATTGTGCAGTGCATCAGGGGCGCCCGTGTGTTTGGCCTTATGTATACTGCGGGCAAATCGGCGGGCCGCCAGGGCGCGCCCGCGCTAAATTGTTTCAAGTTATGTCCATAGCCCAAGGACGCAGCATGCCGTACCAACGATGACCCAACCTTCCTTGCCCGTGATTGACAGCGACGCCCACAACGAGCCGTGGCGTAACGAACTCGGCACCCGCCTGCAAGCTGGCGAAGCCGTGCTTGCCTGGCTCGAAGTCGACCTTGACGCAAAGCTGCATTTTACCCAAGGCTGGGTACTTGTGACGGATCGTCGCTTGCTGGCGCGCATGCCGGGGCAAAAAGACTGGCAGGAATGGGCGATCCAGCCCGGATTATCGCTGCATCACGCCGATCATGCGGGGGTTGGCACGCTGGAGTTGCAAGACAACGGGCGATTGCTGGCCAGTTGGCGCTACACGCTGGGCCACAACCCGGCTGCGTTGCGCCTGATCGACCAGTTCCACGCGCAGCGCGACCTGTCGGCCTCAGGCCGGGCAGGGCGGCTGGATCTGGATGCCGAAGCGGTCTGCCCGACCTGCAAGGCTCCGCTGCCACCGGACGACGACCAATGCCCGCAATGCAGCCGTGACCTGGAAATGCCGCCGTCGACCTGGGCCCTATTGCGCCTGTGGCGGTTTGCCCGGCCGTACCGCTTCCAGTTGCTGGCCGGCTTCCTGCTGACGCTGCTGTCCACCGCCGCGACGCTGGTGCCGCCGTACCTGACCATGCCGTTGATGGACAACGTGCTGATTCCCTACCAAAACGGGCTGCCCATCGACTACGACCGGGTCAAGCTGTACCTGGCCGGCCTGCTGGGTGCGGCGCTGGTTGCATGGAGCCTTGGCTGGGCTCGCACCTATCTGCTGGCGCGGGTGTCCGAGCGCATCGGCGCGGACCTGCGCACCACCACCTACGAGCACCTGCTGCGTCTGTCGCTGGAGTACTTCGGCGGCAAGCGCACGGGCGACCTGATGGCCCGCATCGGCTCGGAAAGTGATCGCATCTGCGTATTTCTGTCGCTACATCTGCTGGATTTCGCCACCGACGTGCTGATGATCGTCATGACGGCGGCCATCCTGATTTCGATCAACCCGTGGCTGGCGCTGGTGACCCTGGTGCCGCTGCCGTTCATCGCGTGGATGATCCACCTGGTGCGCGACCGGCTGCGCCACGGCTTCGAGAAGATCGACCGGATCTGGTCGGAGATCACCAACGTGCTGGCCGATACCATCCCGGGCATCCGCGTGGTCAAGGCCTTTGCGCAGGAAAAGCGCGAAGTGGAGCGCTTCCGCGAAGCCAACCGGCACAACCTGGCCATCAATGACCGGGTCAACGCGGTGTGGTCGCTGTTCACCCCGACCGTCACGCTGCTGACCGAGATCGGCTTGCTGGTGGTGTGGATCTTCGGCATCTGGCAGGTCTCGCACAACGCGATCACGGTCGGCGTGCTGGTGGCCTTCCTCACCTATATCAGCCGCTTCTACACACGCCTGGATTCGATGAGCCGCATCGTCTCGGTCACGCAGAAGGCCGCCGCCGGCGCCAAGCGCATCTTCGATATCCTCGATCACGTCTCCAGCGTGCCGGAACCCACGCGGCCGGTGCACCTGGAGCGTGTGGAGGGCGCCATCGAGCTGCGCGAGCTGGGCTTCCGCTACGGCAACCGTGCCGTAATCCGCGGGCTCAACCTGTCGATCGCACCGGGCGAGATGATTGGCCTGGTGGGACACAGCGGGTCGGGCAAGAGCACGCTGGTCAACCTGATCTGCCGCTTCTACGATGTCTCCGAGGGCGCGATCCGGCTGGACGGCGTCGATATCCGCTCGCTGCCGGTCTCGGAGTTCCGCAGCCATATCGGGCTGGTGCTGCAGGAGCCGTTCCTGTTCTTTGGCACGATTGCCGAGAACATTGCCTACGGCAAGCCGGGCGCTTCGCGCGAAGAGATCATCGCCGCGGCGCGCGCCGCTCATGCGCACGAGTTCATCCTGCGCCTGCCGCACGGCTATGACTCTCTCGTGGGCGAGCGCGGGCAGGCGCTGTCCGGCGGCGAACGCCAGCGTATCTCCATCGCTCGCGCGCTGCTGATCAATCCGCGCATCCTGATCATGGACGAGGCCACCTCGTCGGTGGATACGACGACGGAGAAGGAAATCCAGAAGGCGCTGGACAACCTGGTGCAAGGCCGCACCACCATCGCCATCGCCCACCGCCTGTCCACGCTGCGCAAGGCGGACCGACTGGTGGTAATGGATCGCGGACAGATCGTGGAAGTTGGCAACCACGATGAATTGCTGGCGCGCGAAGGCGCCTACTACAAGCTCTACCAGGCGCAGGCCCGCAATGTCGATGCCGACGCGGATCTCACCTCCGCCGATGCGGTCAACGTGCAATAAGGATGGGAGCTCACATGCAGCAAGTCGATTTCAAGCTCTCCCGCAATGCCCTTGGCCGCCTGGTGATGACCACGGCAGATGGCGTTGTGCATGATGGTGTCGTTCCCGTGCGCGCCTTCCCCATCGCCGCGCCCGACGACGGCGTCGGCCTCGTCAGTGCCGATGGCCGCGAGCTGGCCTGGCTGCCTCGCCTGGATACCTTGCCTGCCCCGGTGCGCGAGATGATCGAGGCCGAGCTGGCCAGCCGTGAATTCATGCCGGAGATCCGCCGCATCCGCTCGGTGTCGACCTACGCTACCCCCAGCACCTGGGAGGTAGAGACGGATCGCGGCCTCACGTCGCTGGTGCTGCGTGGCGAGGAAGACATCCGCCGCCTCGCCGGCTCCACGCTGCTGATCTCCGACAGCCATGGCATCCATTACCTGGTGCGCAACCTGGCCAGCCTGGACAAGGGCAGCCGCAAGATCCTCGACCGCTTTCTCTAGGCTGCGCTTCAGAGCTTGCCAGTGAAGATCACCCCGACCTGGCGGTCGGGGCGCATCGCAAACAGGTAGATCTGGCCGGGCGTGGGCAAGCTATGCGTGGTGGTGGGGTCGTAGTAAGCGATGCCGCTCATGGGTGTGTTCGCGTAAGGGCAACTCGGCCCAGTCAGCTGCAGGGCAACGTTGTAGACCTTGCCCTGGCGCCGCGGCGTGGCGGTCCCGGTAAAGCTGCAGCCCGAGCCGCTGCCGTCTAGCGTGAGGTTGCCGCTGGCGTCGATGGAAAGCCTTACCGCACCCGCCTCGATTCCGGTCGTGTCGATGATGTTCGACGTGCCGTAGTAAGTCCCCTTCAGGCCGTCGGTGGTCGCGATGAAGTTGTAGTCGGTGCTGTAGGTGGCATTGACGACCGCGCTCTTGCCGTTGCGGTAGGTGACCTGCGCCTGGATCGACTTGCCCGGCACGTAGGCCGCCATCAGGTTCGCTGCGGTCAGGCTGTAGCCAGCCGCCTCCTGATTGAAGTCCAGCCCGTTGTTATTGGTGGTGAGCGCACCGCTGCCCGAGCTGTAGTTGCCGGTCAGGACCCCGGTCGATACGTCCGGTATGCCCGCCATCGCGTAGAAGGCGTAGTAGACGTTCTCGTCCAACACCAGGATGTTGAACCGCTCGCTGGCGGCAGAGGTACCGATGTAGAAGCCTGAGCCAAGCGCGATGGTGTCGGGTGCCGCCGGGGTCACTGGGGTCGTCGGGGCCGTGGGTGTCGTAGGTGTGGTGGGTGTGGTGGGTGTGGTGGCGGGAGGAGTGCGCACGATCGCCAGTCCGTCACTGTTGTCGCCCGATCCGCCACAGCCTGCGAGGGTCAGCGCAATGCTTGCAGCCCCAATCAGTTTCTTCATTTGTACTTGCCTGTTCCGATGCGCATGGGCGCCTCTGGCGCCGCTTTTCGGTTGCCGAAAAAATCTCGACTGTAACAGATGATTACAATTTGCTAATGACCTTGCGCCTGGCGACCGCGCTGAGCTTGTTCGAGCGCCCAAAAAAAGACGCCCACACAGGATTGGGCGGGCGCTGGAGGGCAACTCCGGACGTGAAGCTACGAAGGCCCGCGTCGGGAAGTCTGCCTCTGCAGAGGCAGCTTGGGTAGATGATGCAGGCTTGGGGGCGTTATGTGAATCGGACAAATCTTAATTCGGCGGAAATTGCCCGCCTTTGCAGCAATTTTTTTGGGGTAGTGGGGGCTTTGCGCCACCCTCATTATCAAAGCCGGAAAAAAGAAAACCCCGAGGATGCCTATCCTCGGGGTTTCGGTAGTCCTGGAAATAACCGGGACTGAATATTGGTGGAGCCGGCGGGAATCGAACCCGCGTCCGCAAGCCCTCCACAGA
This sequence comes from Cupriavidus sp. GW822-FHT03E04, assembly GCF_058801495.1. NCBI lineage: Bacteria > Pseudomonadati > Pseudomonadota > Betaproteobacteria > Burkholderiales > Burkholderiaceae > Cupriavidus > Cupriavidus sp. GW822-FHT03E04. The sequence goes on from NZ_JBXANI010000012.1 coordinate 42,183, forward strand.
GAGTTCTACATACTTAGTCCTGCCATTTGATTTAACCGGTGCATCGCGGACGGACACGCTCTACAACGGCGAGTCACTAAATTTTCGTCCCTAGGTCCGTGACAAACTCAGGGCTTATCTGGCGTTAATGACCTCGCGTAGTCTTGCGACTCTAGCCCGCCAGCGAGCCAGTGCGAGGACGGCCGCAATTAAGCGGCCAGTGCGTAACGTTCGTCGTTAGCAGTTATTGCATTCCCATTGATTAACGAGGTGACGGGTCCTCGGTATGCCCTCCACTGCTTTGTAACCCACGTCGAAACCAGGTCGGCCCCTGCGTGAACTGTGTGAACAGTGTCAAGAAGACAGATTGTACCCCGTCGGCGGCTTCAGGTGTAAATGCCTGCCGTGCCGCCTCGCGCGTCAGCGCTGTGCGCCAGGGGCCAGCAGCGCGATCAGCTCGCTGGGATGGCGCACCAGGTAGTCGGCGCCCCATGCCTCGGGCGGTTCGCCATCGCCGCAGTAGCCGTAGGCCGCGGTGATGGTGATCATGCCGGCGGCCTTGCCTGCCTGGATGTCGCGCACGTCATCGCCAACGTACACGCAGCGCCCGGGCGCCACGCCGCTGACTTCGGCGGCATGCAGCAGCGGTGCGGGGTGGGGCTTGGCATGCGCCGTGGTGTCGCCGCTGACCACGGCTGAGGCGCGCGGCGCCAGTCCGATGGCGGCGACCAGCGGCGCTGTGAAGCGCGTGATCTTGTTGGTGACGATACCCCACCGGATGCCGGCGGTTTCGAGCGCGTCCAGCACCTCGGCCATGCCATCGAACAGGCGCGTATGCACCGCGATGTCGGCCTCGTAGTAATCGAGGAAGGTGTCGCGCAGGGCGGGGAACTCTGGGTCGGCCGGGCTCTTGCCGAAGGCGGCGCCAATCAGGCCGCGTGCGCCGTGCGAGGCCACGGGGCGGAGTTTCTCGTAGTCCACGGGCGGGCGGCCATGCTCGGTGACGAGCCGGTTCGCGGCCGCGGCCAGGTCGGGGGCGGTGTCGGCGAGCGTGCCGTCGAGATCAAAGAAGACTGCGTCGTAGGTGCGCATGTTCAGGCGGGCCGGCGAAATGCCATCATATAGTTCACATCGGTGTCCCGGCCCAGCGAGTAGACCTGGGTCAGCGGGTTGTAGGTCATGCCGCGCATCTCGACCAGTTCGAGCCCGGTGTTGCGGGCGTAGCGGGCGAGTTCGGACGGCGTGATGAACTTGTCGTAGTCATGCGTGCCGCGCGGCAGCATCTTGAGCACGTATTCGGCGCCGACCACGGCCAGCAGATAGGCCTTGAGGTTGCGGTTGATCGTGGAGCAGAACACGTAGCCGCCCGGGCGTACCAGCGTGGCGCAGGCGCGCAGGATCGATTGCGGGTCGGGCACGTGCTCCAGCATTTCCATGCAGGTCACCACATCGACGCTGGCGGGCATGCGCGCCGCCAGCGCTTCGGCAGCGATCTCTTCGTAGGTCACTGTCACGCCGGACTCCAGGCTGTGCAGGTCGGCGACCTTCAGTGCCTTGGTGGACAGGTCGATGCCGCGCACCGTGGCGCCGGTGCGCGCCATGCTCTCCGCCAGGATGCCACCACCGCAGCCGATGTCGACCACGTCCTTGCCCTTGAGGCTGGCGATGCCGTCGATCCAGCCGAGCCGCAGGGGGTTGAGTTCGTGCAGCGGCTTGAACTCGCTTTCCGGATCCCACCAGCGATGGGCCAGCTCGCTGAATTTGTCGATTTCGCGTGCGTCGGCGTTCTTACCGATCAAGGTAGTTTCAACGGTCGGATGGAGCGGGGAGGATATCTGCGTCATGGAGTTTGGCGCGCCACCAGGGCGGCAGCGTGAAAGCGGAGGGTATGCTGCGACTGTATCAAAAAAAAAGCCCAGCTTGCGCTGGGCTTTCTTTCATCGGAAAGGTTCCGATTAACGTGCGCTGCGGGTGCCGACCACTTCGACTTCCACGCGACGATTCGGCTGCTGGCAGGCGATTTGTGCCTTGCGATTGCCCTTGCACGACTTCGGGTCAACCTTCAGCTGACGCTTGCCCTTGCCTTCCGTGTAGACACGGTTGGCTTCCACGCCCTTGCTGACCAGATAGGCCTTGACGGCTTCAGCACGACGGATCGACAGGCGATCGTTGTACTTGTCCGAGCCGAACGAGTCGGTGTGGCCAACTGCGATAATCACTTCCAGGGTGATGCCCGACAGCTTGGAGGTCAGGTCGTCCAGCTTAGCCTTGCCTTCCGGCTTCAGCACAGCCTTGTCGAAATCGAACAGGGTGTCAGCAGCGAAAGTGACCTTTTCGCTGGAAACAACCGGAGGAGCAACCGGTGCCACCGAGGGGGCAGCCGGAGCGACCGCCGGAGCCAGGGCGCCATCGCACAGGGCGTTGGCGGTGGCCGGGGTCCACGAGCTGTCGCGCCAGCAGAGCTCGTTCGTGCCGTTCTTCCACACGTACTCGCTCGTACCGTTGCCCCAGTTATCGTTCACAGCCTTCTTTTCGTAGGGGACGGACTGGGCTTGAGCGGATGCAGCCATTACTGCGGTAGCTGCAACGAGCGCGAGCTTGGCAAATTTTTTCATATTTCTCCTCTCAGGATGAGATCACCGCAGGGTTACTGCGAGCAAATGGACGGAAACAAGTCATACATTCTTCGGAGTATAACATTCTCGATGCGGTGTATGCTCCACTTCGAACAATGTCTGGCTCTTCGCTGGGGAATTGTGCCACAAGGGTCGTTTCCTAAGAAGTAAATATATTCGATTCCATCAATGGGTTTTAGGCCTGTGGTGTTTGTGCAACATGGCCCTTGCGATGCCCGCAAACCCTTGTCAGGCCGTGCTTGCAGGATTTTCGACTCGGCCTTGCGCGTGCTTTCCGGGCGCTGCCGAAGCCCCTGCCAAGGGGGGCGCCGCGGCTGCGGGAGAGGGCAGCCGCGCATGTTAGAATGTCACGTTGCCCACCTGTCAGACGCCGCTTTGGCGAATGGCGATTCACCTGGGTGCCTTCTGTTTAAATTCGCCGGATAACCCACGCCGCAATGGATCAATTCGCCAAAGAAACCCTTCCGGTCTCCCTCGAAGAGGAAATGCGCCGTTCCTATCTCGATTACGCCATGAGCGTGATCGTCGGGCGCGCGCTTCCCGATGTGCGGGATGGCTTGAAGCCGGTACACCGGCGTGTGCTCTATGCGATGCATGAGCTTAACAACGACTGGAACCGGCCGTACAAGAAATCGGCCCGTATCGTCGGGGACGTGATTGGTAAGTATCACCCCCACGGCGACACTGCTGTATACGATACGATCGTGCGGATGGCGCAGAATTTCTCGCTGCGCTACATGCTGGTCGATGGCCAGGGTAACTTCGGTTCGGTGGACGGGGATAACGCGGCAGCCATGCGTTATACCGAAATCCGCCTGTCCAAGATTGCCCACGAGATGCTGCTCGATATCGATAAGGAAACTGTCGATTTCGGGCCGAATTATGACGGCTCCGAACATGAGCCGCTGATTCTGCCGGCACGCATCCCGAATCTGCTGATTAATGGTTCGTCGGGTATCGCGGTGGGTATGGCCACCAATATCCCGCCGCATAACCTTAACGAAGTGGTCGATGGCTGCCTGCATCTGCTGCGTAATCCGCAAGCTACGATTGACGAACTGATCGAGCTGATTCCGGCGCCGGACTTCCCGACCGCCGGCATTATCTATGGCATCCAGGGCGTGCGCGAAGGCTACCGCACCGGCCGCGGCCGCGTCGTCATGCGCGCCAAGACGCACTTCGAGGATATCGACCGTGGCCAGCGCCAGGCGATTATCGTCGACGAGCTGCCTTACCAGGTCAACAAGCGCACCCTGCTCGAGCGCATCGCCGAGCTGGTGACGGACAAGAAGGTCGAGGGCATCTCCGATATCCGCGACGAGTCCGACAAATCCGGCATGCGCGTGGTGATCGAGCTCAAGCGCAACGAAGTGCCGGAAGTGGTGCTGAACAATCTATATAAGCACACCCAGCTGCAGGACACCTTCGGCATGAACATGGTGGCGCTGGTCGATGGCCAGCCGCGCCTGCTGAACCTGCGCCAGATGCTGGATTGCTTCCTGTCGCACCGGCGCGAGGTCGTCACCCGCCGCACCGTGTTCGAGCTGCGCAAGGCGCGCGAGCGCGGCCATGTGCTGGAGGGCCTGGCGGTGGCTCTCGCCAACATCGATGAGTTCATCGCGATCATCAAGGCGGCGCCCACGCCCCCCATCGCCAAGCAAGGGCTGATGGCCAAGGCCTGGGATTCCAGCCTGGTGCGCGAAATGCTGGCACGCGCTGAAGGCGACACCGCCGGCGGCCGGGCGTCCTACCGCCCGGACGGTCTGCCGGCCATCTTCGGCATGCAAGCCGACGGGCTGTACCGCCTGTCCGACTCGCAAGCCCAGGAAATCCTGCAGATGCGCCTGCAGCGCCTCACGGGCCTGGAGCAGGACAAGATCGTCCAGGAATACCGCGATGTCATGGCGGTCATCTCCGACCTGCTCGACATCCTGTCGCGCCCGGAGCGCATCAGCACCATCATCACCGACGAGCTGACCGCCATCCGTGCCGAGTTCGGCGACCTGCGCCGTTCGCACATCGAGCTCAACGCCACCGAGCTCGATACCGAGGACCTGATCACCCCGCAGGACATGGTGGTGACCTTGTCGCACAGTGGCTATATGAAGAGCCAGCCGATTTCCGAGTACCGCGCGCAAAAGCGCGGCGGCCGCGGCAAGCTGGCGACCACCACCAAGGAAGACGACTGGATCGACACGCTGTTCGTCGCCAACACGCATGACTACATCCTGTGCTTCTCGAACCGCGGCCGGCTGTACTGGCTGAAGGTATACGAGGTGCCACAGGGGTCGCGCAACTCGCGCGGCAGGCCGATCGTCAATATGTTCCCGCTGTCCGATGGCGAGAAGATCAACGTCATCCTGCCGGTGCGCCAGTTCGATGCCGAGCACTTCATCTTCATGAGCACCGCGCGCGGCACTGTCAAGAAGACGGCGCTGACCGAGTTCTCGAACCCGCGCAAGGCCGGCATCATCGCAGTCGACCTCGATGAGGGCGACTACCTGATCGGCGCTGCCGTCACCGACGGCCAGCACGACGTGATGCTGTTCTCGGATTCCGGCAAGGCCGTGCGCTTCGACGAAAACGACGTGCGTCCGATGGGCCGCCAGGCCCGCGGCGTGCGCGGCATGAACCTGGAAGAAAGCCAGACCGTGATCGCCATGCTGGTGGCCCCGGCCGAGACCAGCGAGCAGGCCGTCGCAGTGGGCAGTGTGCTGACCGCCACCGAAAACGGTTACGGCAAGCGCACCCCGATCGCCGAGTACACTCGACATGGCCGTGGCACCAAGGGCATGATTGCGATCCAGACGAGCGAGCGCAACGGCCGGGTAGTGGCTGCCGCGCTGGTGTCGCCGGAGGACGAGATCATGCTGATCACGACCGGCGGCGTGCTGATCCGCACACGTGTGTCTGAAATCCGCGAGATGGGACGTGCCACGCAAGGCGTGACCCTGATCAATGTGGACGAGGGCACCAAGCTGTCCGGCCTGCAGCGAATCGTCGAAAGCGATGCCGACAACGGTGTGGCGGGCGACGAACTCGAAGAAGGGACTGACGCGGTGGATGCGGCGGCTCCGGCTGCCGACGGTGAGCAGGCAGGTGCGCAGGACGGCACCGACGCCGGCACACCTGACACAGGATCAAATTCGTAAGTTGTTGCAACATTGACCCGTTATCCGGAACTCGATTGCCGGCTGCGGGACTAAAACGGACATATTTACAAGGGAGTCACAATGCTCAAAACCTATCGACGTATCGCTGTTCTGGCTGCCTTCGTACCGGCCATGATGCTGGCCAACGCGGCGCATGCCCAGGACGCCGACAAGACCGCTGCCATCAAGGAACTGCTGACCGTGATGCAAGCCGACCAGGCCGTCAAGGGCCAGGCCGAGAACTGGCAGCAAGGCGCCAAGCAGGAAGCGCCCATGGTCCTGGAGCAGGTACTGGTCGAGAACAAGACGCTCAACGACAAGCAAAAGCAGGCTGCCGTCGAGAAGCTCAAGAAGAACGGCGCGGTGCAGCGCATGGTCGATGGTGCCGGCACGGCGTTCACCACCGATGGCTTCAAGACCGATGCCATGAAGGCCCACTACGACGCCTTCGGCAAGTACTACAGCGCCCAGGAAATCAAGGACCTGACCACGTTCCTGAAGTCGCCGACCGGCCAGAAGTTCATGGCTAACCAGGGCAAGGCGACCCAGGAAATCTGGGGCTCGATGATGCAAAAGTACGGCCCGCAAGTCGGCAAGTCGATGCGCGACGCCGCCGAGAAGGAAATCGCCGCCGCGGCGAAGTAATTCGCCGGCGGGCAGGCTGGGCGGGCGGGGCGCTGTCCTCGCCTCCCCAATCTGGCGCGGGTTTGATGGATAATGGCTGCTTGGGTAATACCGGCAGCCATTTTTCATTTCCATCTCGATCCATGAACGAACCCCAGAATCCAGCACTTGCCGCCATGATGCAGCGCGCCGTGGCCGAGCGTGTCTATAACTTCTCGCCCGGTCCGGCGGCCCTGCCGACCGAAGTGCTGCTGCAGGCAGCCGACGAGATGCTGTCGTGGCACGGATCCGGCGTGTCGGTGATGGAAATGAGCCACCGCAGCCGCGAGTTCGAGAGCATCCAGGCCGAGGCGCTGGCCAACCTGCGCGAACTGCTGCAGGTGCCGAAGAACTTCCGTATCCTGTTCCTGCAGGGCGGTGCCATCGGCGAAAACGGCATCGTGCCGCTGAACCTGATGCGCCGCGTGAACGCGGATCGTCCCAAGGCGGATTTCGTCGTCACCGGCACCTGGTCGGTCAAGTCCGAACAGGAAGCGCGCCGCTACGGCGAGGTGAATATCGCAGCCACCAGCATCGCGCAAAAGTTCGCCCGCATCCCGGATGTGGCTGACTGGAAGCTGTCGGACGATGCTGCCTACGTGCACCTGTGCACCAACGAAACCATCGTTGGCGTGGAGTTCCAGGACGTGCCCGACATCGGCCAGCACCGCGACGGCGGACCGGTCGTGGTCGCCGACGTTTCCAGCCACATCCTGTCGCGCCCGGTCGACTGGTCGCGCGTGCAGGTAGCCTACGGCGGCGCGCAAAAGAACATCGGGCCGGCCGGCCTGACTATCGTGATCGTGCGCGAAGACCTGCTGGGCCATGCGCATCCCCTGTGCCCGTCCGCCTTCAACTGGCGCCTGGTGGCCGAGCATGACTCGATGTACAACACGCCGCCGACCTATTCCATCTATATCGCCGGGCTGGTTTTCAAGTGGCTCAAGGCGCAAGGCGGCGTAGGCGCCATCGAGCAACGCAATATCGCCAAATCGCACGCGCTGTATGAGTTCCTCGACCAGAGCGCGTTCTACCGCAACGAGATCGATCCTGGCAGCCGCTCGCGCATGAACGTGCCGTTCTTCCTGGCCGACGAATCCCGCAACGACGCCTTCCTGGCAGGCGCGCGCGCCAACGGCTTGGTGCAGTTGAAGGGCCATAAGTCGGTCGGCGGCATGCGCGCCAGCCTCTACAACGCCATGCCGATCGAGGGCGTTGCCGCCCTGATCGAGTACATGCGCGAGTTCGAGCGGACCGCGGCCTGATCCTTTGTTCGCTGCGGCATCGCTTGGCGATGCCGCAGCGGTGCCGATTCGGTTTTTCCCAAGGCCATTTCACTGCCATTGGCACTGCGCAATGGCGTGGCGTAGCGGATTCATACAATGACAAATCAAGACAAGCAAGGCGTGCAGGGGGAGGCGCAGCAGGACAATGGCGCGGCCGAAAAGGCGCTGGGCGTCGAGCTGACGCCGCTGCGTGAGCAGATCGACACGCTCGACCGCGAACTGCTGGCGATGCTGAACCGCCGCGCGCAACTCGCCCTCGATGTGGGCGAGGTCAAGAAGAAATACGGCGCGCCGGTGTTCCGTCCCGAGCGCGAGCTGCAGGTGATCCGCAAGGTGCAGGGGGCCAACCCCGGCCCCCTGCTAGACGACAGCGTGGCGGCAATCTGGCGTGAAGTGATGTCGGCTTGCCGCGGGCTGGAGAAGCCGCTCGAGGTGGCCTTCCTCGGCCCGGCAGGCACGTTCTCGGAGCAGGCGCTGTACGCGCACTTTGGCCACGAGGTCAGCGGCGTACCCTGCCCCAGCATTGACGAGGTGTTCCGCGCGGTGGAAGCCGGCACCGTTGAGTACGGCGTGGTGCCGGTGGAGAATTCCACCGAGGGCGCGGTCTCGCGCACGCTGGACCTGTTCCTGCAGACCTCGCTGAAGATCAGTGGCGAGATCGCGCTGAAGGTGCACCACAACCTGATGGCGTCGTCGCCCGATATGAAGGGCGTGACCGTGGTGCGCGCGCATGCGCAGGCGCTGGCGCAGTGCCAGCACTGGCTCACGGCCAACTACCCGCACCTGGAGCGCCAGGCGGTGTCGAGCAATGCGGAAGCGGCACGCATGGCCAGCGAGGATCCCACCGTGGCGGCCATCGCCGGCGAGTCGGCGGCCAATCGCTACCACCTGCATCTGGTGCGCACGCACATCCAGGATGATCCGCATAACCGCACGCGCTTCGCCGTGATCGGCCGCTACGAGACCGAGCCCTCCGGCAGCGACCAGACCTCGATGATCCTCTCGGTGCCCAACAAGGCCGGTGCGGTCTACCAGCTGCTTGCGCCGCTGGCCGACAACGGCGTGTCGATGTGCCGGTTCGAGTCGCGGCCCGCGCGCAGCGGCGCGTGGGAGTACTACTTCTACGTCGACGTCGAAGGCCACCAGCACGATGCTTCAGTGGCGCGCGCGCTGGAAGAGCTGCGCCGCAACGCGGCTTACTTCAAGGTGCTGGGCTCGTATCCGTCCAGCCGGTAACAGGATCGGCGATCCGCGAACAACGTTTCAGAGAAGGAATGAACATGGCAGAGCAGGGCAAGCAGTTCGGTCCCGAGTATGTGCGGGCGATTTCCCCGTACGTGGCGGGCAAGCCGATTTCCGAAGTGGCGCGCGAGTTTGGCCTGGTCGAGTCCACCATCGTCAAGCTGGCCTCGAACGAGAATCCGCTCGGCATGCCCGAATCGGCCCGGACCGCTATCGCTGCCGCCGTGGCCGACCTGGGCCGTTACCCGGACGCGAACGGCTTCGCCTTGAAGGGCGCGCTGTCGGCCCGCTTCGACGTGCCGGCCGACTGGCTCACGCTAGGCAACGGCAGCAACGATATCCTGGAAATCGCGGCGCATGCGCTGGTCAAGCCGGGCGAGTCGATCGTCTATGCCGAGCATTCTTTCGCGGTGTACGCGCTGGCCACGCAGGAAGTCGGCGCGCGCGCCATTGAGGTCAAGGCGCGCGACTACGGCCACGATCTCGACGCCATGGCCGAGGCCATCGCCCCGGACACGCGCCTGGTCTTTATCGCCAATCCTAACAACCCGACCGGCACCTTCCTGCCGGCCGCCGAGATCGAGGCCTTCCTGGCCAAGGTGCCGGCCGATGTGGTGGTGGTGCTGGACGAGGCCTACAACGAATACCTGGACGACGCGCAGCAGTACGATTCGATCGCGTGGGTCCGCAAGTATCCCAACCTGCTGGTATCGCGCACCTTCTCCAAGGCCTATGGCCTGGCCGGGCTGCGCATTGGCTACGCCGTGGCGCAGCCCGCGCTGACCGATCTGCTCAACCGCATCCGCCAACCCTTCAATGTCAACAGCCTGGCCCAGGCAGCGGCGGTGGCGGCGCTGGGCGATGCGGCCTTCCTGCAGCGCAGCGCCGAGCTGAACCGTGCCGGCAAGGCGCAACTGGTGGCGGCGTTCGACCGGCTTGGCCTGCAATACGTGCCGTCCTCGGGCAATTTCGTGCTGGTGCGCGTGGGGCGGGACGATGGCGCCGGCGCGCGCGTCAACCTGGCGCTGCTCAAGCAGGGCGTGATCGTACGGCCGGTGGGCAACTACAACCTGCCGCAATGGCTGCGTATCACCATCGGCCTGCCCGAGGAAAACGCGGCGTTTATCGCGGCGCTGGAAAAGGCCCTCAAGTAAGCACTGTTGCAAGCAATGCCCCGGCCCTCTGCGGGCCGGTGGCATGCAAGCTCGCGCAAAGGCGCAATGGCGGCGCCGCCCTCCGGCGGAGAAGTTACAATATCGGATTCCCGAACTTCCTTGCCTGGCAGCGTATCCCCGTGACCGTTCCTGCGTCCGCTCCATTTTTTTCCCGTGTCGTCATTGTCGGCGTCGGCCTGATCGGCGGCTCGCTGGCACTCGCGCTCAAGCGCGCAGGTGCGGTCGGCACGGTGGTCGGCGTCGGCCGCTCGCAAGCTTCGCTCGAGCGAGCGCTCAAGCTGGGCGTGATTGACGAGGCGGCCACGCTGGAAGACGCCGCCAAGGGCGCCAGCATGATCGTGCTGTGCGCGCCGGTGGCGCAGACCTTTGCGCTGCTCCATGCACTTGAGCCGCATCTGGAGCCAGCTACGATCATCACGGATGCCGGCAGCACCAAGTCCGACGTCATCATGGCGGCCAAGACCGCGTTGGGCGACAAGGCGGCCCAGTTCGTGCCGGCGCATCCGATTGCCGGGCGCGAGCTGCATGGCGTGGAAGCGGCGCTGGACGATCTCTATGTTGGCAAGAAAGTCGTGCTGTGCCCGCTGCAGGAAAATAGCCGCATTGACGTTGCGGCCGTGCGCGCCATGTGGGAGACCGCGGGCGCCCAGTGCAGCGTGATGTCGGCCGTGCAGCACGATGCCGTGTTTGCCGCCGTCAGCCATTTGCCGCACCTGCTGTCCTATGCGCTGGTGGCCCAGGTGGCCAATGCCGAAGACGCGGCGCTCAAGCTCGATTTCGCGGGCGGCGGCTTCCGGGATTTCACTCGGATCGCGGCGTCGTCGCCGGAGATGTGGCGCGATATCTGCGTTGGCAACCGCGAGGCGATGTTGAGCGAGCTCAGCACCTACCAGGCCATGCTGGCGCATCTGAAGACCCTGATCGAAAACAGCAACGGCGAGGGCCTGGAGCGTATTTTCCAGCGCGCCAGCCAAGTGCGGCAGCAATGGGGCGCGCAGCGCGCGCCGGCTGTCAACGCCGAGCCCTGATCGCCACGCAATCCGGCGCTACACGAACGCCACGTCACCAACGAAAGCGGCGCGCCTTTCATCGAAAGCCGCCCGCCAACTAGCATGGAAACCATGGAACATCTCACGCTCGGTCCCTTCACTCGCGCTTCGGGCACGGTTCGCCTGCCGGGTTCCAAGAGCATCTCGAACCGGGTCCTGTTGCTGGCGGCGCTGGCCGAGGGCGAGACCCGCGTGTGCGACCTGCTCGACTCGGATGACACGCGCGTGATGCTGCAGGCGCTGCGCACGCTGGGCGTGGAATGGCGCCAGGAGGAAGGTGCTTGCGTGGTGCGCGGCGTGGGCGGCAAATTTCCCAACAAGGCAGCCGAGCTGTTCATGGGCAATGCGGGGACGGCCATTCGCCCGCTGACCGCGGCGCTGGCGCTGCAGGGCGGGAGCTACAAGCTGTCCGGCGTGCCGCGCATGCATGAGCGGCCGATCGGCGATCTGGTCGATGGTCTGCGCCAGATTGGCGCGAGCGTCGCCTACCTTGGCACCGAGGGCTATCCGCCCTTGCAGATTTCTCCCGCACGAATTCGCATCGATGCGCCGATCCGCGTGCGTGGCGACGTGTCCAGCCAGTTCCTGACGGCGTTGCTGATGGCCTTGCCGCTGGCCGATGCGCCTGGCGACACCATCGAGATCGAAGTGGTGGGCGAGCTGATTTCCAAGCCCTATGTGGAGATCACGCTCAACCTGCTGGCGCGCTTTGGCATCGAGATCCGGCGCGAGGGCTGGTCACGCTTCATCCTGCCGGCTCGCGCGGCATACCGCTCGCCGGGCGAGATTTTTGTCGAGGGCGACGCGTCCTCGGCCTCATACTTCCTGGCGGCGGGCGCCATCGGCGGCGGCCCGCTGCGGGTGGAGGGCGTGGGCATGGCCAGCATCCAGGGCGACGTCAAGTTTGCCGAGGCGCTTAACCGCATGGGCGCCAACGTGATGGCCGGCGCCAACTGGATCGAGGTCCGCGGCACCGAGCGCGACGATGGCCGCTTGAACGGCATCGAGCTGGACTGCAACCATATTCCGGACGCTGCCATGACCCTGGCGGTGGCGGCGCTGTTCGCCGAGGGGCCTACTACGCTAACCAATATCGCCAGCTGGCGAGTCAAGGAAACCGACCGCATCAGCGCCATGGCCACCGAGTTGCGCAAGCTAGGCGTCGAAGTGGAGGAGGGTGCGGATTACCTGAAGGTGACGCCACCGGCCCAATCCGCCTGGCAGACCCCGGCCGCCGGCATCGATACTTATGATGACCACCGCATGGCGATGTGCTTTTCGCTGGCCGCGTTCGGTCCGCTGCCGGTGCGCATCAACGAGCCTGGCTGCGTTGCAAAGACGTTCCCGGATTACTTCGAGGTGTTTGGCGCGGTGGCGCGCTGATCACGCGGCCAGTGGCAGGTCATCGCCGCCGCGTCCGGTTTGGGGCGGGGTCTTGTGCTTCGCCCCGGGTTCGCGCCGTTCCCAGTAGCGGTCGAAGAAGTAATGCGCCACAGTGTTGACTGCCGGTTCGATGAAGGTCACGGCGCCGCTGACAGCCAGATTGCCGGTCAGGGCATAAGTGACGCCAAAGGCAATGACAACGTGCATGATGCCGAACGACAGGGTCTTAGCCATGGTAGATTGCCTCGCGAAGATGTCGGTTGTTTGCTGCTTGGGCCCGCGATTTTGTCCGGTGCCTGTCATGAACTACATGCTAATGATTCTCAATTGATTTAAGAAATCAATATTTTGTTCTGTCTTAATAAACAATGACTATCGTCGACGTCATCACCATCGACGGGCCCACCGCATCGGGAAAGGGCACCGTAGCGCACAAGGTGGCCGACGCGCTCAGCTTCCATTTGCTGGACAGCGGTGCGTTGTACCGCCTGGTGGCGCTCGCCAGCGAGCGTGCGGGCATCGACATGCAGGATGTGGAGGGGCTGGCCAGCCTGGCTACCCGCCTCGATGTGAAGTTCGGGCCTGACCGTGTCTGGCTGCGCGGCGAAGAGGTCAGCCTGGCCATCCGCGCGGAAGCCACCGGCAACCGGGCCTCTGCGATCGCCGTGCACCAGCCGGTGCGCGACGCCCTGACGGCGCTGCAGCGCGGTTTTCGCAAGCTGCCCGGCCTGGTTGCCGACGGCCGCGACATGGGCACCGTGATTTTCCCGGATGCCCGGCTTAAGGTGTTCCTGACGGCAAGTGTCGAGGCGCGCGCTCGCAGGCGCTATAAACAATTGATTGATAAGGGAATTTCTGCTAATATCGAAGACCTTTTGCGAGACCTTGAGTCGCGCGACCAGCGGGATCGCTCCCGCACGGCCGCGCCGCTGCGTCCCGCAGAGGATGCGCACTTGCTCGATACCTCCGACATGACGGTGGATCAGGCGGTGGCGCAGGTGCTGCAATGGTATGGCGCGCCGGGTTCCTGACCCGCGCTAGTCCAGCCGCTGCAACACCGAAGTGCCGGCAGAGCCTGCAAGCGCAGATCCGCCGGTGTTGTTCAACCTGACCCCGCTGCCCGGTGCAGACTGAGCGCGATCCACGCGCCGGCCCGAGTACTGCGGATTGATACTCAAGTTTATGTCCGACCTGCAAACTAACGAATCCTTTGCCGCACTGTTCGAGGAATCCGTCGCCCGCTCCAATATGAAGGCTGGCGAAGTGATTTCCGCTGAAGTCGTGCGCATCGACCACAATTTCGTGGTCGTCAACGCCGGCCTCAAATCGGAAGCCTTTGTGCCGGTGGAGGAGTTCCTGAACGACCAGGGCGAACTCGAAGTGCAGGCCGGCGACTACGTCTCCGTGGCCATCGACGCGCTCGAGAACGGCTATGGCGACACGATTCTCTCCCGCGACAAGGCCAAGCGCCTGGCATCGTGGCTGAACCTCGAGAAGGCGCTGGAAGACGGCGAAATCATCTCGGGCACGGTCACTGGCAAGGTCAAGGGCGGCCTGACCGTCATGGTCAACGGCATCCGCGCGTTCCTGCCGGGCTCGCTGGTCGACGTGCGTCCGATCAAGGACACCACGCCGTACGAAGGCAAGACCCTGGAATTCAAGGTCATCAAGCTGGACCGCAAGCGCAACAACGTGGTGCTGTCGCGCCGCGCCGTTGTGGAAGCGACCCTGGGCGAAGAGCGCCAGAAGCTGATGGAAACCCTGAAGGAAGGCGCTATCGTCAACGGTATCGTCAAGAACATCACGGACTACGGCGCATTCGTGGACCTGGGTGGCATCGACGGCCTGCTGCACATCACCGACCTGGCATGGCGTCGTGTGCGTCACCCGAGCGAAGTGCTGTCGGTTGGCCAGGAAATCACCGCCAAGATCCTCAAGTTCGACCAAGAGAAGAACCGCGTCTCGCTGGGCGTGAAGCAACTGGGCGAAGATCCGTGGGTCGGCATCTCGCGTCGTTACCCGCAAAGCACCCGCCTGTTCGGCAAGGTGACCAACCTGACCGACTACGGCGCATTCGTTGAAATCGAAGCCGGCATCGAAGGCCTGGTCCACGTTTCCGAAATGGACTGGACCAACAAGAACGTCGCTCCGTCGAAGGTTGTCCAGCTGGGCGACGAAGTCGAAGTCATGGTTCTGGATATCGACGAAGACAAGCGTCGTATCAGCCTGGGCATGAAGCAATGCAAGGCCAATCCGTGGGACGATTTCAGCCGTAACCACAAGAAGGGCGACAAGCTGGGCGGCCAGATCAAGTCGATCACCGACTTTGGCGTGTTCATTGGCCTGCCCGGTGGCATCGACGGCCTGGTGCACCTGTCCGACCTGTCCTGGCAAGAAACCGGCGAAGAAGCCGTGCGCAAGTACAAGAAGGGCGACGAAGTGGAAGCCGTGGTTCTGGGCATCGACGTCGACAAGGAGCGCATCTCGCTGGGTATCAAGCAGCTGTCGGGCGACCCGTTCAACAACTTCATCTCGGCTAACGACAAGGGTTCCCTGGTCAACGGCACGATCAAGACTGTTGATGCCAAGGGCGCTGTCGTGCAACTGGCTGATGACGTCGAAGGCTACCTGCGCGCATCCGAAATCTCGGCTGACCGCGTGGAAGATGCTCGCAACGTGCTGAAGGAAGGCGAACAAATCACCGCCCTGGTGGTGAACGTCGACCGCAAGTCGCGCAACATCAACCTGTCGATCAAGGCCAAGGACAACGTCGAGCAGCAAGAAGCCATGCAAAAGTTCGCTGCCGACACCGGCACGGCTGGCACGACCAACCTGGGCGCGCTGCTGAAGGCCAAGCTCGGCCAGGACAACCAGTAAGCATTGGTTCTTACGCCTGCTAGCGGATGCCCATGACCAAGTCCGAGCTTGTCGAAAAACTGGCTGCCCGGTTCCCGCAGCTGTTGCTGCGGGATGCGGACATCTCGGTGAAGACGATCCTCGACGCGATGTCCGAAGCGCTGGCTGATGGCCACCGCATCGAGATTCGCGGATTCGGCAGTTTTGGTCTGAACCGGCGTCCGCCGCGCGTGGGACGCAACCCCAAGTCCGGCGAACGTGTGCTGGTGCCCGAGAAACGGGTGCCGCACTTCAAGGCGGGCAAGGAGTTGCGTGAACGAGTCGATCGCAGCCCGGCGCTGCCGCAGGCAGGTAGCGGCGGCACTGGCGCCAATGCCAACGGAAGTCTCGTTGGCAACGGCAATGCGAATGGCGGCACCCATGGCGGCAGCAATGGCCATGGCGCTACGGCTGGTGCGGGTCATGTGACCGCGCCTGGCCAGGCGAAGCCGGCAGCCGCTGCCGGCAACGCCTTGCATGATGATGGCGGGCTGAAGCTGGCCCAGTCCTGAATCCGCTGCGTTTGGCTTGTGATGTGCCTGGATAGTCAAAAAAGCGCCCCTTATCGGGGCGCTTTTTCATTGTGCGAGCATACAAGACGTTACCGTTGGCGCGAGGCGATTCCGCTACAATGCCGGGAATCCACCGAGGGGGCACCGCCCGCCGACGTCCGCATCACCGGAGTCCGATTCATCCCATCTGCCGCATGAAGCCCGCATGAAACTTGTCGCCTGGATCATCCGCATCGTCCTGTTCGCGCTGCTGTTCGTGCTGGCGCTGCGCAATACCGCCGACGTCTCGCTGCAACTCTTTTTTGATGCCGTCTGGCGCGCGCCGCTGATCCTGATCTTGCTGGCCGCGTTCGGGCTGGGCATCCTCGCCGCGCTCGCTGCGCTGGCGCCCGTGCTGATGCGCCAGCGTATGGAGGCGGGCCGGCTGCGGCGTGCGCTGGGCGAGGCGCGCAGCCAGTCGGCGGAAGGTGCGCGCGACCCACAGGCCGCGGCAGGTTCCGGTATTCCTTACAACGTAGTTGGCCCGAAAGTCTGACCCATGATTTTTGAAACCTGGTGGCTGCTGGCGCTGCCGCTCATTTTCGGCCTCGGCTGGATGGCTGCCCGCTTCGATGCGCGCCAGCTGATGAGCGAGCAGGGCGCGCTGCCGCGCTCCTATTTCAAGGGGCTGAATTTCCTGCTCAACGAGCAGCCCGACCAAGCCATCGACGCGTTCATCGAGGTGGTGCGCCTGGACCCCGAGACCACCGAGCTGCACTTTGCGCTTGGCGCGTTGTTCCGCCGGCGTGGTGAAACCGAACGCGCCATCCGCGTGCACCAGAACCTGGCTAGCCGCCAGGATCTTCCCGATGCCGAGCGCGAGCACGCACTCTATGAGCTGGGCCAGGATTTCCTGCGCGCCGGCCTGCTTGACCGCGCGGAGGAATCGCTGCGCCGGCTGATGTCAGGGCCGTACGCGGCCCCGGCCAAGCATGTGCTTCTGGAGCTCTACGAAGTCGAGAAAGAGTGGAAGAAAGCCATCGACGCGGCACGCGAGCTGCAGCCGCTGGAGCAGAAGGACTACAGTGTGCAGATCGCGCAGTTCTGCTGCGAACTGGCACAGGACGCGCTGCAGCGCAAGCAGCCCGATGACGCCATCGGCTGGCTGCAGCAGGCTGCCAAGGAAAACCCCGCCAATGTGCGTGCGCCGATGCTGCTGGGCGATGTGGCCATGGCCGCGGGCGACGCGCAAGGCGCGCTTGGCCACTGGCTGGGCATCGAGAAGCAGGACGCGTCTTACCTGCCGCTGGTGGCGGATCGGGTGGTCAAAGCGTACCGCCAGCTCGGCGACGATGGCCAGGCGCTGGAGTGGCTGCGCGGACTGCTGAAGACGAACCTGGCTGCCGAGCTGCTCGATAGTGCCTATCGCGCCGAGCTGGAGCAGCACGGCGCGCATGCCGCGGCCGTCCTGATGCGAGAGCAATTGCGCCGGCAGCCGTCGTTGCAGGCGCTGACCAAGTATTTTGAGGCGCAGGCCGCCGAGGTAGCGCAAGCCAGCGTGGCTGTCACGGCCGATGCGGCTGATGCGGCTGATGGCGAGCCGGCGGGCTCCGCGCACGATGTCGAACATGAGCAGGAGGTGTCGGCGATTCGCGACCTGCTGCAGCACCGCACGCGTAACCTGGCGCGCTATACCTGCCGCGAGTGCGGTTTCCGCGCCCGGTTGTTCTATTGGCAGTGCCCTGGCTGCAACCGCTGGGAAACCTACGCACCGCGCCGTTCCGAGGCGCTCGGCTGATGCTGGCGCCGATGTCGATGTTGCTGCTTTAGCGTCGCACGCCAATCCCTATCTGGAGTACAAGTTATGAAAGTCACCATTATCGGCAGCGGCTACGTCGGTCTAGTGACCGGGGCCTGCCTGGCCGAGCTGGGCAACGACGTGTTTTGCCTGGACGTCGATGAACGCAAGATCGCGATGCTCAATGCCGGCGGCGTGCCAATCTACGAACCGGGCTTGAAAGAGCTGATCCAGCGTAATCGCGAGGCTGGCCGGCTGACGTTTTCCACCGATGTGGCGGCCAGCGTGGAGCATGCCGACGTGCAGTTCATTGCCGTTGGCACGCCGCCTGACGAGGATGGCTCCGCCGATCTGCAATATGTGCTGGCGGCTGCCCGCAATATCGGCAAGTACATGACCGGCTTCAAGGTGGTGGTGGACAAGTCTACCGTGCCGGTCGGCACCGGCGATCGTGTCGCCGAAGCCATTCGTGAAGAGCTGGCCGCGCGCGGCCTAGAGGACCTGCAGTTCTCGGTGGTCTCCAATCCGGAATTCCTGAAGGAAGGCGCCGCGGTGGAGGACTTCATGCGTCCCGACCGTATCGTGCTGGGCTGCAATGCCGACGTGGCTGGCCGGCATGCCAAGGCGATCATGCGCCAGCTCTACGCGCCCTTCAACCGCAATCACGAGCGTACGTTCTATATGGACGTGCGCTCGGCCGAGTTCACCAAGTACGCCGCCAACTCGATGCTGGCCACGCGCATCTCGTTCATGAACGAGCTGGCGAACCTGGCCGATGAAGTCGGTGCTGATATCGAGCTGGTCCGCATGGGCATCGGTTCCGATCCGCGCATTGGCTATAGTTTCCTGTACGCCGGTGCCGGCTATGGCGGCTCGTGCTTCCCCAAGGATGTGCAGGCGCTGATGCGCACCGCCAGCGCGCATGGCAAGCCCATGCGCGTGCTGGAAGCGGTGGAAGCGGTCAACGACGCGCAAAAGCAGGTGCTGGCCGACAAGGTCGTGCGCCGCTTTGGCGAGGATCTCGCCGGGCACACCTTTGCGATCTGGGGCCTGGCCTTCAAGCCCAATACCGACGACATGCGCGAAGCGCCGTCGCGGGTGCTGGCGCAAGCGCTGGTGTCGCGCGGCGCCTCGCTGCGCGTGCATGATCCGATCTCGATGGCCGAGGCCAAGCATGCGCTGGCCCTCGATCTCGCACACATCGACGGTGGCTTTGCACGCGTGCATTTCAGCGACGCGCAGATGGACACGCTCGACGGTGCCGATGCCCTGGTCATCGTCACAGAATGGAAGGTGTTCCGCAGCCCGGATTTCAACCAGATCAAGCGCCGCCTGAAGGCCCCCGTCATCTTCGACGGACGCAATCTGTACGAGCCCGAAGCCATGCAGGAAGCGGGCATCGAATATCATGCGATCGGGCGGCCGACCACGACGCGCTGAAACGCAACCCAACGGGAACGACAAGCCAACGCCCCGGCTGACGGACCGGGCTGTGTTGCCAAGGATGTCCATGAGCAAGAACCATATTCCGCAGCAACAGATCAATCAATCGCGCATCCTGGTGGCGGGCGACATGATGCTCGACCGCTATTGGTTCGGCGATGTCGAGCGTATCTCCCCGGAAGCCCCGGTGCCGGTGGTGCAGATCAAGCGCAGCGACGAACGCCTTGGCGGCGCTGCCAACGTGGCGCGCAATGCCGCCGCGCTGGGCGCCCAGGTGGGCATGCTGGGCGTGGTCGGCGATGACGAGCCCGGCCGCACGCTGGAGGCGCTGCTCAGCGCCAGCCACGTGCAGCCCTACCTGCATCGCGACCCCAGCGTCAACACCACCATCAAGTTGCGCGTGGTGGCGCACCAGCAGCAGTTGCTGCGCGTGGACTTCGAGAATGCACCGGGACATGAAGTGCTGGCCGCGGTGCAGGATCGTTTCCTTGCCTTGGTCAAAGAGTACAAGGTCCTGGTGCTCTCCGACTACGGCAAGGGCGGCCTGGCCCACGTGGGCCGCATGGTCGAGGCTGGCCGCGCCGCGGGCTGCCTGGTGCTGGTCGACCCCAAGGGCGACGATTACTCACGCTATCGCGGCGCGACGCTGATCACCCCCAACCGTGCCGAAATGCGGCACGTGGTGGGCGCCTGGAAGACCGAGTCCGATCTCACCATCCGGGCCCAGAACCTGCGGCGCGAGCTGCATCTCGAAGCGCTGCTGCTGACGCGCTCGGAAGAGGGCATGACGCTCTACACCGAAGCCGAGGTGCTGCACGTGTCGGCGCAGGCGCGCGAAGTCTACGACGTGTCCGGCGCCGGCGACACCGTGATTGCCACGCTGGCGACCATGCTGGGCGCTGGCGTGCCGCTTAAGGAGGCCGTGCAGCACGCCAATCGCGCAGGCAGCATCGTGGTGGGCAAGCTGGGCACCGCGGTCGTCACCTATCCTGAATTGTTCGGCACGCCGGCGTAATGGCCGCGCTGCCTCCTGGCTCGTTTGAGCCCACACGACCATGACCATCATCGTAACCGGCGCTGCCGGCTTTATCGGCAGCAACCTCGTCAAGGGCCTGAACGAGCGCGGCGAAGACAATGTCGTCGCCGTCGACAACCTGACGCGCGCCGACAAGTTCCACAATCTCGTCGACTGCGAGATCCGCGACTACCTCGACAAGAGCGAGTTTCTCGAGCGCTTCAAGCGCGGTGAGTTCGGCAAGGTGCGCGCGGTGTTCCATGAGGGAGCCTGCTCCGACACCATGGAGACCGACGGCCGCTACATGATGGAGAACAATTTCCGCTACACCCAGGCGTTGATGGATGCCTGCCTGGAGCAGGGCACGCAGTTCCTCTACGCCTCTTCGGCAGCCACATATGGCGCCTCGCAGGTGTTCAAGGAAGAGCGCCAATACGAGAAGCCGCTGAACGTCTACGGCTACTCGAAGTTCCTGTTCGACCAGGTGGTGCGGCGCACGCTGCCGTCCGCGTTGTCGCAGATCGTGGGCTTTCGCTACTTCAACGTGTATGGCCCGCGCGAAGCGCACAAGGGCCGCATGGCCTCGGTGGCGTTCCACAATTTCAACCAGTTCCGCGCCGACGGCACGGTGAAGCTGTTTGGCGAGTATGGCGGCTATGCGCCGGGTGGCCACACCCGCGACTTCATCTCGGTGGAGGACGTGGTGAAGGTCAACCTGTTCTTCCTGGAGCATCCGGACAAGTCGGGCATCTTCAACCTCGGCACCGGCCGCGCGCAGCCGTTCAACGACATTGCCGCGACGGTGGTCAACACGCTGCGCGAGGCCGATGGCCGCCCCCAGCTGACGCTCGACGAGATGGTGCAGGAGGGACTGGTGGAGTACATCAAGTTCCCCGACGCGCTGCGCGGCAAGTACCAGTGCTACACCCAGTCCGATGTCTCGCGCCTGCGTGGCGCTGGGTACAAGGATGCCTTCTACACTGTGGAAGAAGGCGTGTCGCGCTACTGCCGCTGGCTGCTGCAGAACAAGGGCTGAAGTCGCAAAGACGCGCGCGTAAGGGCGCCTTTTGTGCGCCTTGCGCGCGCTGTGGAGACACCTCGGTCGCGTTGAGGTGAACTTTTGTTGCGAGGTGCGCCAAGCCAGTTGCGCGCTCCTATCCTGCGTGTTGCTTCGTCCTGCCAGGGCGAAGCGACCTTCATCAATGGATAGGAGAAACTCCCATGTTCAAGCCAACTTTGACGCGCGCGTCCAGGCAGGTCCTGCTGGCCGCCGCCGTCTGGTTCTCGCTATCGGGTGCCGCGTTTGCGGCTGTCGATGTGAATACCGCCGATGAGGCCGCGCTGGTGTCGCTCAAGGGCATCGGGCCGGCCACGGCCAGCACCATTGTCAGCGAGCGCAGCCGGGGTGGTCCCTTCAAGGATGCCGCGGATCTCGCCGATCGGGTCAAGGGCCTGGGGCAGAAATCTGTCGTGCGCTTGCAGGAGGCCGGCATGACCATCGGTGCCGGCGGCGCTGCGGCGCCGAAGGCCACGGTGGCGGCGGCCCCGGCCAAAAAAGACGCCAAGACGGAGAAGCCGCCCGCCAAGGCCGTTCGCTAAGGTTGCCGCGGGCGTGCAGCGGGGCGCCCGCATCCAAGCTATCCGATCGTCGAAGCCCCGGCCGAGCCCGGGGCTTTTTGCTGCGCGTGCACCAGCACGAGGATCCGGCGCTGGTATGGCTCGTGCTAGTGCCGTGTGGCTTATCACGAATGCGGCCGCGCGGTATCATGCGGACGCTGTTGCGGCCCGAGCCGGCTGCGTGGCCAACAAAATCCAAGATCGCGCCGGACCTGCCCGCATTCGGGGCGGCCAGGCCAATAAAAAGGGAGCTGGACAATGGGAAATAACGAGGACGCGGGATTCCTGCCCAAGTGGCGGCTGAAGACGCACGGCGTGATTGCGCCTGATGAGCGACTGCCCGCCGGCCAGACCCTGCTGGCAGGTATCCAGCACGTGGTAGCGATGTTCGGCTCGACCGCGATCGCGCCGATCCTGATGGGCTTCAATCCCAATATCGCCATCCTGTTTTCCGGCATCGGCACGCTGATTTTCTTTCTGTGCGTGCGCGGCAGGGTGCCGAGCTACCTGGGCTCCAGCTTTGCCTTCATCGCGGTGGTGATCGCGGCGACCGGCTACGCCGGCAGCGGCCCCAACCCGAATATCCCGGTGGCGCTCGGCGGCATCATCGCCGCGGGCGTGTTGTACTTGCTGATCGGGCTGGTGGTGCAGGCGGTGGGGTATCGCTGGGTGGAGCGGCTGATGCCGCCGGTGGTGACGGGTGCCATCGTCGCGGCCATCGGCCTGAACCTCGCGCCGGTGGCGGTCAAGGCCGTGAGCGGCGCGCCGTTGGATACCTGGGTGGGCCTGGCGACCGTGCTGGCGGTGGGCGTGGTGGCGGTGCATGCGCCGGGCATGCTGCGCCGGCTGCCGGTACTGGTGGGCGGGCTGTTCGGCTACGTGCTGTACTACCTTTGCACCAACGGGCTGGGCATGGGCAAAGGCATCGACTTCTCCGGCGTGGCCGCCGCAGCCTGGTTCGGGCTGCCGGTCTTCTCCACGCCAGTGTTCCAGGCCAGCGCCATGCTGCTGATCGCGCCGGTGGCGATCGTGCTGGTGGCGGAAAACCTCGGGCACATCAAGGCCATCAGCGTGATGACCGGCCGCAATCTCGATCCATATATCGGCCGCGCCTTCATCGGCGACGGCATTGCCACCATCATTTCCGCCGGCGGCGGCGGCACGGGCGTGACCACTTACGCCGAAAACATGGGCGTGATGGCGGTGACCAAGATCTACTCCACGCTGATCTTCGTGGTGGCGGCGGTGGTGGCGCTGGTGCTGGGCTTTTCGCCCAAGTTCGGTGCGCTGATCCTGACCATCCCGGGCCCCGTGATCGGTGGCCTGACCATCGTGGTGTTCGGCCTGATCGCCGCCACTGCCGGGCGTATCTGGGTGCAGAACAAGGTCGATTTCTCCAGTTCGCGCAACCTGATCACGGTCGGCGCCACGTTGACCGTGGCGGCTGGCGACCTGACGCTGAAGCTGGGCGGCATGACGCTGGGCGGCATCGGTACCGCCACTTTCGGCGCGATTCTGCTGTACCACCTGCTGGGCAGCCGCAAAGCCGAAGCCGAAGCCGAAGCCTGACACGCCATGTCGGCAACGCAGGCTTTGCGACTGGATTACAATGTCCGCCGACATTGGAATCCCGCTCACCATGGCCTACAAGACGATTGAAGACACCATCGGCAATACGCCGCTGGTGCAACTGCAGCGCATCCCCGGCGCCGCCGGTACCCCGCGCGGCAACGTAATCCTCGGCAAGCTCGAGGGCAACAACCCGGCGGGCTCGGTCAAGGACCGGCCGGCGGTCTCGATGATTGCCCGCGCCGAGTCGCGCGGGCGCATCAAGCCGGGCGATACGCTGATCGAGGCTACCTCGGGCAATACCGGCATCGCGCTGGCCATGGCAGCCGCCATCCGCGGCTACAAGATGGTGCTGATCATGCCGGAAGACCTGAGCATGGAGCGCCGCCAGAGCATGGCTGCCTACGGCGCGGAGATCATCCTGACGCCGGTCAAGGGCGGCATGGAATACGCGCGTGACCTCGCTGACTCCATGGAGCGCGACGGCCGCGGCGTGATCCTGGACCAGTTCGCCAATCCGGACAATCCGCTGGCGCATTACGAGACCACCGGCCCGGAGATCTGGCGCGACACCGAAGGGCGCATTACTCACTTCGTCTCTGCCATGGGCACCACGGGCACCATTACCGGTGTCTCGCGCTACCTGAAGGAACAGAACGCAGGGATCCGGATCGTGGGTGCGCAGCCGGCTGAAGGCTCGCGTATTCCCGGCATCCGCAAGTGGCCCGAGGCGTACATGCCGAAGATCTACGATCCGAAATTCATCGACCGTACCGAGCCTGTCAGCCAGGGCGATGCCGAGCACATGGCACGTCGCATGGCGCGCGAGGAAGGGATCTTCTGCGGCATCTCGGCTGCGGGCGCGCTGTGCGTCGCGCTGCGTATCGCCGAGGAAGTGGAGAATGCCACCATCGTGTTCGTGGTGTGCGATCGCGGTGATCGCTACCTTTCGACCGGGGTGTTCCCGGCCTGATGCCGCCTTGCCGCGCGCATTGAAAAAGCCCCCGCGAGTTCAGTCTTGCGGGGGCTTTTTGTTTGTCGCGCAGCGGATGCCGGCTTAGCCCATCGCCGCCTTGACCGCCTCGCCCAGCTGGTACACAGCCAGCGCGTAGAAGAAGCTGCGGTTGTAGCGCGTCAGCACATAGAAGTTGCGCAGGCCGAGCATGTAGTCGGTGGTTTCGCCGGGCGTGGGCAGGTCCACCACCAGCACGCCGGTTTCGCCTTCGCGTGTCGGGTCGATCGGCTCGTCCACGCGCAGGCCGGCCTTGAGCAACTGGTTGAGCGTGCGGGTGGGCCATGGCTCGCCATCCGCGGCTGCGGCGGCGATGCCGCGGCTGCCCTCGTCGGCGGCGATGCGCCAGACCACCGGGCGGCCCGGTTCCCAGCCGTGCAGCTGCAGGAAACGCGCCACGCTGCCGATCGCGTCGGTGGCGCTGCTGCGCAGGTCGATGCGGCCGTCGCCGTCATAGTCGATGGCGTATTCGCGCAGGCTTGTGGGCATGAACTGCGGAATGCCCACGGCACCCGCGAAGGAGCCCAGCACCGAGAACACATCGGTGTTGGTGTCGCGGCACCAGAGCAGGTAGTCGGTCAGCTGGTTGCGGAACAGCGTGGTGCGCGCTTCGCGGTTGGGCACGTCCGGATAATCGAAGGCCAGCGTGGAAAGCGAGTCGATCACGCGGAAGGTACCCATGTCGCGGCCATAGATGGTCTCGACACCGATGATGCCGACGATCACCGAGGCCGGCACGCCGAACTCGGCTTCCGCGCGGCGCAGTGTTTCGCGATTTTGCTGCCAGAAGCGCACGCCCGCGTTGATGCGGATCGGCTCGATAAAGCGCGAGCGGTAGGTGCGCCAGCTTTTGCGTCCCGGCGTGGCGGGCGGCATGATCAGGCGCACCACCGTGGATGAATACACGGCCTGGCCGAACCAGCCTTCCAGCGTCTGGCGGGCAAAGCCGTGGCGTGCCACCATCTCGTCGATGAAGGCGCGGCTCTTGGGATTGTCACGGTAGCGGCCCGGCTCGATTTCTTCTTCGCGCATGCTCACGCGGCGCTTGCCGGCTGCAAGCAGGGCGGGGGAGACGCCGCACAAGCTCAATGCGGCAGCGGAAAGTGCGGCGCCCAGAAGCGGGCGGCGCAGGGAGCGCTGGGAGTCGGTCATGGTGTCCTTTGCAAGTCGCTGCGAGTATAGCGGATGGTGTCCGCGCGGCAGGTCGCTGGGTGGCTGGCGCGGCATGTGCTAACGTAACGAATGGAGACCACGATGAAAGCAATAAGACATGCCCACAGGCTATTACACGCATCCCGAGTTCCTGCTGCATGAGATGGGGCCATTCCATCCGGAGTGCCCTGAGCGCCTGCAGGCCATTGAGGATCACCTGATCTCGCACGGCATGGATGGCCTGCTTGACCGGCGCGAGGCGAGCGCCGCCACCGCCGAGCAGATCGGGCGCGTGCATCTTCCGCAGTACATCGCCTCGCTGGCCGCGGCCAGCCCGGCCAGCGGCTACCACCCGATCGATCCCGATACCCTGATGAATCCGCACACGCTCGCCGCCGCCACCCATGCGGCAGGCGCCGCGGTGGCTGCTACCGACGCGGTGATGGCGGGCGAGATCGAGAATGCGTTCTGCTGCGTGCGCCCGCCGGGCCACCATGCCGAGCCGGACCGGGCCATGGGTTTCTGCTTCTACAACAATGTGGCGATCGCCGCGCGTCATGCGCTCACCGCGCACGGGCTGGAGCGCGTGGCCATCGTCGATTTCGACGTGCATCACGGCAATGGCACCGAAGCCGCATTCCGTGGCGACGCCCAGGTGCTGATGTGCAGCTTCTTCCAGCATCCGTTTTATCCCTACAGCGGCACCGAGCACATTGCCACCAATATGTCGAACATCCCGCTGCCGGCCTATACCAACGGCCTGGCGGTGCGCGAAGTGGTGGAGACGATCTGGCTGCCGCGCCTGAACGAGTTCAAGCCGCAGATGTTGTTTATCTCGGCTGGCTTCGACGCCCATCGAGAGGATGACCTCGGGCAGATGGGGCTGGTCGAGCAGGACTATGCCTGGATCACCGCCCAACTGGTCGACGTCGCCCGCGCCCATGCAAAGGGGCGCATCGTCAGTTGCCTTGAAGGCGGCTATAACCTGAGCGCGCTGAGCCGTAGCGTGTGTGCACACCTCAAGGTGCTGCTCGAACGATAGGAGGCCCTCGCATGGCTGAAACCGATAACCGCGCCGTGACCCCGCTGGTGAGCGAAAGCCTCGACGCCCCGGGCGTGCTGCGCCTGACGATGAACCGCCCGGAGGCGTTCAACGCGCTGTCAGAGGACCTGCTGGATGCGCTGTGCGCGGCGTTTGCCCGCGCCGGCGCCAATGCCTCGGTCCGCGTCGTGGTGCTGGCCGCCGCCGGCCGTGCATTCTGCGCGGGACATGATCTGCGCGAGATGCGCGCAAGCCCGTCGCACGACTACTACCGCCGCCTGTTCGACCGCTGCACCCGCATGATGATGGCGATGCAGAAGATGCCGCAGCCGGTGATCGCGCGCGTGCAAGGCATTGCCACAGCGGCCGGCTGCCAACTGGTGGCGATGTGCGACCTGGCGGTGGCCGCCGATGTGGCTCGCTTTGCGGTATCGGGCGTCAACCTTGGCTTGTTCTGCGCCACGCCAGGCGTGGCGCTGTCGCGCAACCTGTCGCGCAAGCACGCCATGGAAATGCTGCTGACCGGTGACATGATCGACGCGCTGCAAGCCCGCGACCGCGGGCTGGTCAACCGCGTGGTGCCCGCCGATGCCCTCGATGCCGAGGTTGCACGCCTGGCGGCCAGCATCTGCGCCAAGCCGGCCGCCGCCGTGGCCGCCGGCAAGGGCCTGTTCTACCGCCAGCTGGAGATGGGCATCGAAGCGGCCTACCAGCTCGCCGGGCAGACCATGGCCTGCAACATGATGGATCCGACGGCGCTGGAAGGCGTGCAGGCCTTCCTCGACAAGCGCCCGCCCTTGTGGGATGTCTTGTAAATCTCTTTTTTTTGGTTTTTGTTGGGCTATATGCCCACAGCGCATAAAGACATCGGCAAAAAGTCGTTTCTGGTATGAAGCGGATCGCTTAAAATGCGCGCTTCGCCCAAAAAAATAAAATGCGGCAACAGTGCTAGAGACAAACTCGCCTGTTGCCGTTTTCTTTTCACATGATCGAACTGCAAGGTCTTTCGCAGCGCTTCCCCGGCGGGTCGGGTGAGGTGCATGCGCTGCGGGACGTCAACCTGTCGATTGCGGCAGGTGAGGTCTTCGGCATCATCGGCCGCAGCGGCGCTGGCAAGAGCACGCTGGTGCGCGCCATCAACCTGCTTAACCGCCCCAGCGCCGGCCGCGTCTTCGTCGCCGGCCAGGAACTGACCGCGCTCGACAGCGGCGCGTTGCGCCGGGCACGCCGCGACATCGGCATGATCTTCCAGCATTTCAACCTGCTGTCGTCGCGCACCGTTTATGACAACGTGGCGCTGCCGCTGGAGCTGGCTGGCAAATCCCGCAGCGAGATCTCCGACACGGTGCTGCCGCTGCTGGAGCTGGTTGGCCTGACGGCGCTCAAGGATCGCTATCCCGCCCAGATCAGCGGCGGGCAGAAGCAGCGCGTGGGGATTGCACGTGCATTGGCCAGCAAGCCCAAGGTGCTGCTTTCGGACGAGGCCACTTCCGCTCTCGATCCGGAGACCACGCGCTCCATCCTGGAACTGCTCAAGCAGATCAATCGCGAGCTGGGCCTGACCATCGTCATGATCACGCACCAGATGGAAGTGATCAAGCAGGTCTGCGACCGCGTGGCCGTGCTTGAGGCTGGCCAGGTGGTGGAAACCGGCCGGGTGATCGACGTCTTCCTGCGTCCGCAGCACGCGGTCACGCGCGCCATGATCGGCGACGTGATCGCGCAGGAACTGCCGCAAAGCGTGCTCAAGCGCGTGGAGAGCCGCCTCGGCAACGGGCGCGACCACGTCTATCGCCTGGCCTTCACCGGCGCGGGCGTGGACCAGCCAGTGCTGGCCCAGGCGATTCGCCGCTACGGGCTGGACTTCAACATCCTGCACGGGCATATCGACGAAATCCAGGGCCAGGCCTTCGGCTCGCTGGCCATCATGGCCACCGGCGACCTGGCCGACGTGAAGGCGGCAATGGAGTATCTGCAACAAGAAGGCGTGGTGGTGGAGGAGATCGAGCATGTGGTCTGAAATGTTTGACCTGTTCCTGACCTCGTTCAACGAGACGCTGCTGATGGTGAGCATCTCGGGCGTGGTCGGCGCGCTGTTTGGCGTGCCGCTGGGCGTGCTGCTGCACCTGACCAACCGCGGCGGCGTGCTGTCGCACCCGCTGTTCAACCGCACCATTGGCGTGGTGGTCAACGCCGTGCGCTCGATCCCCTTCATCATCCTGCTGGTGGTGGTGATTCCGTTCACGCGCTTTATCGTGGGCTCGTCGATCGGCACGACCGCGGCCGTGGTGCCGCTGACCATCGCCGCGATCCCGTTTATCGCACGCCTGGTGGAAAGCGCGCTGCGCGAAGTCGACAAAGGCCTGGTCGAGGCCGCCCAGTCGATGGGCGCGAGCACCGGCCAGATCGTGATGAAGGTGCTGCTGCCCGAGGCCATGCCCGGCATCGTGGCCGGCCTGACCATCACCTTTGTCAGCCTGGTGGGCTACTCGGCCATGGCCGGCGCCATCGGTGGCGGCGGCCTGGGCGACCTCGGCATCCGCTACGGCTACCAGCGCTACATCACCGAGGTGATGGTGGCGGTGGTGCTGATCCTGATCGTCTTCGTACAAGCGGTGCAAAGCTTCGGCGACTGGCTGGTGCGGCGCATCAGCCACAAGTAACAAGTCGGCCCGGCGATCCGCCTGGCTATCTGCAAAGACATAGAGCCATCGAGATAAAGGAAGTCAACATGCAACGTCGTAACTTGCTGCAATGGATTGTCGGCGCCGCCCTGGGCGCCACCCTGGCCACTGGCGCCATGGCGCAGGAAAAGCCGATCAAGATCGGCGTCACCGGAGGCCCGCACGCCCAGATCATGGAGCAGGTGAAGAAGGTCGCGGCCAAGGACGGCCTGAATATCCAGCTGGTGGAGTTCAGTGACTATGTCCAGCCGAACGCCGCGCTGGCCGCTGGCGACCTGGACGCCAACAGCTACCAGCACCTGCCGTACCTGGAAGCGCAGATCAAGGACCGTGGCTACAAGTTCACCCACATCGCCTTCACCGTGACCTTCCCGATGGGCGTGTACTCCAAGAAGATCAAGTCGCTCGACCAGCTCAAGGACGGCGCGCGCGTTGGCGTGCCGAACGACCCCACCAATGGCGGTCGTGGCTTGCTGTTGCTGCAAAGCAAGGGCCTGATCAAGCTGCGCCCGGATGCCGGCCTGAAGGCCACGCCGCTGGACATCGTTTCCAACCCGAAGAAGATCCGAATCGTCGAACTGGACGCCGCGCAGCTGCCGCGTTCGCTGGATGACCTCGACGCCGCCGCCATTAACGGTAACTACGCTGAATCGGCTGGCCTGTCGCCCACCAAGGACGCGATTGCCATGGAAGGCCCCAAGGGTCCCTATGCCAACCTGATCGCCATCCGCGAAGCCGACAAGAACAAGCCCTGGGTAGCCAAGCTGGTCAAGGCCTATCATTCGCCGGAGATCAAGCAGTACGTCCAGAGCACTTTCAAGGATTCGGTGATTACCGCCTGGTAAGTTTGAAAAAACCCTCAAAAACCGTGTGCCGCAGGGCATCCTGCGGCACAATACGGCGAGGTTTTCACATTGCCGGGCTATGCCCGGCAATTCTTTACCGATAAAATAGTACGACCGTTCGAAAAATAAGAGTGCCACCCACCCGGTGGTTATAATGGCGGGCGAACCAAATTTCTGACTATCGACTATCAGTGGAGTGAGCGCATGAAAGTACTCGTCGCAGTCAAGCGCGTGGTGGATTACAACGTCAAGGTCCGGGTGAAGTCGGACGGCACGGGTGTGGATCTGGCTAACGTCAAGATGAGCATGAACCCGTTTGACGAAATCGCCGTGGAAGAAGCGGTGCGCCTGCGGGAAGCCGGGGTGGTCACCGAGGTGATCGCCGTGTCCTGCGGCGTGACCCAGTGCCAGGAAACCCTGCGTACGGCGATGGCCATCGGTGCCGACCGCGGCATCCTGGTGGAATCGAACGAAGACCTGCAGCCGCTGGCCGTGGCCAAGCTGCTCAAGGCCCTGGTCGACAAGGAACAGCCGCAGCTGGTGATCCTAGGCAAGCAGGCCATCGACGACGACTCCAACCAGACCGGCCAGATGCTGGCTGCGCTGGCGGGCCTGCCGCAAGCCACTTTCGCTTCGAAGGTGGTGGTGGCCGATGGCCGCGCATCGGTGACGCGTGAAGTGGACGGCGGTCTGGAGACCCTGTCGCTCAAGCTGCCGGCGGTGGTGACCACCGACCTGCGCCTGAACGAGCCGCGTTATGTCACGCTGCCGAACATCATGAAGGCCAAGAAGAAGCCGCTCGACATCGTCAAGCCGGAAGATCTCGGCGTGGACGTGGCGCCGCGTCTGAAGACCGTCAAGGTCGTTGAGCCGCCCAAGCGTAGCGCGGGTGTGATGGTGCCGGACGTTGCGACGCTGGTGCAAAAGCTGAAGAACGAAGCCAAGGTCATCTGAGCGCGCCAGGAGATAAAACATGACTGCACTCGTCATTGCTGAACACGACAACCAATCCATCAAGGCCGCCACGCTGAATACCGTGACGGCAGCCGCCCAGTGCGGCGGCGATGTCCACGTGCTGGTGGCCGGCGCCAATGCCGCCGCCGCCGCTGCCGCTGCCGCGAAGATCGCCGGCGTGTCCAAGGTGCTGCTGGCCGACGCGCCGCAGTTCGCCGACGGCCTGGCCGAAAACGTGGCCGAGCAAGTGCTGGCCATCGCCAGCGACTACAGCCACATCCTGGCGCCCGCATCGGCCTACGGCAAGAACATCCTGCCGCGCGTCGCGGCCAAGCTGGACGTAGCCCAGTTGTCGGACATCACCAAGGTCGACAGCCCGGACACGTTCGAGCGCCCGATCTACGCCGGCAACGCGATCTCGATCGTTCAATCGTCGGACAAGGTCAAGGTCATCACCGTGCGCGGTACCGGCTTTGACGCTGCCGCAGCCGAAGGTGGCTCGGCCGCCGTGGAAAGCCTGCCCGCCGTGGCCGACGCTGGCATCTCGCAATTCGTTTCGCGCGAAGTCACCAAGAGCGACCGCCCCGAGCTGACCGCGGCCAAGATCATCGTGTCCGGTGGCCGTGGCGTGGGTTCCGGCGAGAACTACACCAAGGTGCTGACGCCGCTGGCCGACAAGCTGAACGCCGCGATGGGCGCGTCCCGCGCTGCTGTCGATGCCGGCTTCGTGCCCAACGATTACCAGGTCGGCCAGACCGGCAAGATCGTTGCGCCGCAGCTGTACATCGCCGTCGGCATTTCCGGCGCGATCCAGCATCTGGCCGGCATGAAGGACTCCAAGGTGATCGTGGCGATCAACAAGGATGCCGAAGCCCCGATCTTCTCGGTGGCCGACTACGGCCTGGTTGGCGATCTGAACACCGTCGTGCCCGAACTGGTGGCGGCGCTGGGCTGATCCCCACCGCCCGGCACGGCGTTTGACGCGCCGGGCTCGATCAGGAAGTACTAGCCGTTCCGGGCCCGCCCGAGAACGGCTTTTTTATACATACCGGAGACATCGATGACCTACCGTGCCCCGCTCAAGGACATGCTGTTCGTGATGAACGAACTGGCTGATCTTGACGCAGTCAGCAAGCTGCCCGGCTTCGAGGACGCCACGCCGGAGACGGCGCAGGCGGTGCTCGACGAGGCAGCCAAATTCAACGAACAAGTGGTGGCGCCGCTCAACCGCATTGGCGACACCGATCCGAGCAGCTGGAAGGACGGTGTGGTTACCACCACGCCCGGTTTCAAGGACGCGTTCCGCCAGTTTGGCGAAGGTGGCTGGCAGGGCGTGCTGCATCCGCAGGAATTTGGCGGCCAGGGCTTGCCCAAGCTGATCGCCACCGCCTGCAACGAGATGCTGAACACGGCGAACCTGTCGTTCGCCCTGTGCCCGTTGCTGACAGACGGCGCCATCGAAGCCCTGCTGACCGCGGGCAGCGACGCGCAGAAGGCCACCTTCCTGCCCAAGCTGATCTCCGGCGAATGGACCGGCACCATGAACCTGACCGAGCCACAGGCCGGCTCGGACCTGGCGGCCGTGCGCACACGCGCCGAGCCGCAGGGTGACGGTACCTACAAGGTGTTCGGCACCAAGATCTTCATCACCTACGGTGAGCACGACATGGCGCAGAACATCGTCCATCTCGTTCTTGCGCGCACGCCCACGGCACCCGAGGGCGTCAAGGGCATCTCGCTGTTCATCGTGCCCAAGTTCCTGGTGAATGAGGATGGTTCGCTGGGCGCGCGCAATGATGCGCACTGCGTGTCGATCGAGCACAAGCTGGGCATCAAGGCCAGCCCCACAGCCGTGCTGCAGTTCGGCGACCACGGTGGCGCCATCGGCACGCTGGTCGGCGAGGAAAACCGCGGCCTGGAATACATGTTCATCATGATGAACTCGGCGCGCTTCTCGGTCGGCATGCAAGGCATCGCCGTGTCGGAGCGGGCCTACCAGCAGGCTGTGAATTTTGCCCGCGAGCGCGTGCAAAGCCGTCCGGTCGATGGTTCCGCACGCGAAGCTGTGACCATCATTCATCACCCGGACGTCAAGCGCATGCTGATGACCATGCGCTCGCTGATCGAAGGCGCGCGCGCGGTAGCGTATGTGGCCGCCGCCGCGTGCGACACGGCGCACCAGCATGCCGACGACGCGGTGCGCAAGCAAAGCCAGGCGTTCTACGAGTTCATGGTGCCCATCGTCAAGGGCTGGAGCACCGAATTATCGATCGATGTGACCAGCCTGGGCGTGCAGGTGCACGGCGGCATGGGCTTCATCGAGGAGACCGGCGCGGCCCAGCATTATCGCGATGCCCGCATCCTGCCGATCTACGAAGGCACGACCGCGATCCAGGCGAACGACCTCGTCGGCCGCAAGACGCTGCGCGACGGTGGCGCGGTGGCCCGTGCGATCTGCGCGCAGATTGCCGAGACCGAGGCAGCGCTTGGCAAGCATGGTGGCGCGGCATTTACCGCGGTACAGGCGCAACTGGCAAAGGGGCGCGCCGCGCTGGAGACCGTCGTGGCGTTCGTCGTGGCCAATGCCAAGTCGGACCCGAATGCCGTGTTTGCCGGCAGCGTGCCTTACCTGAAGCTCTGCGGCATCGTGTTTTCGGGCTGGCAGCTTGGCCGCGCGATGCTCGCGGCGGATGCGAAGCGTGGCGAGGATCCGTCCTTCCACGACGCCAAGATCTCGACGGCGCATTTCTTCGCGGAGCACATCCTGTCACAGGCATCGGGTTTGCGCGATGCCATTGTGGCGGGCGCGGTGCCGGTCAATGCGTTGAGCGAAGCGCAGTTCTGAGGTCTTCCTGGTCCAGGCAAGAAAAAAGGCGACCCGCGGGTCGCCTTTTTTTACTTCCTCGAAACCGATGCGCGGATCAGGCCGCTGCGTGGCGCGGGGCGGCGTGCGTTCTCGCTGGCTTGAGATAGCGAGCCACCGAGAGGTCGTCCGCGCGGATCGCCGGCGAGGTGCCGGACACCAGGTCCGACAGCAGCTTGCCCGAGCCGCAGGCCATGGTCCAGCCCAGTGTGCCATGGCCGGTATTGAGCCACAGGCCCTTGACCTGCGTGGGGCCGACGATGGGCGTGCCATCCGGTGTCATCGGGCGCAGGCCGGTCCAGAAGCTGGCACGGCTGACATCGCCCGCGCCCGGGAACAGGTCCGTGACCACATGCTCCAGGGTGCGGCGCTTGGCCGGGTCGAGCGTGCGGTCGTAGCCCACGATCTGCGCCATGCCGCCCACGCGGATGCGATCGTCGAAGCGGGTGATTGCCACCTTGAAGGTTTCGTCGAGCACCGTGGAAACGGGGCTGCGATCGGCATTGGTCATCGGCACCGTGAGCGAGAAGCCCTTGAGTGGATACACCGGCAGGTTCGACAGGCCCGGCAGGAAATTCTTCACGAACGGTGTCGACCAGCTGCCCAATGCCACCACGACCAGGTCGGCCATGACAGGCTCGCCGCCCACCATGGCGCCGGTAACGGCATCACCCTTGGTCAGCAGCCCGTCGATGGAGCGGTTGTATTGGAACTGCACGCCCAGGCCTTCGGCCATGGCGGCGAGTTGCCGGGTGAACAGCTGGCAGTCGCCGGTTTCATCGTTGGGTAGCCGCAGGCCGCCGGTCAGCTTGTGGCTGACGGCGGCCAGGGCCGGTTCGCTGGCGGCGAGTTCCTCGCGCGATAGCAACTGGTAGGGCACGCCGGCTTGCTCCAGCACGGCAATGTCCTTGGCGGCGCCGTCGAGCTGCTCGGCGGTGCGGAAGACTTGCAGCGTGCCTTGCTGGCGGCCTTCGTAGGCGATGCCGGTATCGGCGCGCAGGGCGACGATGCAGTCGCGGCTGTACTCGGCCAGGCGCACCATGCGTTCCTTGTTGACCGCATAGCGCTCAGCGCTGCAGTTCATCAGCATCTGCCACATCCATTGCAGCTGGAACAGCGTGCCGTCCGGTTTGATGGACAGCGGTGCGTGCTCCTGGAACATCCACTTGATGGCTTTGAGCGGCACGCCGGGTGCGGCCCAGGGCGACGCATAGCCCGGGGAGATCTGGCCGGCGTTGGCGAAACTGGTCCCCAGCGCGGGTGCGGCCTCTCGGTCGATCACGGTGACTTCATGGCCGGCACGGGCCAGGTACCAGGCGCTGGTAACGCCAATTACGCCACTGCCAAGAACGAGAACGCGCATAGTCGGGGGCTCGCAACCAAGAAATAGAGTGGATAAAGTATTTACATCTATACTATTTAAATATGAGCAGTCATAGTTATTGTAATTTTCAGAGAAACAGGAATAACTAATGAGAACGAGTCGTCAGCCCGTGCGTAGCCTGGACCGGCTGGATCGGAAGATCCTGGCCTTGCTCCAGGCGGACGGGCGTATGTCGATGAAGGAACTGGCGGAAGCGGTTGGCCTGACCATCACGCCATGCATCGAGCGGGTCAAGCGCATGGAGCGTGACGGCGTCATCATGGGCTACTACGCGCGCCTGAATCCCGCGCTGCTCGGCAGCGGCTTGCTGGTGTTTGTCGAGATCTCGCTGGGCAACAAGTCCGGCAATATGTTCGAGCAGTTCCGCCGCGAGGTGTCGCGCATTCCGGAAGTACTGGAGTGCCATCTGGTCTCGGGCGATTTCGACTACCTGATCAAGGCGCGCATCCGCGAGATCGGCGAGTACCGCCGCCTGCTGGGCGACATCCTGTTGCAGTTGCCGGGCGCCGCCCAGTCCAAGAGTTACGTGGTGATGGAAGAGATCAAGGAAACGCTGGCGATCGCGGTCGACGAGAAGGCGCCGCACGCCTGAAGCCTCGCTGTCCTGCGCATCCGGCCTAGAACAGCGACATCTGCGGCGCGGCGCTCGCCTGGGAGAAATGTTCGATGGTGAGAGGGTGGCGCTCAGCATTGAGCCCGAAGCGCTGGCAGGCCAGCTTGAAGCGCTTGCGCAGCAGTTCGGCAAAGATGCCGGTGCCGGTCATGCGCGTGCCGAACCGTGAGTCGTAGGCCCGGCCTCCGCGCATTTGCGCGACCAGGCTTTCGACGTGCCGGGCGCGCAGCGGATGGTAGGTGGCCAGCCACTCTGAGAACAACTGCTCCACCTCGCGCGGCAGGCGCAGCAGGATATACGCCGCGGTTTTCGCGCCGGCCCTGGCGCCGGCGTCAAGGATGGACTCCATTTCCGGATCGGTCAGGCTCGGAATGACTGGCGCCACCATCACCCCCACCGGGATGCCGGCCTCGCTCAGGGAAGCGATGGCGGCCAGGCGGCGCGCCGGCGCGCTTGCGCGGGGCTCCAGCGTGCGGGCGATCTCGTTCTTGAGCGATGTGACCGACATATGGACCCGGACCAGGTTCTTGGCCGCCATGCGCTGCAGGATGTCGATGTCGCGCGTGACCACGCCCGACTTGGTCGTGATGGCCACCGGATGGTTGAATCGCTCCAGCACTTCCAGGATGCCGCGCGTGATCTTGAGATCCCGCTCGATGGGTTGGTAAGGATCTGTATTGGCCCCCAGCGCGATTACCGTCGGTACGTAGTTGCGGTGAGCCAGTTCGGCCTCGAGCAAGGCGGCGGCGTTGTCTTTTGCGTACAGGCGGGTTTCGAAGTCGAGGCCCGGCGAAAGCCCCAGATAGGCGTGGCTGGGCCGGGCATAGCAATAGATACAGCCATGCTCGCACCCGCGGTACGGGTTGATGGACGCGTCGAACGGCAGGTCTGGCGATTGGTTGCGCGAGACGATGCGTTTGGCCTTCTCCGTGAAGACAATGGTCTGGATTTGGGGTGTCTCTGGCTCATCGAAGGCTTGGGACTCGTCGGCGACCCGTTCGCGGGTCCAGGCGTCGAACCGGCTGACGTCGTTCGAGCGCGCCGCCCGGCCTTTCAGCGGGCTGGAGGAGGGTGGTCGGGTCGGCACGTCGGCGGTCCTGTGGCTACAGTTGATACTGTATATTTATACAGTACTTCGCGTAGGGAGCCAAGCTGTGTTTTTTACGGGGCGGGAGCCGTGGCCTCTGGGCTATCCCAGTAGGGTGGGGAGCCGAAGCGCGCAGCAAAGAAATCGATAAATGCGTGCGTCTTCGCGGGCACCTGGCGGCGGCTGGGATAGACCGCCCAGATCGACACGGCCGGCAGCACCGGGTAATCGGGGAGCACGCGAACCAGCGCGCCGCTGCGCAGGTAAGGGCCAACGTCCCAGGTCGACTTGAGCGCCAGCCCCATGCCAGCCAGGATCGCATCCCGGATGACTTCGCCGTTGTCCGTGCGCAGGTTGCCGGCGACCGCTACTGCTGTCTTGCCTAGCGCCGTGTCGAACTGCCAGGAGGACTGGTCGCCCAGCACAATGCAATTGTGGTGGCGCAACTCTTCGGGATGCCGGGGCGTGCCGTGCGCAGCAAGATAGCCAGGCGAAGCGCAAACGGCGCGATGGCTAGGGGCCAGGGGGCGTGCCACCAGGGATGAGTCCGGCAACGCACCCATGCGTAATGCCACGTCGACGCCGGCCTCGACCAGGCCGATCACCTGGTCGGTCAGGCGCAGGTCCAGCGTCAGTCCCGGGTAGGCGGCGAGAAAGGCAGGGATGGCCGGCGAGACGTGCTGGCGGCCAAAAGAGGCGGGCACCGTGACCCGCAACTGCCCCTGGGGCGCCTGCGCGCCGCGGCCCACTGATTGCGCGGCCTGGCCGGCTGTGTCGAGCAAATGCGCGGCATGTTCGAGGAAGCGCTCACCCTCGCCGGTCAGGGAGATGCGGCGCGTGGTCCGGTGCAGCAGCCGCGTGCCGAGCCGCTGCTCGAGCTGGGCCAGGCGGCTGCTGGCCGAGGAGGTGGATAACCCGAGATCGCGCGCCGCTGCCGAGAGGTTGCCCAGCGACGCTGCGCGCACGAACACGGCGATGTCCAGCAGGTCGAAGTGCATCGGCGCCGGGGGGGGGGCTGGGCCTGGGACCTGAGGCTTATTGCGACAAGGCGCGCGCGGCTTCGACCTGGGATTCGAAGAAAGTCTGGAAACTGATGGCCAAGCCCGCCATCAGCAGGCCGGTGCCGATCAGCAGGGACAGGATGACGAGGATCACGACGGGCCAGCCCGAACGGGTTGGCGTGCCATGCGGGTTGAAGCGGGCATCCCATTTGTCGTCGGGGCGCAGGCCATACACGATGGCCGCCAGGAAGGCGCTGATCACCGACGTGCCGCCGGCAATGGCGAAGGTCCAGTTCAGGGCCGGCGAGCCGGCGCCAGTTTGCATCGACATGACGCCGATGACCCCGGCGAGTGCCGCCAGCAGGTGCGCCCAGGCAAACTTATCGCGCAAGCCACCCAGGTAGAAGCGATGCAGGCCCACGGTGCCGAACAGGAAGGCCAGTGCGACCGTGATCAGTTTGGATTTGCCCTGAAGCGGCTTGGGGGCAGCGGTGGCTGAAACTTGGGTAGCGGCGGGCATGGGGCGACAGCTAGGTTAATGACCGGCAGGGGCGGCCGGCAAGCGCAATTCAGGTGAATGCCAGCCAGGCTGGCGCCGGCGCTCATTGTACGCCGGCCTCAACCGAGGGCGGACTCCGGCGGAGCAGGGCAGGAAGCTTTGCGGGTCGGACGCGGATGCCCGCGAGAGTTTCTTTCGCGGCATATCGTCGAGGAGGGGGCAAGTAGAGAGTAGAGCGTGATTGCCGTGGGCACGGCAATCAGCCATGGAAGACAGTGAGGAGGGGGGGCGTGCCTAGCGGCCGCCGTCTCGTCCGCGCGCTTGCCAGCCCGGGCCCATGCCGGAGCCGCGCTGCTCGCCACGCCCGTTGTCGCCTTGCATATTGCGATCCGACTGCCGGTTGCGTTCATCGTCGCGTTCCTGAGGTGGCAGGGGGCGGCCATTCAGGCGGTCATCGGCGCGCGCGCGGGCTTCCATTCGTTCGATCTGGGCACGCACATGGTCTTGCCGTTCCGCGCGTACACTCGCCATTTCCCATGCGCCGTGGCCTGGCTGGCCATGCGCATTGCTCACAATCCGGCCTTCGGGCCGGCCATGTTGCCAAAACGCGACCTGTGCATGGCTGACAGCATTGAGGCCGAGCAAGGAAACGGCCAACAGGATGCCAGCCACCGAGTCGCGCAGGAGGGTGCGGGGGAGCATGCGGAATCCCAGTATCCTGTCGCGTGGTGAGGTTGTTCGAGATATGGGTTCATGGTACGCACGCGTCTTCGGTGCGCCTATGCTAAAGCCGTTACCGGTGTAACGGATTGTTTCTCCACTGTCCTGGGGGCCGGGCTGTATCCGGCGCGCGGCAAGGGCTCAGGGTGCGTAGCGGATGCGATAGACCGCGCCCGCCATGTCGTCGCTGACCAGCAGCGAACCGTCCGGGGCAACCTGGACATCGGCAGGCCGGCCCCAGGGTTTGTCGCCCTGCAGCCAGCCTCGCGCGAACACCTCCTGGCGCACCGCCTGGCCGCGCTCATTCAGCACCACCCGGACGACGCGGTAGCCGACCGGCTTGGTCCGGTTCCAGCTGCCGTGTTCGGCAATGAAAATGCTGTTGCGGTACTCGGCGGGGAATTGCGTGCCGGTATAAAAGCGCATGCCGAGCGCGGCGACATGCGCGCCCAGCTTTGCGGCCGGCGGCTCGAACTCGGAGCAGGCGCGCTGCTTGCCGAACTCGGGGTCGGGGACGCTGCCGGCGTGGCAGTACGGGTAGCCGAAATGCTGGCCCGCCCGGGTAAGGTGGTTGAGCTCGTCGTCGGGCACATCGTCCCCCAACATGTCGCGCCCGTTGTCGGTGAACCAGAGTTGCCGGGTGGCCGGGTGCCAGTCAAAGCCTACCGAGTTGCGCACCCCCCTGGCCACGACCTGCAAGTCGGTGCCGTCCGGCTTCATCTTCATGATGTTGGCGTAACGGTTCTCGTCGGGCGCGCAGATATTGCACGGCGCGCCGACCGGCACGTACAGATATCCATCCGGGCCAAAGGCGATAAACTTCCACCCGTGGTGCGTTTCGGAGGGAAAGCGATCACTTACCACGATGGGTTTGGGCGGGTTGTCCAGGCGGGCATCGATATCATCCAGCCGGACGATCTGCGAGGTCGAGGAGGCGTACAGCGCGCCGTTGCGGAAGGCCACGCCCACCGGCATGGTCAGGCCGGTGGCGATAGTCTTCACCTTCGGGGCGGGCGCCAGCGGGTTGCGGATCGCATACACCTTGCCTTCGCTGCGGGTGCCGATGAAGAGCGTGCCTGCCGGCGACAGGGTCATGCCACGGGCTTCCGGCACCTCCGCGCTCAGCAATTCGATGTGAAAGCCTGGGGGCAGCTGGATCTGATCCAGCGGCAGGGCGGCGTTGGCATTGGGGCTGAACCAGATCGCGGCTGCTAACGCCGAGAAAGTGCTCGCGAGCAGGGTTCGGAAGCTGCGAATGTGAAGATGAAATCGCATGGCGCGCGCTCCTGTCGGGGTTTTCACCACGATGCCTGCGGCCGGGTGTCGCGTCAATCGCTCTAAGTGTTTGTTTGGCCTCGGAATTTGGTCTATACTCTTGCGTTTCGTGTTCGAACATCAAGTTTTCTGAGGAATCAAACCCATGGTCGTAATCCGTCTGGCTCGCGGTGGCAGCAAGAAGCGCCCCTTCTTCAATATCGTCGCTGCTGACTCGCGTAATCGTCGCGATGGCCGTTTCATCGAGCGTATTGGTTTCTACAACCCCCTGGCTTCGGCAAGCGAAGAAGGCCTGCGTCTGGTGCAAGACCGCCTGACGTACTGGACCGGCGTTGGCGCCCAGCTGTCGCCGACGGTTGCCCGTCTGGTCAAGCAAAACGCCGCCAAGGCTGCAGCCTGATTGTTGTGACGCGCGTTTCGCGACGCGTGGCAAACGACACGTGACAGAACGCAAGCAAGGCGCCCCGGCGCGGCGGCCACTCAATGTGCCGCTCGAGCCCTCGGCCCGGCGCGAGGCCGGTGAGCAGGAAAAGCCCAGTCTCAAGCGCGGTGCAACCGGGTTGCCGGCTGCGCTGGCGTATACCGATAAGCTGCCGGACGACCTGATCGAGGTCGGTTATATCGGTGCGGCTTATGGGATACGGGGCTGGATCAAGGTCCAGCCGCATGCCGACGATGCAAGCGCGCTGTTGCACGCGCGCCGCTGGTGGCTGCTCAAACCGCCGCCAACCGGCCTGGTTGGCGCGGCAGATGCCGTGGCCTCCGAGGCCTTGTGCGTGAAGATCGTGCAGTCCCGCGAGCACAGCGGTACCGTAGTGGCCCAGGCGAGCGGCGTGTCCGAGCGCAACCACTCGGAGGCGCTCAAGGGGCGCCGTGTCTGGATTCGTCGCGAGGACTTCCCCGCGCCGGATGAGAACGAATTCTACTGGGTCGATCTGATTGGCTGTGCCGTGTTCAATGAGCAGGGCGAGTCGCTGGGCGAAGTGTCCGGGCTGATCGACAACGGTGCGCACCAGATCCTGCAGGTGGCGCATGCCTTGCCCGATGGCAAGGCGGGTGAGCGCCTGATTCCCTTTGTCGACGCATTCCTGCGCTCGGTCGATATCTCGGCCCGGCGCGTGGTGGTGGACTGGGGCCTGGATTACTGAGCGGCCCGGGCTGCTGAAGGCAAGGGCGCTTGGCCGGCGATAGCCGGTGGGCGAGTGGTGGGCAAGTAAAGGGAGAGGCGGATGCAGTTCGACGTGATCACGCTGTTTCCCGAGATGTTTCGCGCGCTGACCGACTGGGGCATTACCAGCCGGGCGGCAAAGCAGCAGCGCTACACGTTGCGCACCTGGAATCCACGCGACTTCACCAGCGACAACTACCGTACCATCGACGATCGCCCCTACGGCGGCGGCCCTGGCATGGTGATGCTGGCCAAGCCGCTGGAAGATGCCATCGACGCGGCGTGTTCCGCCCAGCAGGCGGCGCAGGCCAAGCCGGAGGGCCAGGAGGCGCCGGTGCGGCCGCACGTGGTGCTGATGTCGCCGCAAGGCGCGCCGCTGACGCACCAAAAGGTGATGTCACTGGCACAGCGTCCAGGCCTGGTGATGCTGTGCGGACGCTACGAAGCGATTGACCAGCGGTTGATCGAGCGTCGGGTCGATGAGGAAATCAGCCTCGGCGATTTCGTGCTATCCGGTGGCGAGCTGCCGGCCATGGCCGTGATCGACGCAGTGGTCAGGCATTTGCCGGGTGTGTTGGGCGATGCCCAGTCGGCGGTTCAGGACAGCTTCGTCAACGGGCTGCTGGATTGTCCGCACTACACGCGGCCAGAAGAATACGAAGGTGTGCGGGTGCCCGATATCTTGCTCGGGGGCCATCATGCCGAGATCGAGAAGTGGCGGCGCCAGCAGGCGCTGGCCAATACTGCGAAGAAGCGCCCCGATCTGATCGAGGCAGCGCGCAGTCAAGGGTTGCTGAGCCGGGTCGACGAGAAATTCCTGTCGACATGGCTGGCGAAAGAAGGGCGGGAGCTCGCTCCCGCCAAGTGAAACCCCATCCTCTGCCGGGGCCCAGGCCATGCCTGGGGCATACAACGTCGGCATGATGGACAAGGAGAAGAAACGATGAACATCATCGAGCTGATCGAGAAAGACGAAATCGCGCGTCTGACCGCGAACAAGACCATCCCCGCATTCGCACCCGGCGACACCGTGATCGTCAGCGTGAACGTGGTGGAAGGTAACCGCAAGCGCGTCCAGGCTTATGAAGGCGTCGTGATTGCCAAGCGCAATCGTGGCCTGAATTCGTCCTTCATCGTGCGCAAGATTTCGTCGGGTGAAGGCGTGGAACGTACGTTCCAGCTGTACTCGCCGCTGATCGCAGCGATCGAAGTGAAGCGCCGTGGCGACGTCCGCCGCGCCAAGCTGTACTACCTGCGTCAGCGTTCGGGCAAGTCCGCGCGGATCAAGGAAAAGCTGGCATACAAGTCGGCACCGGCCAAGGCTGCTGCCAAGGCTGCTGCTGCTCAGTAAGCCGCCAGTCGCCTCGATCGGCTTGCCGGTCGAGGCTGCGCAAAAAGGGCACCTTCGGGTGCCCTTTTTGCATCTCCGCGTGCCACGTTTGCCGCGTCGCAGCACAAACGGTCTGGCCGGCTTCTGTCATACTCGCAACGATTATGCGTCCTGCCTTTGATCCCGAATCCCTCCCCATCGTCGCCACCGACACGCGGCACCCGCCGCTGGCCGACGTGCGCCTGCGCCCGGAATTCATCCGCCATCGGCTCCAGTCGCCCCCTGCCTGGGACCCCGAGCTGACCGATGAGTCGCGCGCCTATGACCGCAGCCTGAAGCTGCGCGATGCAGCCGTGCTGGTACCGTTGGTGGAGCGTGAGGATGGGCTGACCGTGCTGCTGACCGAGCGCAACGCCAACCTGAGCGCGCACGCCGGGCAAATCAGTTTCCCCGGCGGCCGCCACGAAGCGTTCGATATCGACCGGACGGCGACGGCACTGCGCGAAACGGAGGAAGAGGTGGGGCTGGCGCGCGATTATGTGGAGGTGCTGGGCAGCTTGCCCGACTACATCACCGGCACCGGCTTCCATGTGAGCCCGGTGGTGGGCCTGGTCCGCGACGGCTTCACGCTGCGGCCCGATGCGCGCGAGGTTGCCGATGTGTTTGAAGTGCCGCTAGGTTTCCTGATGGACCCGTCGCATCACGAGCAGCGCCTGTTTCGCTGGGTGGACGGCGAGCGGCTGTTCTACGCCATGCCGTTCCCGCGCGAGGATGGCGGCCACCGGTTTATCTGGGGCGCCACCGCCGGCATGCTGCGCAACCTCTACCACTTGCTGGCCGCCTGAGGGACGCCAGTGCGCTCAGGCGGCCGCCGCTGCCGTCCCGGTGCCTTCCCCGATGCAGTGCGGGCAGCTCTGGCCCACCACGTAGTGCGGGCTTTGCTGCTCTTCGGCGGTGACCACGGCGCGGCAGGCAAAACACTGCTTGGGGCCAGCCGGCTCCAGGTTGGGGTTCAGCGCGGTGCGGTAGTCGAAGACAAAGCAGTCGCCCTGATAGTGGCTGCCACCCACTTCCTCGAAATACTTCAGGATGCCCCCCTCTAGCTGGTAGACATGCTCGATGCCGGCTTCCTGCATGTGGATGGCGGCCTTCTCGCAGCGAATGCCGCCGGTGCAGAACGACACGATGGTCTTGCCCGCGAACTCCGCCTTGTGCGCGGCAATGGCTGGCGGAAAATCGCTGAACTTGGCGATGTCGTAATCGACCGCCTGCTCGAACGTGCCGACGGCGACCTCAAAGGCGTTGCGTGTATCCAGCATCACCACAGGGCGGCCGGCATCGTCGTGGCCCTGGTCCAGCCAGCGCTTGAGCTCGACTGGCGTCACCGCCGGCGCCCGACCGGCTTCGGGGCGGATCAGCGGCATCTTCATGGTGAT
The DNA here is from genome assembly GCF_058801495.1 of Cupriavidus sp. GW822-FHT03E04. Taxonomy (NCBI): domain Bacteria; kingdom Pseudomonadati; phylum Pseudomonadota; class Betaproteobacteria; order Burkholderiales; family Burkholderiaceae; genus Cupriavidus; species Cupriavidus sp. GW822-FHT03E04. The sequence goes on from NZ_JBXANI010000012.1 coordinate 86,641, forward strand.
GATTTCCTTCTTCTCACGCACCAGCATGCGCTTGAAGGGCTGGTTTTCCGACAGGCTCTCCTTGGGCTCGATATCGGCAAAGCGCGGGTCGGCATGCAGCCAGGCGAGGAAGCCGTCGATGGCCTCGCGCACGCCGGCGAGGAACAGGTTGATGCCTTCCGGCGCGAGCAGGATCGTGCCCTTGAGCCCGTGTGCTTCACAGCGCGCGCGCATTTCCGGGCGCAAGACCGGGATATCGTCCAGTGAGACGAACTTGTAAGCGGAGATGTTTACGATCTGCATAGGTGGCGCGCGACGGGACCGCGCCTTGCGAGCGCGCGGTAACTGCCTGATTGGAAAGGCGAAATTATAGCGCCTCGCAGGCCTCCTGCCGGGCTTTTCCGAGCGCCTGGCTCAGTCTTGCCGTCGGGCTCGTAGCGCAAAGAAGGCAGGCGCGGACATGCCGAGCCGGTACAATTACGGCCATGTCTGCACCTCGCTTCGTTCATCTCCGTCTTCATTCCGAATACTCCGTCGTCGACGGCATCGTGCGCCTGGACGATGCCGTCAAGGCTGCGGCCGCCGATGGCATGGGCGCGCTCGCCCTGACCGACCTGGCCAATGCCTTCGGCCTGATCCGCTTCTACAAGGAAGCGCGCGGCGGCGGCGTCAAGCCCGTGGTTGGCGCCGACGTCTGGCTGACCAACGCCGACGATCGCGACAAGCCGACGCGCTTGCTGCTGTTGGTCCGGGACCGGATTGGCTACCTCAATCTCTGCGTGCTGCTGTCGCGCGCGTGGCTTTCCAACCAGTACCGCGGCCGCGCCGAGATCGACCCCGCCTGGTTCGACGAAGCCGGCGAAGAGGGCCAGCCGCTGGCCACCGGCCTGATTGCGCTGTCTGGCGCGATGGGCGGTGACATCGGCATGGCGCTGGCCAATGGCAACGATGCGGCCGCGGCGCAGGCCGCCGCGCATTGGGCAAAGGTGTTCCCGCAGCGCTTCTATATCGAGCTGCAGCGTGCAGGCCTGCCCGGCACTGATGCCTATGTGCAGCAGGCGGTGCAGTTGGCGGCCAGGCTGGGCTTGCCGGTGGTGGCGACGCACCCGGTGCAGTTCATGACGCCTGACGATTTCACGGCGCACGAGGCTCGCACCTGCATCGCCGAAGGGGAGCTGCTGGCTAACCCCCGCCGCGTGCGGCGCTTCACCACCGACCAGTATTTCAAGACCCAGGACGAGATGTGCGCGCTGTTCGCCGACATCCCGTCCGCGCTGGAAAACGCGGTGCAGATCGCGCGCCGCTGCAACCTCACGCTGGAACTGGGCAAGCCGCGCCTGCCGCTGTTTCCGACGCCCGACGGCATGTCGCTCGACGATTACCTTGTGCACCTGGCCAAGGAAGGCCTGGAAAAGCGCATGGTGGTGCTGTTCCCCGACGAAGCCGTGCGCGAGGCCAAGCGCCCCGAGTACTACGCGAGGCTGGAGTTCGAGACCGGTACCATCATCAAGATGGGCTTCCCCGGCTACTTCCTGATCGTGGCGGACTTTATCAACTGGGCTAAGAACAACGGCGTGCCGGTCGGGCCGGGACGGGGCTCCGGCGCTGGTTCGCTGGTGGCCTATGCGCTCGGTATTACCGATCTGGATCCGCTCAAGTACGCGCTGCTGTTCGAGCGGTTCCTGAACCCGGAACGGGTTTCAATGCCCGACTTCGACATCGACTTCTGCCAGCAGGGGCGCGATCGCGTTATCACGTACGTGAAGGAGAAGTACGGCCACGCCGCGGTATCGCAGATCGCCACCTTCGGCACCATGGCCGCCAAGGCCGCGGTGCGCGACGTGGGCCGCGTGCTCGACCTGGGCTATGGCTTTGTCGACGGCATCGCCAAGCTGATTCCTTTCAAGCCGGGCAAGCTCGTCACCATCGAGGAAGCCAAGAAGGAAGAGCCGCTCCTGACCGAGCGCGAGAAGAACGAAGAAGAAGTGCGCCAGCTGCTGGAGCTGGCGCAGCGCGTGGAAGGCATGACGCGTAACGTCGGCATGCACGCCGGCGGCGTGCTGATCGCCCCGGGCAAGCTGACGGATTTCTGCCCGCTCTATACCCAGGGCGCGCAGAACGACGGCATGAGCGGTGTGGTCAGCCAGTACGACAAGGACGACGTGGAAGCCGCCGGCCTGGTCAAGTTCGACTTCTTGGGCCTGACCACGCTGACCATCCTGGACTGGGCCGAGCGCTATATCCGCAGGCTCGATCCGTCCATGGCGGACTGGAACTGCAGCCACATCCCGCTCGACGACAGCAAGGCATTCGACATCCTCAAGACGGCCAACACGGTCGCCGTGTTCCAGCTGGAAAGCCGCGGCATGCAGGGCATGCTGAAGGACGCCAAGCCTGACCGCTTTGAGGACATCATCGCGCTGGTGGCACTCTACCGCCCAGGCCCGATGGACCTGATCCCCAGCTTCTGCGCCCGTAAGCACGGCCGCGAGAAGGTGGAGTACCCGGACCCGCGCGTCGAGCCGGTGCTCAAGGAGACCTATGGCATCATGGTCTACCAGGAGCAGGTGATGCAGATGGCGCAGATCATCGGCGGCTACTCGCTGGGCGGCGCCGACTTGCTGCGCCGCGCCATGGGCAAGAAGAAGGCCGAGGAAATGGCCCAGCACCGCGAGCTGTTCCGCGAGGGTGCGGCCAAGAACGGCCTGACCGCCGAGAAGGCGGACGACACCTTCGACCTGATGGAAAAGTTCGCGGGCTACGGCTTCAACAAATCGCACGCGGCCGCTTACGCGTTGCTGGCCTACTACACGGCCTGGCTCAAGGCGCACCATCCAGCCGCGTTCATGGCTGCGAATATGTCGCTCGCCATGGACGACACCGACAAGGTCAAGATCCTCTTTGACGATTGCAAGCTCAACAAGCTCCAGGTGCTGCCGCCTGACGTCAACGCCAGCGAATACCGCTTCGCGCCGACCGATGCCAAGACCATCCGCTACGGCCTTGGCGGCATCAAGGGCTCGGGGCAGGGTGCCATCGAGGACATCCTGCGCGCCCGCGAGGAAAAGCCCTTTGCCGACCTGTTCGATTTCTGCGAGCGCGTCGACCGCCGCCAGGTCAACCGCCGCACCATCGAGGCGCTGATTCGCGCCGGCGCCTTCGACAGCCTCAACGCCAATCGCGGCCAGTTGCTGGCCTCGGTGTCGCGTGCCATGGAAGCCGCCGAGCAGAAGGCCGAGTCAGCCAACCAGGTGTCGCTGTTCGACCTGATGGCTGACGCCGGCGAATCGCACCGCCCCTCGCTGGTCGACGAACCGGCCTGGGCGCCCAAGCGCATGCTGCAGGAAGAAAAGCAGGCGCTGGGCTATTACTTCTCCGGCCACCTGTTCGACGCCTATCGGGACGAAGTCGGCCGCTTCCTCAAGGGCACGCTGGCCGGCCTGGAAAAGGAAGTGCAAGGCAATGGCGGCGGCTACGGCCGCGACGTGCGTGGCAAAGTCATCGCTGGTGTCATCACCGGCATGCGCACCCAGATGACGCAGCGCGGCAAGATGCTGATTGTCTTGCTTGACGACGGTACCGGACAGGTCGAGATGACGGTGTTCAACGAATTGTTCGATGCCAACCGCCATATGTTCCGCGAGGACGAGATGGTGATCGTGCAAGGCAACGCCCGTCACGACACCTTTACCGGTGGCGTGCGCTTCACCGCTGAATCGGTAATGGACCTGGTGGCGGCGCGCGCCAAGTACGCCGAGGCGGTCGGCCTAGCGTTCAACGGCAATGCCTCCACGGAACTGCTGCGCGAGTTGCTCACGCCCTACCTGGCGAGTGTGGCCAATGCGCCAGGCGTGCCGGTGCGCGTGAGCTACGCCACCACCGGCGCGCGCTGCGAGGCGGAACTGGGGCGGCAGTGGCTGGTCACGCCATCCGACGATGCCCTGGCAAGCTTCCGCGCGGCCCTGTCGGGCGAGAACGTCCGCATGCTCTACGGCTGACCCGGGGCTTGCCGGCGGGGCGGTACCGGCATAGCGCCGCCCTGACCGGCATTGCTGCCGTCCATCCCGTCTTTTCATGGATCACACAAGCCCCGCATGGCCAAGCAACGCATCCTCTTCCACCTGACCCACTTCCTGCGCGGCGGCATCGAGACCTCGCTGGTGTCGCTGCTGGCCTCGCTGGATCGAGAGCGCTTCGAGATCGGCCTGACGCTGACCTATCCGACCGAAGCGCTGGAGACGCATTTCCGCGCCATGTTGCCGCCGGACGTCAAGATCCATATCCTCGCGCCGGAGGCCTGGCTCTCGCGCTGCCGGCAATTGAAAAAAGCCGGCAAGCTGGGCCCGTTGGGCAAGATCTATGAAGAAGTGTTGTTGCCGCCGCTGCGCAAGCCGCTGGTCAACCGGCGCTTTCGCGGTATCGCGCGGGACTATGACCTGGTGATCGACTACGACATGTCGCTGTCGCGGCTGACCGGTCGCCTGCCGGTGCCGATGATCGGCTACCAGCATTTCAGCGTGGCACACCTGGAGCGCGAGAACCGCCGCAAGCTGCGCAAGCTGCGACGCCAGTGCCGTGAGCACTATGACCGCATCGTGGTGCTCAACGACAGCATGCTGGCCGATGCGCGGGCGCTGATTCCCGAGGCCGCCGACAAATTCATCCGCCTGTACAACGCCACTGACCTCGATCGCATCCGTGCGCTCGGCAAGGCGCCGTTCAAGCCGCCGGCGCATCCCTACATTGTTTCGGTGGGGCGGCTGGAAGAAAGCCAGAAGGATTTCACCACGCTGCTGCGGGCCTACGCGGCGCTGGTCAGGGGCACGGGCTTGTGCGAGCGGCTTGTGCTGGTGGGCGACGGCGCTTCGCGCGGCCGGCTCGAAGCGCTCGCGCGCGAGCTCGGCATCAGCGAGCGCGTCAGCTTTGCCGGTTTCCAGGCCAATCCCTATGCATGGATCCACCATGCGCGGCTGATGGCGTTCAGCTCCAAGATGGAGGGGCTGCCCAATGTGCTTCTTGAAGGCATGGCGCTGGGCCAGTTGGTGGTGAGTACCGATTGCCCGGTGGGCCCGCGCGAGATCCTGGCCGAGGGCAAGGCTGGCCTGCTGACGCCGGTTGGCGATGTGCCCGCGCTGGCGGAGGCGATCCGCCGCGGGCTCGAGGACGCGCCGCTGCGCGCCCGGCTGCTGGCCTATGCGGCTGTGCACATCGAGCAGATGGGCTTTGGCCCCACCTCGGCGGCCTTCAGCGCTTGCGTTGAGGACTTGCTGGGCGTGCCTCAGGCAGGCGCGGCAGCCCCTACCGTGGGGGCGCCTGCTGCTCGCTCTTCTGCTGCAGGTACCATAGCTTGATGTACTTGTAGTAGCTGGCCTGGCCATTCATCAGCGCCACACCGAGCCCCTGCGCGCCGTCCAGGAAACCGCGGCGCAGCAGGTAGGTGCGCAGGAACGCCCAGGCGCCATGCAGCACGGCGCTGGCGGGCGACGCCGTCTTGCCGCGCGCGAAGCCCTGCTGGGCGCCGAGGCTGGAGTATTTGTCGATCTTTTGCAGCACCTGCGAGAAATCGTCATAGGTGTAATGCAGCAATGGCGAATTGAGCCTGCCGACTGGTGCATCGGCTATCACGCGCTCATGCACGAGATCGTCGGTGAAGCGGGCGTGGCCACGGCGGAACAGCCGTGTGACGTAGTCGGGGTACCAGCCGCCGTGGCGGATGAAGCGGCCGCAAAAGCGCGACAGCCTAGGTACCTCGTACGCATCGGACTGGCCGGACGCCACTGCGGCGAGAATTTCGTCGCGCAGCTCGGGGGTGACCCGTTCGTCCGCGTCGATGGAGAAGATCCAGTCGCCGTCGGCCTTGGATACCGCCAGGTTTTTCTGGACGCCGAAGCCAGGCCAGTGCTCGGTTTCGAAGACCTCCGCGCCCAGGCTCCGGGCCAGCTCGACCGTGCCGTCCCGGCTACCTGAATCCACTATAATCGCGCGGTCGCACCAGGACACGCTTTCCAGGCACTCCCGGATGTTGTGTGCCTCGTTTTTTGTAATCAGTACGACTGAGATTTTCATAGAGCTTGTTTATGATGTTTCGTGCCGGAAAAGTGACCGCTTTTACCAATGCGCTAGTTCTGGCATTTCCAATCCTGCTGCTCTGCGTGCCGAAAGGCGCCGGTATTTTCCTGGGCGCCATCTTGCTGCTGGCGCTGGTTGTCCATCGCGGCTTGAGGCCCATGTTTGCGCAGTATCGCGCCACGCTGTACCCCATCGGGCTCGCTATTCTAGCTTTGGTGCTTGTCTTTCTGGGTTCCAAGCTCTATTTCCACGTTCCCTGGAACGTGATGGATAACCCTTCTCGCATTCTCCTGTTGTTGGTGACATGCCTGGTTATCCTCAAGATCGCGCCAGACCCGCGGCGGCTCTGGAGTGGCATCACAATCGCTTTGGCGATGAGCCTGGTGATTGTCCTGTTCCAGCGCTGGGTTCTCGACGATCCACGGCCGTCGGCCTGGACCCAGGCCATCGCGTTTGGGAACATGGTTGCCGCATTGGGGTTGATTGGTTTCGTGCGGCCAGGGATCAGCCGCAAGGCGCATCTGCTTGCCTGGCTGGATCTGGCGCTCGCCGGTTCGGTGCTGATTGTGAATGGCACGCGCGGAGCGTGGCTGGCATTGTGTATCACGATGATCCTGCTGCTCTTTGTTCGTTACCCGAGCATGAGGCCGGCGAAGTTCTTTGGCGCCGTGGCGCTTATCGCGGCCTTGGCTGCGGGACTCTATCTGGCGCCTGGCAGCCCCGTCGCGCAGCGGGTTGACCTTGTGCGGGGACAGTGGGAGCAGTTCCAGCAGGGGAATACCGAGACTTCGGTAGGGGCACGGCTGAAGCTTTGGCAAATGGCGGTGGAATCGATCCACTTACATCCCTGGCTCGGCGTCGGGGTCGGACAGTTCGCGCGGATTCCCCAAGCTTCCATCTTCTGCAAGGAGCATGGGGCGTCTGACGTTTGCACTCTTGAGCATGCGCACAACGATGTGCTCGAGGCGGCAGCGACAATGGGCATGCCGGGCATGCTGGCATTGCTGGGCTTGTTCCTGGTTCCTGGTGTCCTGTTCTGGCGGCTGCTGCGCGTATGCTGCCGCAATGCCAATTCACTTGGCGTCAGCGTGTGCGCTTCCGGCATCGGCGTCGTCATGGCCAGCCTGATCAGCGGCCTGACACAGGTGACGATGGCGCACCAGGCAAATATTGTTTTTTATGCCGGCATCATCGGGCTGTTGCTCGGGCTGGCCGCGGTACAAGCAAAGTATCCCCGCGCCGACGGGGTGGAGAAAACGTGAAAGTCCAAGAACAAAATGCGCCCCCGGCACAGGAAGCCGACACCCTGAAGCGAGTCTGGTCCTACCTGCGTCCGGAAATGCGCGTCTTCATCGTTGCCATTATCGCGATGGCGGCTGTGGCTGGCGCCGAAGGGATCATGCCCAAGGTCGTCAATGACCTGCTCGACAACGGTTTCGGCGGCGCATATGCCGGCAAGCTCTGGCACGTGCCGGCCCTGCTGATTGGCGTGGCGCTGGTACGCGGGGTGGCGCAGTTCGCCTCCGGCTACCTGCTCGCCCTGATCTCCAACCGGGTGCTGCTGAAAATGCGTATGCAGATGTTCGAGCGCATGCTGCATGCGCCCGCGCTGTTCTACCACCGCAATACCGCGGCCTCGCTGATCAATGCGGTGATCTTCGAGGTCAACCAGGTCATGCAGATCCTGACCGGCGTGCTGATCACCCTGGTGCGCGATTCGCTCACCGTGTTGGCGCTGCTGGTCTACCTGTTCTATACCAACTGGAGCCTGACGCTGGTGGTGGCGGTGATCCTGCCGGTGATCGGTTTCGTCATGGCCAAGGTCAATCGCCGCCTGCGGCGCCTTAATCGCGATCACCAGGCGCTGACCAACACCGCGGCCTACGTGGTCGAGGAAGCCGCTGGTGGCTACAAGGTGGTCAAGCTGCATGGCGGCGAGGCTTATGAGACGTCGCGTTTTGCGGCCATGGCCGAGCGCCTGCGTGGCTATTCCATGCGCATGGCAGTGGCAGGTGGGCTGAACCAGCCCGTCACGGCATTCCTGGCGGCGCTGGCGCTGTCTGTCATCCTCACCATAGCGATGATCCAGTCGCAGACCAACCACACCACGGTGGGCAGCTTCACCGGCTTTGTGATGGCGATGCTGCTGCTGGTCTCGCCGCTCAAGCACCTGACCGACCTGAACCAGCCGCTGCAGCGCGGCCTGACCGCGGCCGAGATGATCTTCGGCCTGATCGATGAGCCGATCGAGCCGCAAGATGGCGGCCTGCCGCTCGAGCGCGCGCGTGGCGAACTGGTGTTCGAGAAGGTGGGCTTCCGCTACGGCGAGGCCGCCCGCCCGGCATTGGACAACATCAACTTCAACGTCAGCGCCGGTGAAGTCGTGGCGCTGGTGGGGCCGTCGGGCAGCGGCAAGACCACGCTGGTCAACCTGGTGCCGCGCTTCTTCGACCCGACCGAGGGCCGCATCTTGCTGGACGGCAAGACCATCGACGCGTTCTCGCTGCATGACCTGCGCCGCCAGATTGCCTTTGTCAGCCAGGACGTGGTGCTGTTCAACGACACGGTTGCCGCCAATGTGGCCTATGGCGTGCATCCGGCGGCGCAGATCGACATGGCGCGTGTCGAGCGCGCGCTGGCCGCCGCTTACCTGACCGATGTGATCAAGGGCCTGCCGCAAGGGCTCGAGACCAATATCGGCGACAACGGCATGAAGCTGTCCGGCGGCCAGCGCCAGCGCATGGCGATCGCGCGCGCGCTGTACAAGGACGCGCCGATCCTGATTCTCGATGAAGCCACCTCGGCGCTCGACTCCGAATCGGAGCGCCAGGTGCAGGCCGCGCTGGAAGCCCTGATGGTTGGCCGCACCACGCTGGTCATCGCGCACCGCCTGTCCACCATCGAGAACGCCGATCGCATCGTGGTGCTCGACCACGGGCGGGTGGCGGAGCATGGCACCCACGACGAACTGCTCTCGGCCGAGGGACTCTACGCCGGGCTGCACAGGATCCAGTTCGCCACCCAGTAAGCCGGCGCAGCCGGCCAGATTCCCGCTGCCCGCGGCAGCTAGCGCGGGCGGTTCATGCGCAGTGCAAAGAGGGGAACACCCCGAAGGAGACCACCATGACCGCATCGCCGCCACTGAGCCGTTACCCGGTTCCCGCCATCGCCGACCTGCCCGAGGACATACGGGCTCGCATCCTGGAAGTCCAGGACAAGGCCGGCTTCGTGCCGAACGTGTTCCTGACGCTGGCCCACCGGCCGGATGAGTTCCGCGCCTTCTTTGCCTACCACGATGCGCTGATGCTCAAGGAGGGCGGCCTCTCCAAGGGCGAGCGCGAGATGATCGTGGTGGCCACTTCGGGCGCCAACCAGTGCCTGTACTGCGTGGTGGCGCACGGCGCCATCCTGCGCATCTACGAGAAAAAGCCGACGCTGGCCGACCAGGTGGCCGTCAATTACCGCAAGGCCGACATCACGCCGCGCCAGCGCGCCATGCTCGACTTCGCCCACAAGGTCTGCGAGGCCTCGGCCGAGGTTGGCGATGCCGATTTCGCAGCATTGGCCAAGCATGGGTTCAGCCACGAGGACGCCTGGGATATCGCTGCCATCACCGCCTTCTTCGGCCTGTCCAACCGCATGGCGAATACCATCAGCATGCGGCCGAACGAAGAGTTCTACCTGATGGGGCGCGTGCCGAAGGCTAAGTAGCGCCTCTGGATGCACGCTCGGTGGGCGCCTGGCGCGCCCGCCTCCTTGTTCCACTTCTCTCGATCCGCCCGTCGCCTTGAATCCCGTCTCGCTCTTCTTTGCCCAGGCCTGCCTGGTGGTCGGTACACCGTTCATCCTGTGGCGCGGGCTGCGCATCGGCAGCATTGTGCCGCTGGTGGCCATGCAGATCGTGGGCGGTATCCTGCTCGGGCCATCCCTGCTTGGCGCGCTGTGGCCGCAAGGCTGGCAGGCCCTGTTCGGGCCGGCGCAGCTATCCGCGCTCTCCGGGCTGCAATGGCTGGCGGTGGTGCTGTTTGCCTTTCTCTCTGGCTTGCACATCGGTGGCGCGCAGCAGCCAGGGATACGGCGCATAGCGATGGCGGCCGCGCTGGGCAGCGTGCTGGTGCCGTTCGCGCTCGGCACGGCAGCCGGCGCCTGGCTGGCCTACGCCACGCCGGGTGCCGTGGGGCATGCGGCATCCGCCTGGCAATTCGCTTTCGCCGTGGGGGTTTCCATGGCGGTGACGGCGCTGCCGGTGCTGGGGGCCATCCTGCGGGAAATGAAGCTGTCCGACTCCGTGCCCGGCCAGCTGGCGGTCGGCTGCGCCGCCTTCAGCGATGCGGCCATCTGGCTGGTGCTGTCGGGCATCCTTGCCAGCGCGGGCCGTTCCTCTACCTATGACTTCCTGCGGCTGGCTTGCCTGGGCCTTGCCTACGTTGGTGCGATGCTGTGGCTGGTACGCCCGCTGCTGGCGCGCATGCTGCCGCGGATGGCCACCAACGACGCGCGCCTGGCGCTGGTCGCGGTGCTGATCTTCGGCTCGGCGCTGATTTCCGAATCGATCGGCCTGCACTACATCCTCGGTGGCTTTCTCGCTGGCGTCGTGCTGCCGCGCGATGCGGCCGGCGAGCTCCGGCGCCAGCTCGAGCCCGCCACCGTGGTGGTCCTGATGCCGTTCTTTTTCCTGATGACCGGGCTGCGTACCGACATCGCCATCGGCGGTCAGGCGACGCTTTTGGTGTTCGGCCTGAGTACCATGGTCGCGGTGGCCGGCAAGGTGGTCGGAACCGCATTGCCGGCGCGCCTGGCCGGCCTGCCGCGGCGCGAGGCCTGGATGCTGGGCGCGCTGGTCCAGACCAAGGGGCTGATGGAAGTGGTCGTGCTGGGAATCTTGTTCGAAGCCGGGCTGATCGGCATGACGGCCTTCTCCGGCCTGCTGCTGATGGCGCTGGCCACCACCGTGCTGGCCAAGCCGCTGACGCGCACGGCGGCGCGCTTGCGCGAGCGCTGAGCCGCGCTTGCCGTCAACAGCCCGGCAGCGCTAGCGGATCTGCGCGCATGTGCCGCTGCGCGGATCGAACAGCACCGGCCACGCCTGTTCGTAGATACCCGGGGTGCAATGCTGCTCGCAATGCGCATGCGCCAGCGTGACGCGCCGCGGGTCCTGCCAGACCATTAGCGTGCAACCGCTGCCATCGATCGCCTGCAGTTCGATATGCGGGGTCTTGCGCACCTGGCGGAACTCGGTGAGATCGAAGTGGCAGGAACCATGCCGGCCCACCCACAGCTTCCAGCTCAGGCTGCGCACATCGTTGCTGGCCACCCGCATATGGGCATCCTCGCGAAAGCCGTCTTCCTCCGTGCGCTGGCAATCGGCGGCGATATCGATGTCGTGCGGGGGAATGGGCGTGGCGCGTTCCCGCGCCACGGGGGCGGGGGCCTTTTTTGTCTCGGGTACGCGCGCAGCCGGCGGGGAGGGGGGAGGCAATGTCACCGTGCATGCCGCCAATGCGGCAGCTAACGGCCACAACAGCAAGCGCTTCTTCTTCATGGTGACTCCTTGCGCCCGGTGCCCGCGAGGAAATCTGAATGCGGCCACCTGTCTCCATATTTATAGAGGATGGGGCAAGGAAGGCGAGAGGAAAGCGTGCGCACGCGCACCGCTCTCGCTACTTCGGCGAGGCGCCGCTGCCCTTCGAGGCAAGCGGGCGGACAAGCGTGAGCTGACGGCGAAGCGCTTCGGTGGTGTGGCCCTGTCCGTCGGGGCGCCAGCCGGGCGGCAGGAAGAGAAAGCCGAGCATCGCCCCCAGGCTGCGTGCTTGCGCGAGGTCCCGTCCAAGGTCGAGCCACTGCTGGAACTCGACACGCAGCGGATTGCGCGAGCGCATCGGGGTGACCAGCCCATAGCGGCACGGCACCTCGTCGCGCTCGGCCACGTAGGTGCCGAAGAGCCTGTCGAAGACGATCAGCACGCCGCCGAAGTTGGCATCCAGGTATTCGATATTGGCGGCGTGATGAACCCGATGCGCGGACGGCGTATTCAGGACATATTCCAACCAGCCGAGCCGCGGGATCCAGGTCGCGTGAATCCAGAATTGATAGAGCAGGTTCAGCGACAAGGTCGCGATCACCACCTCGGGCGGAAAGCCCAGCCACACCAGGGGCGTGAAAAACAGCGTGGTGCCTGTCAGCTTGCCGGTCCAGCCAAGGCGGTAAGCCGTCGACAAGGTGAGCTGGTTAGGCGAGTGATGGACGGCGTGCGTAGCCCAGAAGAAGCGCACGCGGTGCGCCGCGCGGTGGTACCAGTAGTAGCAGAACTCCTGGCCGATGAACAAGACCAAACCCAGCAGCCAGCTGTTGAGCACGATGGTTTGCAGGCGGTGCTCCCAGGCTAGCGCGAATATGGGCGCCGCCAGCGACAAGGGCAGGAAGACCAGGATCTTGCGCCCGGCCAGGTCTACCAGCGACAGCCACGCCTCATGCCAGTCGAACGTGCCGGGCTTGCGCCAGTGCAGCACCAGCGCTTCCATCAGGGACGCGCCGACCACCACCGGCAAGGCATAGAGCTGAAGGATTTCCAGACGGGTCATGACCGCTCCCGGAGCATGAAGGGGATAGTATGCGGATGATTATATGAGCTAGTATCATGTTTGCTTACTCGCGTTCCGGAGTCCACGCCATGACCCTGCAAACCCCTGTAGACAACGGCCCGAAGCGGCGCCGGCCGATGCAAGCGCGGTCCCTGGAGAAGCTGGAACTCATATTTGAGTCGACCATCCGCCTCCTGGACAAGGAGGGGCTGGAGGGGGTGAGCACCAACCGGATTGCCGACGTGGCCGGCATCAGCATCGGTACGCTTTACCAGTATTTCTCGAACAAGCAGGAAGTGATGGAAGCACTGGGGCGTCGGGAGATCGAGAGCGTGATGGGGCGCCTGGGCCTCTTGCTCAGCACGCCCGGCACGCCCGATCCGACGGCGCGCGCCAGGCTGTTGGTGCGTGCATTGCTAAGTGCGTTTGGCGGCCGTCACCGCGTGCGCAAGCTCTTGCTGGAGGTAGCGCTGGCCTCGGGCAGCAGGCAGGCGCTGGAAGGCTCCGCGGCGCAGGTCGCGCAGTGGCTCAGTTCGGGCCACGCCGTGGACGCCGAGAACCGCGCGCTTGTCATGCGGCCGATGGCCGCCTTCGTCCTGACGCAGGCCGTCATGGGCGTGATGCGCAGCGCGCTGGCGGCGGACGAAACCCTGCTGGCCGATCCTGAACTGGAGGACAACCTGGTGCGCTTGATCCGGGGATTCCTGAATGAGGGTGCCGCGCAGCATCAGGCAGCCGCGAGGGGTGCCTGATGCCGTTCCTGATCACATCAAAATGATGTCGTACTGTTCCTGGTGGAACGTCGATTCCACCTGCAGCGAGATTGGCTTGCCGATGAAGTCGCCGAGCATGGCCAGATGCTGGCTTTCTTCCTCCAGGAACAAATCGATCACGTGCTGCGAGCCAAGGATGCGGAACTCGCGCGGGTTGAACTGGCGTGATTCGCGCATGATCTCGCGCAGGATGTCGTAGCAGACCGTGCGCGGCGTCTTGACCTGGCCCTTGCCCGTGCACACGGGGCACTGCTCGCACAGCACGTGCGCGAGAGACTCGCGCGTGCGCTTGCGGGTCATCTCCACCAGCCCGAGCTGCGAGAAGCTGTTGACTGTGATGCGGGTGCGGTCGCGCGACAGCGCGCGCTTGAGTTCCGAGAGCACCTGGTCGCGGTGCTCGGTGTTTTCCATATCGATGAAATCGATGATGATGATGCCGCCCAGGTTGCGCAGCCGCAGCTGGCGCGCAATCGTATGCGCCGCTTCCAGGTTGGTCTTGAAGATCGTGTCGTCGAAGTTGCGCGCGCCGACGTAGCCACCGGTGTTGACGTCGATGGTGGTCATGGCTTCCGTCTGGTCGATCATCAGGTAGCCGCCGGACTTCAGGTCGACCCGGCGCGACAGCGCCTTCTCGATCTCGGCGTCGATATTGAAGAGGTCGAAGACGGGGCGCTCGCCGGTGTAGTGCGACAGGCGTGGCAGCACCGCGGGGGTGTACTCCTGGGCGAACTCGACCAGCTTCTGGAAGTTCTCGCGCGAGTCCACCTGGATCACGTTGGTGGCATCGTTGACGAAGTCGCGCAACACGCGCTGGGCCAGGTTGAGGTCCTGGTAAAGCAGGTTGGGCGCGGGCAGCGTGGTGGCGTTCTGGCGGATCGAAGCCCAGATCTTGCGCAGGTAGGCAATGTCGTTGCCGAGTTCTTCGTTGCTGGATTCCTCGGCGATGGTGCGCACGATGAAGCCGCCGCGCTCATCCGCCGGTACCAGCCCTTGCACGCGGGCGCGCAGGGCTTCGCGGTCGACCTCGCCCTCGATGCGCTGGGAGATGCCGATGTGCGGGTCCTGCGGCAGGTAGACCAGGGTGCGCCCGGCAATGCTGACCTGTGTGGACAGCCGCGCGCCCTTGGTGCCGATCGGGTCCTTGATGACCTGGACCATCAGGGCCTGGCCTTCGTAGAGTGTCTTCTCGATGGCAAGTGGCGCGGCGTTGGCGTTCTTGTCCGGATCGCGCGGGTGCCAGATGTCGGCGACGTGGAGGAAGGCGGCGCGCTCCAGCCCGATATCGATGAAGGCGGATTGCATGCCGGGCAGCACGCGCACGACCTTGCCAAGGTAGATATTGCCGACGAGCCCGCGCGACAGCGTGCGCTCGACGTGGAGTTCCTGCACGGCGGCCTGCTGCACGATGGCCACGCGTGTTTCCTGCGGTGTGATGTTGACGAGGATGTCTTCAGTCATAGTGGATGAAACTCGTCGCCGGCTGACCGGCCAGGTGGTTGTCCGCAGTGTGCTGCCATGCTTCCCGCGGGCGCTGCCGTGGCCAGGGTGGCAGCAGCTTGAAGCGCGAACGGATGGGCGGCGGCGGGGTTCTCAGAACCGCAGATGGGCCTGTCTGAGCAGCGAAGCCGTCTCGAACAGGGGCAAACCCATGATACCCGAATAGCTGCCGTCGATTCGCTCGACGAACTCGGCGGCGCGGCCCTGGATGCCATAGGCGCCGGCCTTGCCGGCCGGTTCACCACTGGCGACGTAGGCGGCAATCTCGTCGGCGGTCATGGTGCGAAAGCTCACCTCGGAAACCGACAGCGCGTGGCGCTGGCCGAGCGCGGAAACCACGGTTACCGCGGTCAGCACGCGGTGGGTGCGCCCGGACAGGGCGCCCAGCATGCGGGCGGCATCGGCATTGTCGGCGGGCTTGCCGAGGATTTCGCCGTCCAGGCAGACGGTGGTGTCCGAGGTCAGGATGGGGGCATCGGCCAGGGCGCGCCGCTCGCGCCGGCGCAGCGCGGCTTCGGCCTTGAGCGCGCATACGCGCTGCACGTAGTCGTCCGGGCTCTCACCCGGCAAAACAACTTCCAGCGCCTCGGCGTCTTCGTCGCCGTCGGCCAGCAGCAGTTCGTAGGCAACGCCAAGCTGGGTCAGCAGCTCGCGCCGGCGCGGGCTCTGGGAGGCGAGATAGAGGAAGGTATGGGTCACGGCAGGGCAGTGGGGGGTAGGGCACGCCAAATGCGGCTGCAGCGCATGCGCCGCTTCGGTCGCATTGTACCCTCGGCCTCGCCCGGTGCGCGACACGGGCGCGCGCCTGGTTTCAGGCGCGGTGGTAGGGGTGGTTCTGCGTGACCGACCAGGCGCGATAGAGCTGCTCAGCCAGCAGCACGCGCACCATGCCGTGCGGCATGGTCAGGCTGGACAGTCGCAGCAGGGTCTGAGCGCGAGCCTTCAGGGCGGGATCGAGGCCGTCGGCGCCGCCGATCAGGAAGGCGACATCGCCGCCTTCACGCTGCCAGTCGCCCAGCTGGGCGGCGAGCTGCACCGTGGTGAGGTCGCGCCCGCGCTCGTCCAGCGCCACAATGCGGCATTGCTTGGGCAGTGCTGCCTCGATGCGGGCCGCCTCGCGTTGCATCACGGTGGTGGCGTTATTGCTCGACGAGCGTGTCTCGGGCTTGATCTCGCGCAGCTCGATGCGCAGCTCGGGCGGCATGCGCTTCGCGTACTCCGCGAATCCGGTTTCGATCCAGCCGGGCATCTTGTGGCCAACGGCCACGATCAGCAACTGCATGGCGGGAAGCGGACCGGTCCGGCTCAGGCCGAGCGGGTGGTGCGCTTGCGCGCGACCGGAGCCTTGGCGGCCGCCGTCTTGGCCGGCGCCTTGGCGGCAGTCTTGGTCGCAGCCGTCTTGGTGGCGGTCTTGCGTGCCACGCCGGTGCCGGCTGCGGTCTTGCGCGGCGCGGCCGTCTTGGCCGGCGCCTTGCGTGCCGGTGCCGAGCCCAGCGCGCTGGTCAGGCGTTTTTGCACGGTCGGGGCGCGGTTGGTGGCGATGGCGTCCGGGTCCGTATCTTCGTGGCCAAGCGGCGGCGAAGGCTCTTTCATGCCTTCGGGCAGACGGGCCAATGCCGGGCGCAGGCCGGTGGCGCGGCGCGCGGTGCGCACGACCGGGGCGTCGTCTTCATCTTCGCCGTCGATCGGCTCGCTGGCCTTGGCCAGGCCCTTCTTGGCCGTGGACAGCTTCAGGCGTACCGGCTTGTCACCCCAGAGTTCTTCCAGGTTGTAGTACATGCGCAGCTGCGGCTGCATGATGTGGACGACGGCGTCGCCGCAGTCGACCAGCACCCATTCGCCCGTTTCCAGCCCTTCCACCGCAACGATATGGCCGCCGGCTTCCTTGACGGTATCGCGGACCGAGGCGGCCAGCGCCTTGGTCTGGCGGTTCGAGCTCCCGCTGGCGATCACCACCCGGTCGAACAGTTCGGTCAGGTGGGTGGTGTCGTACACCTTGATGTCCTGCGCTTTGACATCTTCGAGGCCGTCGACGATGGCGCGTTGCAGTTTGCGAATATCCATGGTGCTTTTTTTCAGTTCAGCTGAGATCGGTTTGGGGGCGGGCCGGGATGGGCAGATCCGACTGCGTCGGCCGATACAGGCCGCGGCTCGCGATGTAGTGTGCCACGCCGGACGGCAGCTGGTCATCTGCCGGTTGTCCGGCAGCCAGGCGTTGGCGTAGGGCGGTGGAGGAGAGGTCGACGGCGAGCGTCTGGTCGATCCACATGCGGCCGGAGGGCATGGATTGTATCAGGTCGGTGGACGCACGCCGTTGCGCGAGCTCCTGGCGCACCGGACCGTCCAGTTCCGCGAGGTCGAAACCGGGCCGCGTCGCCACGCAAAGATGGACGTGCGCGAACAGTTCTTGCCAGCCATGCCAGGTGTGCAGGCGCAGCAACTGGTCGGCGCCCATGAGCCACGCCAGCGAGGCATCGGGGCCATAGTGCTCGCGCAGTTCATGCACGGTATCCACGGTGTAGCTGGGGCCGGCGCGGTCGACTTCCATGCGGCTGGCATGGACCAGCGCGCGGGTGTCGGACAATGCCAGTGCGGCCAGTTCGGTCATGGCGAGGCGGTCGGCCGCAGGGGTGACGTCGTCGCCTTTTTGCCACGATTGGCCGGTCGGGATCCAGACCAGCTCGTCGAGTTCGAGATGTTCGATGCACAGGCGGGCGAGCGCCACGTGGCCGATGTGGGGCGGATCGAAGGTGCCGCCGAGAATGCCGAGGCGGTAGGGGCGGTGGCTCTTGGTCGAGCCTGCTGCGTCTGCCGCGTTGGCGGTGAGCGATCGTGCGATGTCGTGTGCCATGGGGTTGCCGTCAGGCCCACTCGCGCACGGGCAGGAAGTCCGTGTACAGCGCTGCCTCCGCGCTGCCCGGTTCCGGTTGCCAGTCATAGCGCCAGCTGGCCAGCGGCGGCATCGACATCAGGATCGACTCGCTGCGGCCGCCCGATTGCAGCCCGAAGTGCGTGCCGCGGTCGAACACCAGGTTGAACTCGACATAGCGGCCGCGCCGGTAGGCCTGGAACTCGCGCTCGCGCTCGCCGTAGGCCGTGTCCTTGCGCGCCCGCAGGATCGGCAGGTAGGCGTCCAGGAAGGCGTCGCCAACCGATTGCATCATGGCAAAGCTGCGCTCGAAGCCGAGCGCGGAGAAGTCATCGAAGAAGATGCCGCCAATGCCGCGCGCTTCGCCGCGGTGCTTGAGGAAGAAATACTCGTCGCACCATTGCTTGAAACGCGGGTAGAGGTCATCGCCATAGGGGGCGAGGGCGTCGCGGCAGGTGGCGTGGAAGTGTGCGCAGTCACCAGCGTTGCCGTAGTACGGCGTCAGGTCCATGCCGCCGCCGAACCACCACACCGGCTCGGCGCCTTCCTTCACCGCCATCAGGCAGCGCACGTTCATATGCACGGTGGGGACAAAGGGGTTGCGCGGGTGGAACACCAGCGACACGCCCATTGCCTCGAAGCCCCGCCCGGCGAGCTCCGGCCGGTTGGCGGTAGCCGATGGCGGCAGCGCATCGCCCCGCACATGCGAGAAGCCCACGCCGGCCCGCTCCATCACGGCGCCGCCTTCCAGGATCCGGGTGCGGCCGCTGCCGCGCAGGCGCTCGGTGGGCGGCTTCTCCCAGGCATCGGTCGAAAACGCCTTGCCGTCGATGGCGGCAACAGCGTCGGTGATACGGTCTTGCAGACCGAGCAGATAGGCACGGACTGCCTGGGAATCGATCATGGTATGCGGGCGGGTGAGCCGGAGCGGTGACGGCCGGGCAGGTCAGTCAACCTGCCCGGCCGTCATAGCGATGTCATGATTGTACTGGCTGAGGCAACGCCTGGCCGGATTCGGCAAATTCAGCACGAACCATCGTAAAGGGCGAAGAAATCGTAGTGGGCGGCCCATGGCGGGCACCGCAGGGCTCGCCATGGGTCGTGCAGTAGATTTATCGTCCGTTACCGCTTGATGGCTCGGTAGCCGATGTCGGTACGGTACTGCATGCCGTCGAAGTGGATCTTCTCGGCCGCGCCATAAGCCGCGCGCTGTGCCGCCTTGACGGTATCGGCCAGCCCGACCACGCACAATACGCGCCCGCCCGTGGTCAGCAGCGTGCCATCCGTGAGTGTGGTGCCGGCGTGGAAGGTCACGCTGTCGTCGGTCTCGGCCGGGATGCCTGTAATGGCATCGCCCTTGCGCGGCGCATCGGGATAGCCAAAGGCGGCCATCACCACGCCCAGCGCGGTGCGGCGGTCCCAGTCCAGTTCGATCTCGTCGAGCTTGCCGTTGACGGCGTGCTCCATCACGTCGACCAGGTCGGTCTTCAGGCGCGCCAGGATCGGCTGGGTTTCCGGGTCGCCCATGCGGCAGTTGAACTCCAGCGTCTTCAGGTTGCTTTCGCTGTCGATCATCAGGCCGGCATAGAGGAAACCGGTGTAGGTGATGCCGTCTTTTTCCATGCCGCGCACGGTCGGCATGATGATCTCGCGCAGCGCGCGGGCATGCAGCGCGGGCGTGACCACCGGGGCCGGCGAGTACGCGCCCATGCCGCCGGTATTGGGGCCGGCGTCGTGATCGAGCAGGCGCTTGTGGTCCTGGCTGGTGGCGAGTGCCAGGACGTTCTTGCCGTCTACCAGCACGATGAAGCTGGCTTCCTCGCCCTCAAGGAATTCCTCGATCACCACGCGTGCGCCGGCGTCGCCGAGGCGGTTGTCGGCCAGCATCATGTCGACCGCGGCGTGCGCTTCTTCCAGCGTGGCGGCAACCACCACGCCCTTGCCGGCGGCCAGGCCGTCGGCCTTGATCACGATCGGCGCGCCTTGCGCATCGATATACGCGTGCGCGGCGGCGGCGTCGTTGAAGGTCTGGTAGGCGGCGGTCGGGATGCCGTGGCGCTGCATGAAGGCCTTGGCGAAATCCTTGGAGGATTCCAGCTGGGCTGCCGCCTGCGTCGGGCCGAAGATGCGCAGGCCCTTGGCACGGAAGATATCGACGATGCCGGCCGCCAGCGGCGCCTCGGGGCCGACCACCGTGAAGCTCACGCCTTCGCGCTCGGCGAAGGCGGCGAGCACTTCCGGATCGGTCAGGGGAACGTTCTGCAGCCGCTTGTCGAGCGCGGTGCCGCCATTGCCCGGCGCCACGTACACCACCTGCACCTTGGGCGACTGGGCCAATTTCCAGGCCATCGCGTGTTCACGACCACCCGAGCCGACAACCAATACTTTCATGATCTACTGCCAGAAAAAATGACGCATGCGAAATGCGAAAAGCGGCAGCCATGGCTCATCGAACCGCGCTGCCGCCGTGAGGCGAGGTCTTACCCGATCCGCGCCTTACTCCTCGATCACCGCGTTGGTGAAGACTTCCTGCACGTCGTCCAGGTTTTCCAGGGCGTCGAGCAGTTTTTGCATCTTGATGGCGTCGTCGCCGACGAAGCTGACTTCGTTCTGCGGCTTCATCGTGACGTCGGCCATCTCGGCCTTGAAGCCCGCGGCTTCCAGCGCGGCCTTGACCGTGCCGAAATCATTGGGCGGGCACAGCACTTCGATCGAGCCGTCGTCGTTGGTGACCACGTCGTCGGCGCCGGCTTCCAGCGCGGCTTCCATCAGCTTGTCCTCGGGCGTGCCGGGGGCGAACAGGAACTGGCCGCAATGGGTGAACATGAACGCCACGGAGCCTTCCGCACCCATGTTGCCGCCGTTCTTGGAGAAGGCATGGCGCACTTCGGCGACGGTACGGGTACGGTTGTCGGTCAGGCAGTCGACGATGATCGCCGCGCCGGCAAGGCCGTAGCCCTCGTAGCGGATCTCTTCGTAGTTGACGCCTTCCAGGCCACCCACGCCGCGCTGGATGGCGCGCTGGATGTTGTCCTTGGGCATGTTCGCATCCATTGCCTTGTCCATGGACAGGCGCAGGCGCGGGTTGGAGTCGGGGTCAGCGCCGCCGAGCTTCGCGGCGACGGTGATTTCCTTGATCAGGCGGGTCCAGACCTTGCCGCGCTTGGAGTCAGCCGCGGCCTTCTTGTGTTTGATATTGGCCCATTTTGAGTGACCGGCCATGATTCTCTCCGAAGCGGAAAATGTTTGACGCGCGCGCCTTGGCTTTGCGCGCCGGCTGTGCCGGGCGGGCAACGGGTGCTCGCTGGCGGCGCGCCGGGTGGTTTATGTGTCTGTGAGCCGGCCTTGGGGGCTGGCATAATCAGCCCAGCATTTTATCACGCGGCCCCGCCGCCGCTGGCCTCCCGATCACGGGAGCCGCCGGGAAGGGCGGGGACGGTCGCGGCGAAAGCGCCGCGCGGCTTGCCAACCAGAGAGACCATGGCCGAACCCATCATCATCGCCAAGAACGCCGAGCTGGAACTTGCCCTGCTGCCCGAGATGGGCAACCGGCACGGCCTGATCACCGGCGCCACCGGCACCGGCAAAACCGTGACCCTGCAAAGCCTGGCCCAGGGTTTCTCCCGGCTGGGCGTGCCGGTCTTCATGGCCGACGTCAAAGGTGATCTGACCGGCATTTCCCAGCCGGGCAAGCTCTCCGACAAGCTCAAGGCCCGGCTGGCCGAGCTCGGCCTGCCCGAGCCGGTGTGGGGCGCCTGCCCCACCACCCTGTGGGATGTGTTCGGGCAAAAGGGCCATCCCGTGCGCGCCACGGTCTCCCATATGGGGCCGCTGCTGCTGTCGCGCATGCTGGAACTCAACGACACCCAGCAGGGCGTGCTCAACCTGGTTTTCCGCATCGCCGACGCCAACGGGCTGCTGCTGCTCGACGCCAAGGACCTGCGCGCCATGCTGCAGTACGTGGGCGACAACGCGGGCCAGTTCACCACCGAATACGGCAATATCTCCGCGGCCTCGATCGGGGCCATCCAGCGCGGGCTGATGGCGCTGGAGTCACAAGGCGCAGACGTGTTCTTCGGCGAACCCATGCTCAACCTGGACGACTTCATCCAGACCGAGAACGGGCAGGGCGTGGTGAATATCCTGGCCGCCGACAAGCTGCTGAATTCGCCCAAGCTCTACGCCACTTTCCTGCTTTGGCTGTTGTCGGAGCTGTTCGAGAAACTGCCCGAGGCGGGCGATCTTGACAAGCCCAAGCTGGTGTTCTTTTTCGACGAGGCGCACCTGCTGTTCAACGACGCGCCCAAGGCCCTGCTCGACAAGATCGAGCAGGTGGTGCGGCTGATCCGCTCCAAGGGCGTTGGCGTGTATTTCGTTACGCAGAATCCTGTCGACATCCCCGATACCGTGCTGGGCCAGCTCGGCAACCGCGTGCAGCACGCGCTGCGCGCCTTCACGCCGCGTGACCAGAAGGCCGTCAAGGTGGCGGCCACCACCATGCGGGCCAAGCCGGGGCTGGACCTGGAAAAGGCCATCGGGGAGCTCGGTGTGGGCGAAGCGCTGGTGTCGTTGTTGGACGCCAAGGGCATCCCCGGCATCACGGAACGCGCCTGGGTGCTGGCGCCCGGCAGCCGGATCGGCCCGATCACCGACGACGAGCGCAAGCAATTGCTGGCGAACTCGCTGGTGGCCGGCACCTATGAGCAGACCATCGATCGCGAGTCGGCCTACGAGAAGCTCAAGGGCCGCGCCGCCGCGCCTGGGTCTGCCCCCGCCGCTGGCGGCGGCGCACCCGCGCCCGCGCCTACGGCTGGCCAGCCCGAAGCGCCGCCCGCGCAGGGCGGCGGCTGGCTGGACCAGGCGGGCGAGATCTTCGGCGGGCTGACCAAGGGCACGGGCAAGACCGGGCGCGGCGATTCCATCCTGGAGTCGATGGCCAAGTCGGCCGCGCGCACGGTGGGCTCGCAGGTCGGGCGCGAGCTGATTCGCGGCGTGCTGGGCAGCTTGCTGGGCTCGGGCAAGAAGAAGTAGGAGGCGCCGGCCGTCGGCCGCTCCGGTGTGCCACGCCCGGCGAGATCGGCGGGCGCGGCGCATAGCCATGGCGTGGTATCGGCCAGCCGGTCCGTCGGCGATAACGCCAGCGGGCGGGACTTGCGTCTTAGCGGCGTTGCGCCGCTGCCTCGTCTTCCCGCATCTTGCGCAGGAACAGCCGGGTGAAGAACCAGCCCATGCCGATGATGAAGGCGATGACGGCCAGGCTCATCAGCCCGGTGGGGGTCGAAAACAGGATCTTCAAGGCTGCCATGTGGGTCTCCCAGGTCAGGCGAGGCACACCGGACGGTGTGCCGCTGCCGATAGTCTAGGGAGCGCCGCGGCCGGCGGGATTGAGGCCGGTCAAGCCGGGCGCAGACAGTGCCCGGCTTGCCAGGAAAACTCAGTTCTTGGTGCCGAACAGCCGGTCGCCCGCGTCGCCGAGACCGGGGATGATGTACGCGTGCTCGTCCAGGTGGCTGTCCAGCGAGGCGACGAACAGTTTCACGCCGGGATGTGCCTTCTGGAATACTTCGACGCCTTCCGGCGCTGCCACCAGCGCCACGAACGTAATCGCATCATCCTTGACGCCGCGGCGCTTGAGCACATCCACCGCATGCGCGGCGGAGTAGCCGGTGGCGACCATCGGGTCGCACAGGATAAAGCTGCGGTCTTCCACGTCGGGCAGGCGCACCAGGTATTCCACCGGGCGGTGCTGGTCGTCGCGGTAGACGCCGATATGGCCGATGCGGGCCGAGGGAATCAGCTCGACCAGGCCGTCGCTCATGCCCACGCCGGCGCGCAGCACCGGCACGATGGTGAGTTTCTTGCCGGCGATCACCGGCGCGTCCAGCTCCACCAAGGGCGTCTCGATGCGGCGCGTGGTCAGCGGCAGGTCGCGCGTGATTTCATAGCCCATCAGCAGCGTGATTTCCCGCAGCAGCTCGCGGAACGTGCGCGTGGAGGTGTCCTTGTCGCGCATATGGGAGAGCTTGTGCTGGATCAGCGGGTGATCGAGGATGTACAGCTTGGGGAAACGCGGATCTTGCTTCATGGCGGGTAGTCGGCAGGAGTGGGCGCGAGGGCCCGTTGCAGCCGGATTGTAATGGATGCGGGGCTGCGCGCCCCCGGCGATCCTCCCGCCGCAAGCGCGCAGCCCCGCCTGCGCTCAATCCACCGAGATGCTGGCGCTCTTGGCGACCTTGCCGAATTTCTCGTACTCGGACAGCGTCAGCGACTGCAGGTCAGCCGCGCTCGAGCCCTTGGGGTTGAAGCCTGCCTGCCCGAGTTTGTCCTTCACGTCCGCATTGCCCAGCGCCGCGATGAAGGCGGCATTGAGTGCCTGCACCACCGGCGCGGGTAGCCCGGCCGGGCCGTACACGCCGAACCACGGCTCGACGGCGTAGCCCGCCAGGCCGGCCTCGGCCAGCGTCGGCACGTTCGGCAGCGCTGGCGAGCGGCTCTTGCCGGCCACCGCCAGCGCGCGCAGCTTGCCGCCCTGGATGTGCGGCAGCGAGGCGGGCAGGTTGTCGAACATCACCTGCACGTGGCCGCCCAGCATGTCGTTGATGGCCGGGCTGCTGCCCTTGTATGGCACATGGGTCAGGCCCGTTTGCGTCATCTGCGCGAACATCGCGCCCGCCAGGTGCATGGACGTGCCGGTGCCCGCGGTGGCGTAGGTCAGGCCGGGATGGGCCTTGGCGTAGCTGACCAGCTCGGCCACATTCTTTACCGGCAGGCTGTTGCTGACTTCCAGCACAATGGTCGAGGTGCCAAGCAGGCTGACCGCGGTGAAATCCTTGCGCGGGTCGAACGGCACGTGCTTGTAGATATGCGGGTTCAACGCATTGGTCGAGATGGCGCCGAAGCCGATGGTGTAGCCGTCAGGCGCGGCCTTGGCGACCGCCTCCATGCCGATATTGCCGCCAGCGCCGGGGCGGTTCTCCACGACCACGGGCTGGCCGAGTTTCTCCGCCACCTTCTGGCCGACCGTGCGCGCCACGAGGTCAGTGGTGCCGCCAGCAGCGTAAGGCACGATGAAGCGGATTGGCTTGACGGGGTAATCGGCTGCGCTGGCGGCCGAGGGCAGCCAGCCGCTTGCGAGCATGGCAACCGCGGCGGCGATCAGCAGCGGGCGGGCGGCGGTCTGCTTTTTGACTGGAACGGGAATGCGCGAGGAAAGAATAGCGAGGGGTGCTGCCGTCATGAATGCTCCTGGTTTTTCTTATGCGGCGCGCGTTTGACGCGCCGACCGGCGAGCTTACGGCAGTTTCAGGCTGGCTGCCAGGGTTGCCAGCCAGGCAGGCTGGCTAGCCAGCCAGGCAACGGCATGGCGGCTAGATATTCTGCCCGCGCTGCGCCGCTGGCAGCGCCGGGTGCCCGAGCAGGCCGCGCACCCGCTGGGTATTGCGTTCGAACACCCAGTAGACGGCAAAGGCGTAGGCATAGCAGCCCAGCAGGATCAGCGCGGCCAGGCCCAGGCTGCCGGCGCTGACAGGCAGGCGGACCTTGACCAGGGTCGCGGCGATGAACAGGGTCAGCGGGAAATGCGTCAGGTAGAGCGAGTACGAAAACCCGGACGCCAACGTAGCCAGGCGCGACAAGCCGGCGTGGCCGATGCGGATGCGGGTCGACAGCACGGCCAGCAACAGCACGAAGAAGCCCAGCGCGACAGCGGCATCGGCGTACGGCTTGTGCTTGGTCAGCGCAATGGCGGCCAGGAACACCAGCAGCGCCGGCAGCACGAGCCACTTGCGCCGCGCGATCGCTGCGATCTGCGCCAGCCGCGCTTCCAGGGCTTGCGCCAGCACGCCCAGCAGCCAGAAGAGGAAGCCTTCGACCAGGCCGTGGAACAGGCCCATCGTGACCAGCACCGCCAATACGCACAGCAACGCCTGCGGCGTGCGGCGCAGGTGCCAGGCACCGTATAGCGCAGGGAACCAGAGGTAGTACCAGAATTCGTTGGCCAGGCTCCACAACGGCCCGTTGGAGCCATAGGTATCGCAGGCAAGGGTTTGCAGGAACGCCGCGTTGCAAACCAATCCCGCGACGCCGAGGTTATGCGAGATATCGATCTGCTGGGCCGCGTTGCCCTCGGTGCCCTGGTAGAACGGCCCCCACGCCAAGTGGATCCCGGCACTGTCCCAGAACAGACCGAGCAGCAGCGCGGGCAGCAGTACGATCCATAGCCGCGTCATGCGGTCGGCCAGATAACTGCGCCAGGACCAGTCGCCACGCGTCATCTTGCGGCGCACGGTGCCGCCTACCAGGTAGCCCGAGAGCAGGAAGAACACGATTACGCATTCGTGGCCGACGCTGCACAGCGCATAGAACAACTGCAGCGCCACGCCGGCCGCGCCGCCATGCGGCCCGCTCGCCGCATAGTCGACGATGACCAGCGCGCGGACATGGCCAAGGCAGACCAGGCCCGCGGCCAGCGCCCGGATCAGGTCCAGCACATCGTATTGCTTGCTTCGGTCCGTGCCATCCACGACCAGTCTCCCGGTTCCGGCTCGCCAGGGCTGCGGTTGGCACAAGGCGGCACGCAGCGCGGGACTCTCCTTGGCAGAGCTTAGCCGGGCGGCTACGGCGTGAAGGTGCGCCGTCCCACATAGCGAAAGCCGAGGCACGGGAAGCAGGCACCGCCGCCATTGGCACTGCATGGGTTTGGCCACGCGGGTTGGGGTACGCCGCCCAACACCTGTGCGCAGCACAATGTGCCTCGGATGCAGTTGCCTCTTTTCGAATACAATGGCTCGCGTCCCTGGCGGGCCGCCCGCGTCCAGCGGCGCGCGGCCCCACTATCTGGCTTCTCCCTTGTCTGCATCCCAACTTTCCCGCACCGTGCCTGCCGCCGAGCCGGCAGCGCAGCGCGCCGGCCTGGCCGTGGCTGCCGTCGGCGCCATCCTTTTTTCCGGCAAGGCGATCGTCGCCAAGCTGATGTACCGCTACCAGGTCGATGCGGTCATGGTCATCAGCCTGCGCATGCTGTTTGCCGTGCCGCTGTTCATGGCGATCGGCTGGTGGCAGTCGCGG
Organism: Cupriavidus sp. GW822-FHT03E04; assembly: GCF_058801495.1. NCBI lineage: Bacteria > Pseudomonadati > Pseudomonadota > Betaproteobacteria > Burkholderiales > Burkholderiaceae > Cupriavidus > Cupriavidus sp. GW822-FHT03E04. Next base: position 113,475 of record NZ_JBXANI010000012.1, read on the forward strand.
CGCCTGCCGGCGCTGTCCTGGGCTGATCGCGGCCGCATCGTGTTCCTCGGCATCATCGGCTACTACCTGTCCAGCTTCCTCGACTTTCTCGGCCTGCAATACATCACGGCCGGGCTCGAGCGGCTGATCCTGTTCCTCACGCCGTCCTTCGTGCTGCTGGCCAGCGCCGTGCTGTTCAAGCGGCGCATCAGCTTGCGGCAGTGGCTGTCCCTGGCGCTGGCCTATATAGGCATCGTGCTGGTTTTCGCGCATGATCTCGACGTGAGCGGCGGCCAGGTGTGGCTCGGTGCCGCGCTGGTGCTCGGCAGCGCACTGACCTACGGCATCTACCTGATCGCGTCAGGCGAATTGGTGCAGCGCATCGGTTCGTTGCGGCTGGTGGCCTATGCGATGTGCGTTTCCACCGCGTGCTGCGTGGTGCAATATCTGGTGCTGCGCCGCCCGCTGTCGGAGCTGCTGCAGCCAGCCCCCGTGATGTGGCTTTCGCTAGTCAATTCTGTGTTTTGCACGGTGCTGCCGGTGTCGCTGACGATGGTGGCGGTGGCGCGCATCGGCGCGCCGATGGCTTCGCAGGCGGGTATGCTCGGACCGGTATCCACCCTGTTCCTGGGCTTCTGGCTGCTGGGCGAGCCGATCACCGGCGTGCAGCTCGCCGGCAGCGCGCTGGTGATGGGCGGGATATATTTGCTGTCGGCGCGCAAGGTGGTCAAGAGCGGGGCCGCGGGCAAGGCCCAGGCTGCTCGTCGCGGCGGCAAGGCGATGGATACGCTGGATAACAAGCAGGCGGGTGGCCGCCTCGATGACACAAGGAGTCGATGAGATGGATCTAGGATTGCGCGGCAAGCATGCGCTGGTGTGTGGCGCCAGCAAGGGCCTCGGTTTTGCCTGCGCCGACGCGCTGGCTGCCGAAGGCGTGGATGTGGTGATCGTGGCGCGCGGCGCCGAGGCGCTGGAAAAAGCCGCGGCGGACCTGCGCGCGCGCCACGGCCGGCGCGTGATGGCGGTCGCCACCGACATCACGACCCCGGCGGGGCGAAAGCTGGCGCTGGAAGCCGTCGCCAAGCTGGGCGACCTGGACATCCTGGTCAACAATGCCGGCGGCCCGCCTCCGGGCAATTTCCGCGACTGGGACCGCGATGCCTGGCTGGCAGCGATCGACGCCAACATGCTGACCCCGATCGAGCTGATCAAGGCCACGGTGGACGGCATGATCGCGCGCAAATGGGGCCGCATCGTCAACATCACCAGCGGCGCCGTGAAGGCGCCGATCGATGTGCTCGGCCTGTCCAACGGCGCGCGCTCGGGCCTGACCGGCTTTGTCGCCGGCCTGGCGCGCGAAGTGGCGCAGCACGGCGTGACGGTGAACAACCTGCTGCCCGGCCCGTTCAATACGGATCGCCTCTACAAGACCATGGAAGGCGGCGCCAGGCAGGCTGGCCTGTCGATCGAGGAAGTCTCGAAGCGCCGCGCCGCGCAGAACCCGAGCCGCCGCTTTGGCGAGCCGGCCGAGTTCGGCGCCACCTGCGCCTTCCTGTGCAGCCGCCACGCCGCTTACATGACCGGGCAGAACGTGCTCCTCGACGGCGGCGCTTACCCCGGCACGTTCTAAGCCGCTGCCGCACCCAACCCGCGACGCGCGCGCGGCCTGGCGGCCGTGCCGGCGCCGCGGGCGTTTTCCGGCCGGGCCATGCCGGCCCGGTTTTTCCCTGATTGGCCAGGATGATGCCGATGACTCCCCCTCGTATTGCGCTGATTGCGCACGACCACAAGAAAGATGACATCGTGGCTTTTGCTGGCCGCCATCGCGATTTCCTGTCACGTTGCGAACTGCTCGCCACCGGTACCACGGGTGGCCGCCTGAGCGACGAAATCGGGCTGACGGTGACGCGCATGCTCTCCGGCCCCTGGGGCGGCGACCTGCAGATTGGCGCGCAACTGGCCGAAGGCCGCGTGGGCGTGGTGATTTTCCTGCGCGACCCCATGACGCCGCAGCCGCACGAGCCCGATATCAATGCCCTGGTGCGCGCCTGCGACGTGCACAACGTGCCCTGTGCCACCAATGTGGCCACCGCGGATCTGCTGATCGCGGAGCTGCGGCGCCTGTATCCGGAGTAAGCGGCTTCGGCCCGAGGCATTGCCGCCCCCACACATACCCACCGTACCAACACGCATCAACAGGACAAGGAGAGAGACATGAGCAAAGCCATCCGCATTTTCGAGACCGGCGGCCCGGAGGTGATGCAGTGGGTTGACGTCGAGGTGGGGGATCCCGGCCCCGGCGAGGTGCGCGTGCGGCACGAGGCGGTCGGCCTCAACTACATCGACGTGTATTTCCGCACCGGGCTGTACAAGCAGCCGCTGCCGGGTGGCCTCGGCATGGAAGGCGCCGGCGTGGTGGAGGCGGTTGGCGCCGGCGTGGGGCACCTGAACGTGGGCGACCGTGTTGCTTATGCCGGCCGTCCCACGGGCGCCTATGCGCAGGTGCGGGTCATGCCGGCCGATATCGTGGTGCGCCTGCCGGACGCCATCTCGTTCGAGCAGGGCGCGGCGATGATGCTGCAGGGCCTGACCACGCAGTACCTGCTGCGCGACAGCTACCGCGTGCAGGCAGGAGATACCGTGCTGCTGCACGCCGCCGCGGGTGGTGTTGGCCTGATTGCCAGCCAGTGGCTCAAGGCGCTGGGCGCCACCGTGATCGGCACCGCCGGCAGCGATGAAAAAGCCGCGCTGGCGCGCGCGCATGGGTGCGATCACACCATCGTCTACACGCGTGAATCCTTCGTCGACAAGGTCAAGGAAATCACCGGCGGCAAGGGCGTCGCCGCGGTCTACGACTCGGTCGGCAAGGACACTTTCAACGGCTCGCTGGATTGCCTGAAACCGCGCGGCACCATGGTGGTGTTCGGCAATGCATCCGGCCCGGTGCCGCCGTTCGATCTGTCCGTGCTGGGCAACAAGGGCTCGCTGCGCATCACGCGGCCAACGCTGATGACCTATGTGGTCCATCGCGAATTGCTGGAGCCGATGGCGGCCGAGCTATTCGAGATGGTGACCAGCGGCCGTGTGAAGATTGAAGTCCGCCAACGCTACGCGCTGGCGGATGTGGCGCAGGCGCATCGCGATCTGGAAGGCCGCAAGACCACTGGCACGACCGTCCTGCTGCCCTGAAGCGCAAGCCTGGTGCGAGCCGCCTGGCCTGCTAGCGGGCTCGCACTGTCTGGGCGCCGGCGCGCGCCTCGGCCTGCCGCAGCACGTGCGCGGGCAGGCGCCTGAGGATGAAGTGCACCGCCAGCGGGATCAGCACCACGTCGTCCATCAGGCCCAGGCCGGGGATGAAGTCGGGAATCAGGTCAATGGGCGAAATGGCGTACAGCACCAGGCCTAACGCGGCCGGCTTCAACCAGCGCGGGGCGTCGGGATGGCGCAGCGCGTACCACAGCAGGCGGCCGTCGCGCCGCACCAGGGTCCACAGTGCCGAAAATCGTTTCCACATGAGAGGCCTCCTTCACTTTTCACAAACGCCAAGCGGCGTGGCCGATTGCGCCACTCGCAGATAGCTTGGGCCAATCTTCGGCGCTTCAAGTTCCGCGGGGCGTTCAGGTGGGGGAGGGGTGAGCCGAAGGACATCCAGTGACGGACATCCAGTGAAGGACGTGCAGGGCAGGTGGCGGGGCGCGGGAAGCGCCACGCCACCGTGCCGGCAGCGCTGCGAGCGCAGGCTGCCGGCAACCGCTAAACCGGCGCTGGCGATCAGCCCGGGATCTTGCCTTCCACGCCTTCGACATAGAACTTGATGCCGTGCAGGAAGCCGTCGTCGGCTGCCTGGTCCTTGGCCAGTTGTTCCTTGCCGGTGTTGTCCTTGAGCGGACCCTTCCAGATCGGAGCCGAGCCGTCGGCGATGCCCTTCTTGCGCTCTTCCACCAGTGCCTTGACGTCATCCGGCACCACGGCGTTGAAGCCCTTCAGGTCGATCATGCCTTCCTTGACGCCCCACCACGTGGTGCCGTTCTTCCACTGGTTAGCCAGCACGTCGCCGACCACCTTGTTGTAGTACACGCCCCACGAGATCACCGAGGCGGCCAGGTGGGCCTTCTCGCCGAACTTGCTCATGTCGCTGTCCCAGCCGAATGCGTACACGCCCTTTTCCTGCGCGGTCTGCACCACGGCGGCGGAGTCGGTGTTCTGCATCAGCATGTCCACGCCCTGGCCGATCAGCGTGGTCGCGGCTTCGCGCTCCTTGCCCGGATCGAACCACTTGTTCACCCACACCACCTTGACGGTGGCCTTGGGGTTGACGCTGCGCGCGCCGATGGTGAACGAGTCGATGTTGCGGATCACCTCGGGGATGGGCACCGATGCCACCACGCCCATCTTGCCGGTCTTGCTCATCTTGCCGGCGACCACACCAGCCAGGTAAGCGCCTTCATAGGTGCGCACGTCGTACTGGGCCAGGTTGTCGGCGGTCTTGAAACCGGTGGCGTGCTCGAACTTCACGTCCGGGAATTCCTTGGCGACCTTGAGCATCGATTCCATGTAACCGAAGCTGGTGCCGAAGATGACCTTGTTGCCTTGCGCGGCGAGATCGCGGAACACGCGTTCTGCATCGGCGGCGGATTCGGGCACGTTCTCGACGAAGGACGTCTTCACCTTGTCGCCGTATTTTTCTTCCATGGCCTTGCGCCCGGCGTCATGGGCGTAGGTCCAGCCGGCATCGCCGACCGGGCCGATGTAGACGAAGGCGACCTTGAGCGGCTCGGCCTTTTGCTCGGCAGCGGGAGCGGAGGCCGGAGCCGCGCTTTCCGCCGGCTTTTCGGCTTCTTTCTTGCCGCAGCCCGCGAGAGCCAGCACGGCGGTGGCAGCCAGTGCGGCAAGGGTTTTCCTGCGCGTGACGATCATGATTTCTCCTTGTAATGACCGGGGTACTGAGTACCGATGTTTTGATTAAGGTTGCAACTGTGGCTCTGAACAACGAGGGATTGAAGCCTGAAGTCTCTGACGGACTTTATAAAAGCGAAACAAAAACGGAAAACACGGCGCAGCGCCGGGAGAGGCGCGGCGGCGGGATCGGTCAGGCGGCACCCGGGCGGAACGGCTTGCCCAGCGAGGCCGGCATGTTCAGGCGGATCCACGCCGGGTTGCGCGAGATCAGCGCCAGCACGACGATGGTCGCGGCATAGGGCAGCATCGACAGGATCTGCGACGGCACCGATACGCCAATGCCCTGCAGGTAGAACTGCAGGATGGTGACGCCGCCAAACAGCCAGGCTCCGGCCCAGACGCGGCCCGGGCGCCAGGTGGCGAAGGTGGTCAGCGCCAGCGCGATCCAGCCACGGCCGGCCACCAGGTTTTCCACCCACATCGGCGTGTACACCAACGACAGGTAGGCACCGGCCAGCCCGCAGCAGGCGCCGCCGAACAGCAGCGCGCCAAAGCGGATCAGGCGCACCGGATAGCCCAGCGCATGCGCGGATTCCGGCGATTCGCCGATCGCGCGCAGCGTCAGCCCTGCGCGCGTGCGAAACAGGAACCACATGATGGCGCAGCACAGTAACAGGCTGAAATACACCATCCAGTGCTGCTGGAAGAAGGCCGGCCCGAAGAAGGGAATATCGGCCAGGAAGGGAATCGACTTGGCCTGCGACGGCATGGCGAAGCCGACGAAGCGCTGACCCATGAATGCCGACAGCCCGGTGCCGAAGATCGACAGCGCGAGGCCGGTGGCGACCTGGTTGGTGGCCAGCACCAGCGCCAGCCACGAGAAAAGCGTGGCCATCAGCATGCCAGCCAGCGCGCCGGCGGCAAAGCCGATCAGCGGCGACTGGGTCTGGTAGCCGACCATGAAGCCGAACGCGGCGGCGACCAGCATCATGCCTTCGGCGCCCAGGTTGAGCACGCCAGCGCGTTCGTTGATGAGCAAGCCAAGCGCCGCCAGCAGCAACGGCGTGCCGGCGTTGATCGCGGTGGCGATAAGAGGGGCGAGTTGTTCCATGTCTTGGGGGTTCCGCTCAGGCGGCCTTGGCGCGCCAGCGCAGGCGGTTGTCGATCAGCGTATCGCTGGCCAGCAGGAAGAACAGCAGCATGCCCTGGAACACCGAGCCCAGCGCCGAAGGCAGGCCCAGGCGCGACTGAGCCATTTCGCCGCCGATATAGAACAGCGACATGACGATGCCGCCGAACACGGTGCCCACCGGATGCAGGCGGCCCACGAAGGCCACGATGATCGCGGTGAAGCCGTAGCCGGGTGAGATCGAGGGCAGCAACTGGCCGATCGGGCCCGTGACTTCGAACGCGCCCGCCAGGCCGGCGGTGCCGCCGGAGATCATCAGCGCGCTCCACAGCGAACGGCGCGCCGAGAAGCCGGCATAGCGCGCCGCCGCCGGGGCGGTGCCGCCCACCTGCAGGCGGTAGCCCGCGAAGCTGCGGAAGATGAAGACGGTCATCAGCACCACCAGCACCAGCATCACCACAAAGCCCGCGTGCAGGCGCGAGCCCGACATCAGGTTAGGCAGCAGGAACTCGGAGGAGAACACCTTGGACTGCGGGAAGTTCATGCCGTTGGGATCCTTCAGCGGCCCGTTGACCACGTACAGCATCAACTGCTGCGCGATATAGGTCAGCATCAGCGACACCAGGATCTCGTTGGCGTTGAACTTGTCCTTGAGCGCGGCGGTGAGCGACGCCCAGAACATGCCGCCGACCACGCCGGCCAGCGAGGCCAGCACCAGCACCACGGTGCCGTTCACGCCATTGCCCGGCACATCGAAGTGCAACACGGTGGCGCCGGCGAAGATGCCGCCGACGATGAGCTGGCCATCCGCGCCGATGTTCCAGATATTGGCGCGATAGCACACTGAAAGCCCAAGCGCGCACAGTACCAGCGGCACGGTCTTGAGCAGCACCTCGCCGATGGCGCGGCGGTCCTTGAGCGGGTCGACCAGGAACACCTTGAGCGCGGCTACCGGATCCTTGCCGAGCAGCAGGAACAGCAGCGCGCCGAAGGCCAGCGTCAAGGCCAGCGCGATGAAGGGCGAGGCATAGGCCATGCGGCGCGAGGGCAGCCCGCGCGGTGCCAGCGACAGCGGTGAGCGAAGGAGGAAATCAGCCATGGTGCACGGCCTCCTCTTGTTCGCGCCGGCCGCCTGGCCCACCTTCCCAAAGACCGCTCATCCACAGGCCCACCTGCTCTCGCGTGGCGTCCTGGGTTGGAATCGACGGCGACAACCGGCCCTTGGCGATCACGTGCAGGCGATCGCAGATGGCGAACAGTTCGTCCAGTTCTTCCGACACCACCAGCAAGGCGCAGCCGGTGGCCTTGAGCGCCAGCAGCTCGTTGTGGATCTGCGCCGCGGCGCCCACATCCACGCCCCAGGTCGGCTGGGCCACAATCAGTACCTTCGGGCCGCTTTCGATCTCGCGGCCGACGATGAATTTCTGCAGGTTGCCGCCCGACAGGCTCTTGGCCAGCGCGTGCGGCCCGCTGGCCTTCACGCGGAAGCGCCCGATCACGGCTTGCGCGAGGCCGGCGGCGGCCTTGGGCGAAATCATGCCGCGCCGCACATAGGGTGCGGACTGGTGCGAAAGCAGGATATTTGCGGCCAGGCTCATGCCCGGCACGGCGCCACGGCCGAGGCGTTCCTCGGGCACGAAGGCTAGCCCGGCACGGCGCCGCTGGCGCGCGTCCAGCTTGCCCACCGGTTTGTTGTCCAGCGTGATGGCATCGCGCGCGGCGCGCACATCCTCTCCCGACAGCGCCGCCAGCAATTCCTGCTGGCCGTTGCCGGACACGCCGGCGATGCCAACGATCTCGCCGGCGCGCAGGTCCAGCGAGATGCCGGCAAGTTCCGTCGCGAACGCATGCGAGCGCGGCAGCGAGAGTCCGCGCACCGCCAGCCGGCAGGCGCCGGGCTCGGTCTGCACGCGCGCCTCGCGCGGCGGCTCGCCGCCGATCATCAGGCGCGACAGCGAGGCCGCGCTTTCCTGGCGCGGATCGCACACGCCGGTGACACGACCCATGCGCATCACCGTGGCGCTATGGCAAAGCTCGCGGATCTCGTCGAGCTTGTGGCTGATGTAGAGGATGCTGGTACCTTCCGCCGCGAGCTGGCGCAGCGTGATGAAGAGGGTCTGCACCGCTTGCGGCGTCAGCACGGAAGTTGGCTCGTCCAGGATCAGCAGTTGCGGCTTGGCCAGCAGCGCCCGCACGATTTCCACGCGCTGGCGCTCGCCGACCGACAAGGTGTGCACATGGCGGTTCGGCTCCAGCGGCAGGCCATAGCGCTGGGCGGTCTCGCGGATCTGGTCGGCCAGCTGCTTCATATTGGTGCCCGCATGCGGGCTGCCGGCGGCCGTTTTGCTGCTCCGGGGCAGGCCAAGGGCGATGTTCTCGGTCACTGTCAGCGTATCGAACAGCGAAAAGTGCTGGAACACCATCGCGATGCCCAGGTTTCGTGCGTCGTGCGGATTGTGGATCGCGGCGCGTGCACCGTTGAAGTGCATGTCGCCGGCGTCCGGCTTGACCGCGCCGAAGATGATTTTCATCAGGGTGGACTTGCCGGCGCCGTTCTCGCCGAGCACGGCGTGGATTTCGCCGGGGGCGACGACGAGGGACACGTCGTCGTTGGCGGTCACGCCGGGGTAGCGCTTGCTGATATGGGCAAGCGCCAGCCTTGGGGTTGTGCTTAAGGTCACTGAGGCGGCTCGAGTTGTTATGGCAGCAACGTGGATCAATGTTCGTTATGTATCGGGCAGCACCTGCGGCAGTGCGTGGGGCAGGATCGCCGTTACGCATTGCAGCAACCATCACTGGGCGGTGATGCCGTTTATTAACCGTGGATTATATAAGTGTGTGGGGTTCGGACGACTTGGTCAGGCCAGTATTCTCGGCCCCACAACGGATACAGGCAGGTTGCAAGTCGCATGCCGGGCGATTTGGGCGGGGGCGCGGACGGCCGGGCGGCCGACGGCGGCCTGCACGGCCGATTGGCGGGAAGGGGGGGGCGGAACGGAAAAAAGGGGCGGATTGGCGGCCAGAGCAGAGCGCCTCGGCCTACACCGGAACGGCGGCGGCGCGATGCCGCCCCCGGGTGCTTCACAGCATGTCAGGCGCCGTGGCTGACCGCGATCTGGTTGAAGCGGCCTTCTCGGAAATCGGCCAGGGTCTGGTAGATCTCCTCCTGGGTGTTCATCACGAACGGCCCATATTGCGCGATCGGCTCGCCCAGCGGCTTGCCCGCGATCAGCAGGAAGCGCGCATCGGCCGTGGCCGTGACATTGACCCCGTCAGCGCCGGCGGCGTTGTCCAGCACGCCCATGCGCTGCGCTTCCAGCACCGCGGCGTTGCTGCCCGCGCCGACCGCGATCTCGCCGCGATAGGTGTACAGGAAGGCGTTATGCCCTTGCGGCAGCGCTTGCGAGAAGGTCTGCCCCGCCGGCAGCGAGACGTCCAGGTAGAGCGGCTCCGTGACCGGGCGCGTGACCGCGCCAGCCACCCCGTGCGAGGCGCCCGCCAGCACGCGCACCGTGGCGCCGCCCGGCAGCGCTACCGTGGGCACGGCGGCGGCCGGCAGGTCGCGGTACCAGGGCGCCGTCATCTTGTCCGCGGCGGGCAGGTTCAGCCACAGCTGGAATCCTTCCATGCGGCCGTCTTCCTGCTCGGGCATCTCCGAGTGCACCACGCCGGCGCCGGCCACCATCCACTGGGCGCCACCGTTTTCCAGCAGGCCCTCGTTGCCGGCGCTGTCGCGATGGCGCATACGGCCGGCCAGCATATAGGTGATGGTCTCGAAGCCGCGGTGCGGGTGGTCGGGGAAACCGCCGATATAGTCGTCGCGGCTATCGGTGCCAAACGCGTCCAGCATCAGGAACGGGTCCAGGCGGCGCTGCAGGTTCTGCGTGAGCACGCGGGTGAGCTTGACGCCGGCGCCGTCCGAGGTGGCGATGCCGCGCACCACGCGGTCGACCGCGCGCGAGCGCTGCACGGTTTCCGTGGCGGTGGCCGGGACGGTGGGGGCGGTAGGGATGGCAGTGCGTTGTTCCATGATCGATCTCCTGTTGGCTGGGGATGGCGGCAATGGCGCGCGGCCCCAAAGGCTACCCTCGTAATTTAAGGGTTTGGGCCAGAACCGGTAGAGGCCATCCGGGCAAAAGATTGTTCTGCCCATGGTACGGCTGATCCCTTGTGATGCTTCAATTCTGGAACAACGCGAGTGGCGCCGGGATGCCGGGCGAAGCCTGATAAATACGGCCAGAAAGTGGCGCGAAAGCGCGGGGAAGGCGTAAAGATGACAAGATCGCTGTAGTTGGGTATAATAGCGCTCTCGTTGTCATCCGATGCTGCGTAATCAAGTCGGGTTGGCAGGGTCCGGGCAGGCGTTTTTGAGTGCCGCCCCAACTCCTTGCTTGCCCAAGCGTGGCACCGGCCGATTGATCCGGCGGCGCGTCGGAACCACCAAATTTGCGCTGCCACTGGCCTCCCGTTCCTGCATCTCGCAGCGGGTTGCGCCGCTCCCGGGACTCCCGCCCTTACCGGCACGGTGTCCTTTCAATTGGGTTTCCCGCTCTCCAGCGTGAAACCCGGCGCCCGTCCACCGGCTCATCTGCCGGTCATGGCGGGCAAGGCAATCTAGTCAGGGCCGGCGGACCCCCATTTGCACCCGCCTGAGCCCACTTTGTTCGTCCGTCAATCCGGATGTGGTTTCTCGTGCCCACATCTGGCATGCGGACAGAGGGGAATATGTCCAAGCAATCCGTACAGGCGCTGGCCTGGGGATGTCTCACGCTCGCTGCGCTGGCCGCTCTGGTCACCTGGATCGGCGTGGATGTCATCCTGCAATATCAGGAACGCCTGTGGTACGACGTTGCCGACCACCTGCGCCTGGTGGCGTGGTCGATGGCGCTGGCGCTGGTCACCGGCATCCCGGCTGGCATCGGCCTGAGCCGTCCGTGCATGCGCCGCTGGGCCGACCGCCTGATGCAGGTCTTCAATATCGGCAACACCGTGCCGTCGCTGGCGGTGCTGGCGCTGGCCCTGGCCGTGCTCGGCATTGGCGAGCGGCCCGCCATCCTGGCGCTGTGGCTGGCTTCGCTGCTGCCGATCGTGCGCAATACCTGCGAGGGCTTGCTCGGCGTTTCCCCGGCACTGACCGAGGCCGCGCGCGGCCTTGGCATGACCGCCATGCAGCGCCTGTTCCGGGTCGAGCTGCCCAACGCGCTGCCGGTGATCCTGGCGGGCGTGCGCATCAGCCTGGTGATCAATGTCGGCACGGTGCCGCTGTCCTTCCTGATCGGCGCCAACAGCCTGGGCGAATTGATTTTCCCCGGCATCTACCTGAACAACCAGCCCCTGCTGTTGCTGGGCGCCGCGGCCACCGCGCTGCTGGCACTCGCTCTCGATGGCCTGTTTGCCGCCGCCGGTTATTGCTACCTGCGCCGCCGCGGGCTGGCGCGCTAAGGCGCGCAAGGGCGCACCGAACATGAAGGAGAACCCGATGCATTTCATCACAAGCGCGCTGGCCCGCGCGGGCCGCGCGGCCCGTGGCCAGGCACGCATGCTGGCGAGTGTCGCCGTGCTTGCCGCAGTGGCAGCCATGGCGCTGCCGGCGCACGCCGACACCGTTCGCGTAGGCGGCAAGAACTTCACCGAGCAGCTGATCCTGTCGTCGATGACCACGCAGTACCTGCAGGCCAAAGGCCTCACCACTGAGCTCACCGCCGGCCTGGGCAGCACGCTGATGCGCCAGGCCATGGAAAGCGGCCAGCTCGACGTGGTGTGGGACTACACCGGCACGGCGCTGATCGTGTTCAACAAGGTCGAGGAAAAGCTTGGCGCCGCCGAGAGCTACGAGCGCGTCAAGACGCTCGACGCCGCGCGCGGCCTGATATGGCTCGATGCTTCCGGCATCAACAACACCTATGCGCTGGCGATGCCGAGAAAGCGCGCCGAAGCCGCTGGCGTGACCACGTTGTCGGCCTTCGCCGAGACGATGCGCGCCGCCGGCGAGGGCACCGCCCATCCGTTCGCGGTCGATATGGAGTTCGCCGCGCGTCCCGACGGGCTGGAGCCGCTCAAGGGGCTCTACAAGCTGCCGTTCTCGCGCCGCGACGTGATCCAACTCGATCCCGGGCTGGTCTACACCGCGCTGAAGAACGACCAGGTCGAGCTGGGTCTCGTCTACACCACCGATGGCCGCGTCAAGGGCTTCGACCTGGTGCTGCTGGAAGACGACCAGCACTTCTTCCCCGCCTATAACGCGGTGCCCGTGGTGCGCAAGGCAACGCTGGATGCGCATCCCGAGCTCGCGGGCCTGCTCAACGCGCTGGCGGCCCGGCTCGACAACGCGGCCATGACCGAGATGAACTACAAGGTCGATATCGACCAGCAGCCGGTCGACAAGGTGGCGCAGGAATTCCTGCGTGGCCACGGCCTGATCTGAAGAGGGCCGCATGGACTTGCTGACTTACCTCCAACACAGCTGGCCGACGCTGCTCAAGCTCACCGGCCAGCACCTGGCGCTGGTGGGGTCCGCGGTGGGCCTGGCGATCGTCGTCGGCGTGCCGCTGGGCATCCTGTGCGCGCGCTTTCGCTTTCTCGCCACGCCGCTGCTGACGCTGGCCACCATCGTGCTGACCTTGCCGTCGATCGCGCTGTTCGGGCTGATGATCCCGATCTTCGCGCGCTTTGGCCACGCGCTGGGCTACGTGCCGGCGGTGACCGCGGTGTTCCTGTATTCGCTGCTGCCGATCATGCGCAATACCTGCGTGGCGCTCGCCAATGTCGACGACGGCATCCAGGAAGCCGGACGCGGCATCGGCATGACCACCTGGCAGCGCATGCGGCTGGTGGACCTGCCGCTGGCCGTGCCCGTCATCCTCGGCGGCGTGCGCACCGCCGTGGTGATGAATATCGGCGTGGCCACCATTGCCGCCATCATCGGCGCGGGTGGCCTCGGGGTGCTGATCCTGCAAGCGATCAGCCAGAGCAACATGAGCAAGCTGGCGATCGGCGCGGTGCTGGTCAGCGTGCTCGCCATCGTGGCCGATGCCTGCCTGCAGTGGTTGCAGCGGGCGCTGACACCGAAAGGAATTCGCTGAACATGATTGAACTCGACCAACTCACCAAGACCTTCAGGCAAAAAGACGGCGCCGAAGTGCGCGCCGTCGATGCCGTTTCGCTCACTGTGCCCAAGGGCGAGATCTGCGTCTTCCTAGGCCCCTCGGGCTGCGGCAAGACCACCACGCTCAAGATGATCAACCGCCTGATCCAGCCCAGCTCCGGCCGGGTCCTGATCGACGGCGAGGACACCACCCGCGTGGACGAAGTCACGCTGCGCCGCAAGATCGGCTACGTGATCCAGCAGATCGGCCTGTTCCCCAACATGACCATCGAGGAGAACATCATGGTGGTGCCGCGGCTGCTGGGCTGGGACAAGAAGCGCAGCCGCGAGCGCGCACGCGAGCTGATGTCGATGGTGCAGCTCGACCCCGGCAAGATGCTCACACGATATCCGCGCGAACTCTCGGGCGGGCAGCAGCAGCGCATCGGCGTGATCCGCGCGCTGGCGGCGGATGCGCCCGTGCTGCTGATGGACGAGCCGTTCGGCGCGGTGGACCCGATCAACCGCGAGAGCATCCAGAACGAGTTCTTCCAGATGCAGCGCCAGCTCGGCAAGACCGTGATCATGGTCTCGCACGATATCGACGAGGCCATCAAGCTGGGCGACCGCGTGGCCGTGTTCCGCGGCGGCAGGCTGGTGCAGTTCGACCATCCCGACGCATTGCTGGCGCGTCCGGCCGACGATTTCGTGCAAGCGTTCATCGGTCACGACAACACGCTCAAGCGCCTGCTGCTGGTGCGCGCCGGCGATGCCGCCACCATGGCGCAGACCTGCAGCCCCGGCATGCCGCTGGCGCAGGCGTTTGCCATCATGGACGAGGCCGACGTGCGGCACCTGCCGGTGGTGGATGATGCGCAGCGCGCGCTGGGCTACGTCACGCGGCGCGATGCGCGCGCGGGGCAGGGCATGTGCGCGGATGCGACGCGGCCATTCATGGCGACCGCCGCGTTCGACGAGCATCTGCGCATCGTGCTCTCGCGCATGTACCAGCACAACACCAGCTGGCTGCCGGTGGTCGATGCCGATGGCGTCTACCTGGGCGAAGTCACGCAGGAGTCGATCGCCGACTATCTCAGCTCGGGCCGCTCGCGCGGGAATGCGCCGGTGATCCAGCCGCCGCAGGCGCCGGCTGCCATCGAGCGCATTGCTGCGTAATGCTCAGCTAGGGAGATAGAAAAAGGGCCGGAATTTCCGGCCCTTTTTCCATGGGTGCGCGGGATTAGTCGCGGGCCAGTTGCCCGTCGGTGAGGCGCCACACGTTCAGCGGGTTGCCATCCTGCAGCGCGGGCGGCAGCAGTTCCGCCGGCACATTCTGGTAGCACACCGGGCGCAGGAAGCGCTCGATGGCCGATGCGCCGACCGAGGTGGCGCGCGTGTCGGACGTAGCCGGGAACGGGCCGCCGTGCACCATGGCGTACGACACTTCCACGCCCGTCGGATAGCCGTTGAACAGCACGCGCCCGGCCTTGCGCTCGAGCACGGTCAGCAGGATGGCGGCCTCGGCACGATCCCCCGCATCCGCTTGCACGGTGGCGGTCAGCTGGCCCTCCAGGCGGCGCGCCACCGCCAGCATCTCCTCGTGGTCGCGGCATACGACCAGCACCGAGGATGGGCCAAACACTTCGGCTTCCATGCGGTGGTCCGCAAGAAAACGCTCCGCGGTGGTTTCGAACAGCGCGGGGCGGGCCTGGTTGGGGCCGCTGGCGGCCTGGCCACTGCCGATGCGGCGCAGCCCTTCGATATCGCTGAGCTGGGCCACGCCGTTGTCGTAAGCCTGGCTGATTCCGGGCGTCAGCATGGTCGCCGCCGCCTTTTCCGCCAGCGCCGCAACCGCGCCCTGGCGGAACACGTCCAGCGCCGGGCTTTCCACCGCCAGCAGCAGGCCCGGGTTGGTGCAGAACTGGCCTACGCCCATCACCAGCGAATCCACCAGATTGCGCGCGATCTCCGCGCCGCGCGCGGCCAGGGCCGCCGGCAGCAGGAACACGGGGTTGATGCTGCTCATTTCCGCGTAGACGGGGATCGGCTGGGGACGGCTGTTGGCCGTCTGCACCAGCGCCAGGCCGCCGCTGCGCGAGCCGGTGAAGCCCACTGCCTGGATCGACGGATGCGCGACCAGGGCCGTGCCCACGGCAACGCCCGCGCCCACCAGCAGCGAGAACACGCCTTCGGGCAGGCCAGCATCGGCCACGGCCTTCTGGATCACGCGCCCGACCAGCTCGGAGGTGCCGAGGTGGGCCGAGTGCGCCTTGACGACGACCGGGCAGCCGGCCGCCAGCGCGGATGCGGTATCGCCGCCCGCCACCGAAAACGCGAGCGGGAAATTGCTGGCGCCGAACACCGCCACCGGGCCGACCGCGATCTTCTGCAGGCGCAGGTCGGGGCGTGGCGGCGTGCGCTCCGGCAGGGCGGAGTCGAGTGTGGCGGCTTGCCAGCGGCCATCGCGCAGCACGCTGGCGAACAGGCGCAGCTGGCCGGCGGTTCGGGCGCGCTCGCCCTGCAGACGCGCAACAGGCAATGCGCTCTCGGCGTGGGCGCGCTCGATCAGCTTGTCGCCCAGGGCTTCCAGGCCGCTGGCGATCGATTCCAGGAACCTGGCGCGGATCTCCGGCGAGGTGTTGCGGTAGGTGTCGAACGCGGCTTCGGCCAGCGCGCAGGCACGCTCGGCCTCGGCGGCGCCGCCGCCATGGAATTCCGGTGCCAGGACTTCACCCGTGGCCGGGTTGGTGGCATGGAGGATCTTGGTGGTGCCGCGCACTGCGCGGGCGCCGATCAGCATTTCGCCGGTAATGGTCATTAGCGTTTCCTGCTTTTCAACTGCAATCAAGTGGGGAGTGCGCCATAGCTTGCGCTAGAGGCGGCGTGTATGTGGTCCCGGGCTGACACGCGGGACGCATAAATGGGGACATAGCCTTGCCGCGCTTTATTGTAAGACATCCTACAACATGAGGCGCTCGTTGGGCAAGCAGGAAATCCCGGATCCCGCCGGGATGCGCCGGCAGCCCGCCCCTAGCCGGCTTCCACCGCCGCCGACGCCTTGCGCAGGCGTTCGCGGCTGTTGGTCAGGTGCATGCGCATGGCGGCCTTGGCGCCTTCGGGGTCGCGCCGCTCGATGGCGTCAAAGATGTTCTCGTGCTCGATATTGACGCGCTCAAGGTACTGCTCCCGCTCCTGCGCGCTGACATGCAGCCGGCTGCGCGGGATCACCATGGTGCCGAGGTGGCCCATGATGTCCGTGAAGTAGCGGTTGCCGGTGGCGCGCGCAATCAGCAGGTGGAACTCGAAATCGGCACCGACAGAATCCTCGCCGCCCGCCGCCGTGCGCTTGAGCTCATCGAGCGCGCCACGCATCGCCGTCAGTTGCTCATCGCTGCGCCGCGATGCCGCCAGGCTGGCTGCCTCGGCTTCCAGGCTGACGCGGAATTCCAGCATGGCCAGCACGTCCATGGCAGTGCCCATGGTGGCGGGATCGATGCGAAAGGGCGAGCCGTTCTCGGCGCTGCGCGCCAGCACAAAGGTGCCGATGCCGTGGCGGGTTTCCACCAGCCCGCTGGCCTGTAGCCGCGACAGCGCTTCGCGCACCACGGTGCGGCTGACGCCGAGCGCGGCCATGATCTCGGACTCGGTCGGCAACTTGTCGCCCGGCTTGAGCTGGCCTTGCTGGATGCGCTCGCTCAGGTTGCTCACCGCCTCTTCGGCAAGCGTACGGCCGCGGCGCCGCAGCGGGGGAGTGGAGGCAAACATCGGGTTTGACATGGTGATGGGCTGGGACTTGACCGGATCGCAATGGCCTCATTATACTGCGTCGTAAGTTATATGACGACAGATAACAGGTGTCTCCCGTTGCATGGGCTGTAGCAGCCGCTTTGGGACCTGGCAAGCACCGCACACAAGGATCCGGCAGCAGCCGGCGCATCCAACCCGAGACAACCCGCAAGGGCCGGCAGCCAAGGCGGCGAGCCGCTCTTCCTGCTGGAGTTCAACATGACCCAATCATCCCTTTGCGCCGCGCCCATGGCAGACACGCCCGTCATCACCGAGCTGACCGTCGTGCCGGTGGCCGGCCACGACAGCATGCTGATGAACCTGTCCGGCGCGCACGGTCCGTTCTTCACCCGCAATATCGTCATCCTGAAAGACAGCGCGGGCAATATGGGCGTCGGCGAGGTGCCCGGCGGCGAAGCGATCCGCCAGACGCTGGAGGATGCGCGCGAACTCCTCGCCGGCCAGTCGATCGGCAACCACCAGGCGCTGCTCAATCGCGTGCGCACCGCCTTTGCCAGCCGCGACGCGGGCGGGCGTGGCCTGCAGACGTTCGACCTGCGCATCGCCATCCATGCGGTCACCGCGCTCGAGGCGGCGCTGCTCGACCTGCTGGGCAAGCATCTGGGCGTGCCGGTGGCCGCGCTGTTGGGCGAAGGCCAGCAGCGCGACGCCGTGGAGATGCTGGGCTACCTGTTCTATATCGGGGACCGTAACCGCACCACGCTTGCCTATCGCAGCGAGCCCGAGGCGGACAACGACTGGTTCCGCCTGCGCAATGAAGCCGCGATGAATGCCGAGGGCGTGGTACGCCTGGCGCAAGCTGCCTATGAGCGCTATGGCTTCAACGATTTCAAGCTCAAGGGCGGCGTGCTGCGCGGCGACGAAGAGATGGAAGCCATCCTGGCGCTCGCCGAGCGCTTCCCCAAGGCGCGCATCACGCTGGATCCCAACGGCGCGTGGTCGCTGGCCGAAGCCGTGCGCCTGTGCCGCGACAAGCATGGCGTGCTGGCCTATGCCGAAGATCCTTGCGGCGCGGAGGAGGGCTACTCGGGCCGCGAGGTCATGGCCGAGTTCCGTACCGCCACCGGCCTGCCCACCGCCACCAACATGGTCGCGACCGACTGGCGCCAGATGGGCCACGCGGTGCGCCTGCAATCCGTGGACATCCCGCTGGCCGATCCGCATTTCTGGACCATGCAGGGCTCGGTGCGGGTGGCGCAGATGTGCGCCGAGTGGGGCCTGACCTGGGGCTCGCACTCGAACAATCACTTCGATATTTCGCTGGCGATGTTCACCCACGTGGCCGCCGCCGCGCCGGGCCGCGTCACCGCCATCGACACCCACTGGATCTGGCAGGACGGCGAGCGCCTGACCAAGGCGCCACTGAAGATCGAGAACGGCAAGGTGGCCGTGCCGACGGAGCCGGGCCTGGGCGTGGAGCTCGACATGGCGCAACTCGCGTTGGCGCACGAGCGCTACAAGAGCATGGGGCTGGGTGCGCGCGACGACGCCGTGGCCATGCAATTCCTGATCCCGGGCTGGACCTTCAACAACAAGGCGCCCTGCATGGTCCGGTGAGCCGCATCTGCGGCCCCCGCACGAATACAAGACAAGAAAACCACCAAGCACAAGGAGACAACCATGAACAAATTTGATGGCCGGCCGGCTGCCGCGGGCATGCTCGCCGCACCCGCGCGGCGCAAGTTCGGCCGGCTTGCCGCAGCCACGCTCGCTGCCATGGCGGCACTGGCCGCCGCAGGCGCCGTGACCAGTGCCGCGGCCGCCTCGCCGGCATGGCCCCAGAAGGCCGTATCCGTGGTGGTGCCGTTCCCTGCGGGCGGCTCCACCGATACCATCGCGCGCATGCTGGCGGTGCCGCTCAATGAAAAGCTGGGCCAGCCGTTCGTGATCGACAATCGCCCCGGCGCTACCGGGGCCATCGGCGCGACCATGGTCAAGCGCGCGCCTGCCGATGGCTACACCTTGCTGGTGGCATCGATCGGCGTCTATGCCGTGAACCCGTTCCTGCAAAAGAACCTGGGCTATGACCCGGCCAAGGACTTCGACCTGCTGACGGTGGCCGTGCGCGCACCCAACGTGCTGGTCACCAAGCCGGACTTCCCTGCGAAGAACTTGCAGGAGCTGGTCGCGTACATGAAGAAGAATCCGGGCAAGGTGGCGTTCGCCAGCTCCGGGGCAGGTTCGTCGGACCATTTGACGGCCGCGCTGTTCTGGCAAAAGTCCGGCACCGACGGCCTCCACGTTCCTTATAAGGGTGGGGCGCCGGCCATCTCCGACCTGCTCGCCGGCCAGGTGGACGTCTCGTTCCAGAACGTCAACGCGGTGCTGCAGCATATCCGCAGCGGCAAGCTCAAGGCGCTGGCGGTGACCGGCGACAAGCGCTCGGCGGTGCTGCCGAATGTGCCTACCATGGCGGAGGGCGGGGTGAAGGACGTGGACGTGTATTCGTGGCAAGCCGTGGCCGCGCCGCGCGGGCTGCCGAAGGACGTCAAGACGAGACTGCATGCCGCGCTGGTCGGCTCGCTCAACGAGCCGCAGATGCGCCAGAAGCTGGCCGAGAACGGTTTCGAGGTGGTCGCCAATACACCGGAGCAATTCGAGCAGTTCGAGAAGCAGGAACTCCAGCGCTGGAAGGGCGTGATCGAAGCCGGCAAGATCAGCATCGACTAAGCACACGCGATCCATCCAGGCATTGCTCTTTGCCCCGCCAAAAGCGGGGCGTTTTTATTTTGGCGGGTAGGTTTGGACGCGGGCCTGCGCGACCTGATAGGCTTGGGCTAACACGCCTATGCACGCCCATGCGCGCCTTGCGCTATCGCACCGCTGTCACCTGCCATGATCCGCTTCTGCAAATCGCCCCCCTGCCTGCTGATCGAGACCAAGTCCCGGTGGTTGATTCCGCGCGGGTTCGATGGCTTCGCGCCGGGGCCGCTGATCCTGGTGCGGCCCGGCGTGAGCCACGCGCTGATCGAGCATGAGAAGGTGCACGTGCGCCAGTTCTGGCGCTGGTGCGGCCTGATGGGCGTGCTCTACCTAGCGAGCCCGCGCTGGCGGCTGCGTTTCGAGTTGGAGGCCTACCGCGAGCAGTTGAGGCACTGCGAGCCGGGCGTCGCGCATCACTTCGCGCGCATGCTGGCCCGGCACTACCGGCTGGATATTACGCAGGAGCAGGCGTATCGCTTGCTGACGGCGCCGGTCGAGCCAGGGTGAACCGGGCAGCGCGGACCGGTTCAGCCGAGATCGCCGCACTTGTGGATGATCAGCGCGAGCGCCACGATGCCAAGGGTCAGTGCTAGGAGGTCTAGCACTGCGGCTCCGTGCGGCGATGTCTTGAGGGGAGGCGTCATGTCCGGCGAAATGAAGCAGCCAGGATGGCGCCGTGGGTGGCGCTGACGGCGACGCTGATCGTGGCGTACCTGCCCTCTCTCCGTGAGTGGCACCTTCGCAAGCACTGGCGAAACGAGTGGGCTGCAGAAGAAATCAAAAGTGATTGCGATCAATGTTGCGATAACGGCTCTTGGCCATCGCCACCTGCTTGGCATTCACCTCACGTTCTAGGCCACCCACTGGCGGCGCGCGGCGCATCGCAGTGGGGTCCATGCAACGCTCCCCGAAGGACGCTCATTGACACCTTTGACCATGACTTGAATCGCGACTACACTCGCCGCGTAAGACTTCGGAACTGGGTCATCCGGGGAAAATAAAAAGGAGCGCGAGCATGGGCCACAGAAGCCCGGCGGTGCGATATAGCCGAGAGCATCGGCTATTTCGGGAGTTTGGGGTAGCCACGGCGTGCGGCGGTTCGGGTCGCCACGCTCGGCTAGGGGGCGGCTTTACGCTCATCGAGTTGATGGTCACCGTGGCAATCATCGGCATCCTTGCCGCTGTCGCCTATCCCTCCTATGTCCAATACGTCGTGCGCTCCAATCGCACAGCGGCGGAGTCGTTCCTGCTGGAAGTCGCCAGCATGCAGGAGCGCTTTCTGGTGGACAACCGGAGCTATGCCACAAGCCTGGCCGCACTCGGCTATGCAAGTCTTCCCGCGGCGATTTCCTCCAACTATCAAATCACTGTCACCGCGGTCGCAGGTCCGCCGCTTGGATATGTCCTGACGGCGGCGCCGCAGGGCACGCAAGCCACGAACGACACCGCGTGCGGAACGCTGACGCTGTCGAGTACCGGCGACAAGAGCGTCTCCGGCACGGGATCGAGTTGCTGGAAATAGCCTATGCGAAATACTCGTGCATCGAATATAGCCTGCGCGCTCGCAGATCGCGGATTCACACTAATAGAATTGTTGGTAACACTGACGGTGTTTGCCATCGTAGCGTTTGCCGCAGCCCCGTCGTTCTCGAGCCTGATCGCGACACAACGCGCACGGAATGCCTCGCTGGATCTTTCCGCTGCGCTGACATTGACGCGCAGCGAGGCGGTCAAGCGCAACAGCAGTGTCACCATGGCCACCTCCGGCACTTGGGCCGGGGGCTGGGCCGTAACGGCGGGAACCGAAAATGTGCGCAGTTTCGGTCCGTATGACGGCATTTCGATCACCGCCAGCGCAGGCAACTCCCTATCGGTCGGCAACGACGGCAGGCCCGCTACCGGCAGCCTGACGTTCCAGGTAGCGCCAGCGGTATCGCCCCAGGCGGCTTCGACGATCTGCGTACAGGTGAGCGGAACTGGCCGCGTCGCTCTGGTATCGGGAACATGTACATGAACTCGCGTGCACCACGTACGTGCAAATGCCTATGCCAGTCCGCGCAGTGCGGCGCCACGCTGATCGAGGTCTTGGTATCGATCGTGATCCTGCTGGTGGCACTACTTGGCACCGCCGGCCTGATCGCCCGCTCCGGGCAGTCGGAAATGGAATCCTATCAACGCGTGCAGGCGCTGACCCTGCTTCAGGACATGGCGGCTCGGCTCAATGCGAACCGCCAGGCCGTGGCCTGCTATGCCAGCGGGACCACCATGACTACAGCGGGAACCGCCACGGTTCCGGCTCCAGCCTGCACAGTTGGTTCCGCCGCCCAGCAAGCCACCGCAAACGCCGACCTGGCTGCTTGGGGGACGGAATTGCTGGGTAGCGCGGAAAACAACGGCGGCAAGGCGGTCGGGGGCATGATCGGTGCGCTTGGCTGTATCGAAGCGCTCGATGCCACGAACCAGATCTATCGCATCACAGTGGCCTGGCAGGGCCTTGCAAAGACAACCGCGCCGGCGCTGCCATGCGGCAACGGACAGTTCGGCAATGACAGCTATCGCCGCACAGTGAGCATTCAGGTCCGCATTGGAGTTCTCTCGTGAATCGGCCGCGAATTGCAATACTCCACCGGCAGCGTGGGATTTCCCTTGTCGAGTTGATGATCGGGATGACGCTCGGGCTGCTGCTGTTGACGGCGCTGGGGAGTCTGTATTTCTCCACCACACGGTCACGCTCGGAGTTCTCCAACGGCGCCGACCAAGTGGAAAACGGGCGCTACGTGCTAGACACGCTAGGCCGTGAGATTGAACTTGCCGGCTTCTTTGGTGCCGCCAGCGTAGCGAACGGCGCAACCGTAGCAAGTCCCGCTCTGTGCGCCGCAGCGCCGAATGCCTTGGGTTTTGTCAACTCGCCCGCGACAGTGCCTCTCGCTCTCCAAGGCTACGCACCGGGCACTGTGGCCTCATGCTTGCCGAACCTGGCGCCGGCATCGGAAATACTTGTGGTAAGGCGCGTGTCGACGACGCCGGCGGCGGCCGCCGCCGCCGGGCAGTCCTATATGCAGGTATCGTTCTGTTCCAGCGACGCCACATCGTTCGTGTTCGGTGCCAGCGCCCCGGCCTTCACCATGCGCACCAAGGCATGTGACCCGACCGTTGTCGCGGAGTTGCGCCCGGCGGTAGTCCGTATCTTTTATCTTGCCGCCTGCGATGTGTGTTCCGGCGCTGGTGACGGCGTGCCGACGCTGAAGATGGCCGAACTGTCCGGCGGAGCCTTTCAGGTCAATTCGGTGGCACAAGGCATTCAGGACATGCATTTATCTTACGGCGTGGATCTCGACAATAACGGTTCCGCCGACTGCTACGTCAGCGACCCCGGCGTGAACAACAGCGCGATCTGTACCTCGGTACCCGCATATGATTGGACGACCGCCCTTACCAACTGGCAGAACGTCACCTCTGTACGCATTAACGTCCTTGCCCGCACGCAAAGGGCCTCACTCGGCTGGACAGACAGCCGCACCTATGATCTCGGACGTGCCACCGTAAGCGGCCCGTTCAACGACGGCTTCAAGCGCCATGTCTACGCCCGGGTGGCAAGGCTGGCCAATGTGGCAGGCCGCCGGGAGTAAGCCATGCAAATCGCGCTGCGCCGGCAGTCCGGCGCCACCCTGATCGTCACGCTGATTTTCCTGGTGATCTTTTTGCTGATGACGATATCGCTGGTCAGCTCCAGTGTCATCAATGTGAAGGTCGCCGCTAACCAGCAGCACGGCGTGGAAGCGCAGAATGCCGCGCAACAAGGCATTGAGCAGGTTATTAGCAATGACTTCACTGCCAACCCCACGGCAGCGGCGGCTAGCGTGCCGGTCGATGTGAACGGCGATGGTCGCGCTGACTATACGGCGCAGGTTGCGGCGCCGGTGTGCCAGACCAGCAAGCCGGTAAAGAATACGGATCTCGATACGTCCAATGCTGACGACGTTTCCTGCTTCGTTGGCAATGGTAACCAGGACACTGGCATCTTGACGGCATCCGGCGGTGGCGGCGGAAATTCACTGTGCAATGCCACTCAATGGGATGTAAAGGCCAGCGTCAGCGATAGCGCAGCCACTGCGACCAACACCACCTTGCACCAGGGCATCTCAGTACGCGTGCCGGTCGGCACGGCATGCCCGTAAGTTTGCGGCCACGACTCAGTTATCGATTGCCTCACCTCCGAACTCAGGACTCACAATGCGTCAATTCGCTGAACGCGCTGCCTCGCGCATTGCCATCGCCACGTTACTCGCGCTTCCTGCCTTGCACCCGGCAATGGCGGAGGACATCGATCTGTACACTGGCTTGCAGCCCCAGGCCGGCAAGCCCAATGTGCTGATCCTGTTCGACAATGCATCGACCTGGGATGCGTCGGCCAGCTTCACCTGCTCCACATCGGGGGTCGTCTCCAGCAATAACGATGGCAAGGACGTCGGCGCCGAGCAATGCGCGCTCTACAACGCGGTGTCGTCGATCAAGACCAGCCCCACACTGCTGGGCAACCTCAATCTCGGCGTGATGATGTTCGGCAGCGGGAGCAACGTCGGCGGCCAGTTCAAGTTCCCGTCCGTGGCACCTTTCAAGTTGCCGCTGATGGACAACAGCGGGGTCGACAGCTTCCTTCGCTATGTGAAAACAATCGACCGTCAGGCCGACAACTCGAACAACTCGCAGGTCGGTGGCGGTATGCAGGAATCGTGGGCCTACTATGCCGGCCAGACTGGCTTGTCCGGCACCAAGTACACCTCGCCGATCGACAACCCCTGTCAGCGCAATTTTGTCATCTATATCGCCAACGCCGTGAACAACGGCAAGCCGCAAGACACCGGCCAGAATGTCATCAATGCCCTGGCCGCAGCAGGCGCGACTACAGCTCAGCAGCAGCAGATTGTCATTCCCGCTCCCAACAACAAATACCAGAGCAACTGGGGCGACGAATGGGCTCGCTTCATGTACCAGACTGACGTCCAGGGCAACATGGCCAACCGTCAGAACATCGTGACCTACACGATCGCGGTGACCGATGGCAAGAATCCTGACTATGTCCAGCTCGCGAGCAGCATGGCGACCAATGGCGGCGGTAAGACATATGTGGTACAGCTAGGTGACGTCAATGGACTGACGTCGGCCTTGCTGCAAATCTTCAACGAGGTGCAGGCCATCAACAGCGTGTTTGCCTCGGTCAGCCTTCCGGCCTCCGTCAATGCCCAGGGTCAGTTCCTCAACCAGGTCTATGTGGGAATGTTCCGCCCGGATGCCACCGCGGCACCACGGTGGCAAGGCAATCTCAAGCAGTACCAGATCGGCTATGACGCCGGTGGCAACATCGTGCTGCAGGATGCCAAGGGCAACGCTGCCATCAGCAACGCGGCGACGGGCTTCATCTCCCCGAACGCCATCAGTTTTTGGACTACGGAGCCGCCGCTTTCCTTTGGCGCGACCGGCTACGGGAGCAGCGCAGTCGGTAGTTGGCCGGCCACGGGATACTGGCAGAATAGCCCGTCAAGTGTCGGGTGGGGCCTTGATTCCCCTGATGGAGAGGTCGTGGAGAAGGGGGGGGCGGGAGAGATGCTGCGCGCACAGTTGCTGACCAGCCAGACCAGCCGGCAACTGATCACCTGCAACGGCGCGGGTAGTTGCCCGACGAGCGCGGCGATGCCGTCATTCGATAGTTCCAACACATGGCTGAAGGACACGAGTTCGACCGGCGGCCTTGCCGTCATCAACTCGGGGACCAGCGGCGCGAAGACCATCACCGCCACCGAATTGCCCAAGCTCATCGCCTGGGTACGCGGCCAGGACGTCGCTGCTTCGGATACCACCAGCCTGGCCGGCACCGAAGCAGAGCCAGGTCCCGGCACGCCGGTGACCGTGCGCAGTTCGATCCACGCAGACGTACTGCATTCCAGGCCGGCTGTCGTCAACTATGGCGGCAGCAAGGGAGTTGTGGTGTTCTATGGCACCAACGATGGCGTGTTCCATGCTATCAACGGTAACCAGACGCAGGGCATCGGCAGTGTGAGGCCGGGCGGCGAGCTATGGGGCTTCATCGCACCGGAGTTCCTTGGCAAGCTCAGCCGCCTTTATACCAACTCTCCGGAGGTGCAGCTCTCGACCACGCCTGGCGGTATCACCCCCGCTCCGGCGCCGCGGGATTACTTCTTCGATGGAAGTACCACCGTGATGCAGGACTTGCGCGACGCGGCGAATCCTCGTGTGGTCATTTACCTGACGGCACGCCGCGGCGGGCGGCTGATCTATGCAATCGATGTGACCGATCCCGTCAATCCGCGCTTCCTGTGGAAACGCTCCAATGCTGATATCCCTGAACTCGGCCAGACCTGGTCCCAGCCGCGCGTAATGCGCGTGCGCGGCTACGCCAACCCGTTGGTGGTGATGGGCGCGGGCTATGACTCGGCCGAGGACAGTGATCCGTCGCCGGGAGTTGATACCATGGGACGCGGCATCGTGGCATTCGATGCCGTCAGCGGCGCCGTTGTGTGGAGCGCGCTGCCCAACTGTAGCGGTATGAGCGGCACATGCCTGGCGGTTGCCGGCCTGACCCGGGCCATCCCGTCGGATGTCACGGGGCTTGATCGCAATGGCGACGGTTATATCGAACGCCTGTATGTTGGCGACGTCGGCGGCAATCTCTGGAGAGCCGACTTTGAGACTACCGCGGGCAATGCGCCTGTCAACTGGACGCTTAACAAGCTTGCTGCACTCGGCGGCGCAGCCAGCACGAACAACGCGCGCAAGTTCTTCTATGCACCCGACGTCATTTCCACCGCTGCCTACGACGCCATTACAGCCGGCACGGGTGACCGAGAGCATCCTCTCTATTCCGCCTCAACGACGCAGGGGACTGCCTATAACGTGGTCAATCGCCTCTACATGTTGAAGGACCCCAACATACTCGGCATGCCGGCCACCTGGACGCCCATCACCGAGGCCAGTCTTGTCGACGACACCAGCACCACGGCTAAGTACAACGGTACTGGCGCGGGCTTCTATATCACGCTCACGAATCCCGGTGAGAAAGCGGTGAACGCGCCACTGACCGTCAGCGGCTACACCACGATCGGCACAAATACGCCAGCCGTGCCGCAGGCCGGCATGTGCTACCCCAATCTTGGCATTGCCCGGAGCTATTCCTTCAGCTTCCTTACAGCTTCAGGCCAAAACCCACAGCGTTCGATCATCCTGGATGGCGGCGGCTTTCCGCCTTCCCCGGTATTCGGCATGGTATCGATTGGCAGCGGTGTAGTGCCGGTCTTGCTCGGCGGTGGCAACCAGACCGGCGCCGGAGGGGGGGATGCCACCTCGGCGCTAGGTGCCCAAAAGATCAATATCGCGGGGGTCGGCAAGCGCAAGCGCATCTACTGGTATCCGGAGAGCGACAAGCACTAGCGTGGCACAGGTGTCATGCCGCACTCGAAAAGCCTGTCGCCAACGTTTGAAATGGGTTCGCGTTTCGGAAGGCCCCTGGGGTGGGCACCGTTCGCTTGTGCGGCGGGAAATGGAACCCGTCAGCCGACGTACCGCAGAGGCGAGAGCGACTCGGCAAAGAATGCATCATGCTGTGATGAATCTACAAAAGCGCTGCGGTCGGCTGTGAGTACGCTTGCGTGCAGGTAAAAGCGTAGGTGGGCGTTGCGACGAAATAGAAATCCATTTGTAAATCAATGATTTACATTGGATTGATGGCGGAAGCGGTGAGATTCGAACTCACGGATGGGTCACCCCATCGGCAGTTTTCAAGACTGCTGCCTTAAACCACTCGGCCACGCTTCCCGGGGGAAGAGCAGGCATTGTAGCGCGAACAGGGAAGGCCCCTGTCCGTGCCGCATGCTGCTTCGATGCTGGCGCCACGGCCAGCGCCGCGCATTATAGCAAGGCCGCGCGGCCTGGGGGCATGAGAAAATGCCTGTGGCCTTGTCGGTGCCTGTCGGACACGGCGGAACCTTCAATCCGGATTCATGCTCCTATCATGCGTGAGGGTAGTCGTGCCCATGTGGGCGCTCCCTCCTGTTCCATGCAGTAGCAGTCAATCGAGGAGAATAACCAATGAACGGCAAGACTCTGTTGGGCGTGGCGGCGGCGGCCGCGGTGGTGGGCTTGGCGGGTTGCGCGGCGCCCGGTGGTGGTTATGGCGGCGGCTATGGTGGTGGCTACGGTGCGCCGCAGCAAGCAGCCTATCAGGCACCGCCCCCGCCCCCGGGCACCAACACCTACCAGGCACCCGCGAATTCGGCGTTCTATGGCCGGGTTGAATCGATCGAGCCGGTGACGACGCAGCAAAACAGCTCGGGCTTGCTCGGCACGGTGATCGGCGGCGTGGCCGGTGGCTTGCTGGGTCACCAGATCGGCGGGGGCACCGGCAATACCATTGCCACCATCGGCGGCGCGGTGGCGGGTGGCGTGGCGGGCAACCAGATCGAGAAGCGTGCCGGCAGCAGCACCGAAACCGTGTATCGCGTCAACGTGCGGCTGGACGATGGCCGCATGGCTACCGTGACGCAGCGCAACGTCAGCAATCTGCGTATCGGTTCCCGCGTCCAGGTGGCCAACGACATGGCGACGCCGTACTGACCGGCGTGCCTTCGCGCCGCGCACGCGAGCAAAACGGCCACCCTCGGGTGGCCGTTTTGCTTGTGGCAGCGTGGTATGCGATCAACCTTTCAGGAACATCTCCTGCAGGTCGTTCAGGAAGCGCCGTCCCAGTTCTGTGGGCTTGATGGTAGCGAGATCCGCTTCCAGCAGGCCTTTCTTTTCGGCGGCGGCCAGGTCGCGGCTGATGGTGTGCAGCGGCAGCCCGGTGTGGTCGAAGAACGTGCTGGCCGGCACGCCGTCAGTGAGGCGCAGCGCGTTCAGCATGAACTCGAAGGGCAGGTCGGCTGCGCCGACATCGTGCTGCTCCTGCACTGCGTTGCCGGCCATGGCCTGCGCCATATACGTGGCGGGATGCTTGTGGCGCATCTGGCGCAGCACCCGGTGCGGGAACGATAGCTTGCCGTGCGCGCCGGCCCCGATGCCCAGGTAGTCGCCAAAGCGCCAGTAGTTCAGGTTGTGGCGCGCTTGCCGGTGCGGCCGGGCGTAGGCCGAGGTTTCGTAGTGGACGTAGCCCGCCTGCGCGGTGCGTGCTTCGATCAGGTCCTGCATTTCATACGCGCTGTCGTCATCCGGCAGCGCCGGCGGGAACTTGGCGAACAGCGTGTTGGGCTCCAGCGTCAGGTGATAGAGCGACAGGTGCGTGGTGTTGAACGAGAGTGCCGTCTCCAGGTCATTGGCACATTCCGCCAGCGTCTGGCCAGGCAGCGCGTACATCAGGTCGAGGTTGACGTTGTCGAAGTTGTCCAGCGCGATGCCGATCGCCGCGCGGGCTTCGGCGCCGCCGTGGATGCGGCCAAGCGCGGCAAGATGGCGGTCGTTGAAACTCTGGATACCGATGGACAAGCGGTTGATGCCGCTGGCGCGATAGCTGGCGAAGCGCTCTGCTTCGAACGTGCCGGGGTTGGCCTCCATCGTGATCTCGGCGTCGGCGTCCAGCGGTAACAGCGCGCGGATATCCGACAGCAGCCGGTCCATGCCGGCGGCCGACAGCAGGCTAGGCGTGCCGCCTCCGATGAAGACCGTGTGCACCTGGCGGCCCCACACCAGCGGCAGTGATTGCTCCAGGTCGGCGCGCAGCGCGTCCAGGTAGGCGTCTTCCGGGATGTCGTGGCTGTCCGCCGCGCCGGGCACGGCATGCGAGTTGAAATCGCAGTACGGGCACTTTCGCACGCACCACGGAATATGCACGTAGAGCGACAGCGGCGGGGAGCCGGGCAGCGCGAGCTGGCCCGGCTGCAGCCACAATGACTTGGTATCGGCGGGGGCGCTGGCGCCCATGGACGCCAGGGGAACGATCGGGATCATGGGCAGCCAGTCCCGGGGCCGCCGGCCTGCAGGCGCTCGGTCAGCGCTTTGAGCGCGAGCGCACGGTGGCTGACGGCGTTTTTTTCCTCGGCGCTCAATTCGGCCGCGGTCTTGCCCAGGTGCGGCAGCAGGAAGTGTGGGTCGTAGCCAAAGCCGGCGTTGCCGCGCGGCGCGTCGACCACCTCGCCAGCCCACACGCCCTCGGCGATCACCGGCCGCGGATCCTCGGCATGGCGCACCAGCACCAGCACACAGTAGTAGTAGGCGTGGCGGTTGAGCTTGCCGGCCAGCTGCGAGATGAGGTGCGCGTTGTTGGCGGCATCGGACTTGGGCTTGCCCACGAGTTGCGCATAACGCGCCGAGTAGACGCCCGGCGCGCCATCCAGCGCGTCGACGCAGATGCCGGAGTCATCCGCCAGCGCGGGCAGGCCGGCCAGGCGGCTGGCGTGGCGCGCCTTGGTGAGGGCGTTCTCGACGAAGGTGGCGTAGGGCTCCTCGGCCTCGGCAATGCCGAGCTGCCCCTGCGGGACCACCTCGAAGCCGAGCGGCGCCAGCAGCGCGCCAAACTCGCCGAGCTTGCCGGGGTTGTTGGAGGCGAGGACCAGGCGTTGCATGGCGTTCACCGTATCAGGCCAGGCCCAGCGCGCGGCGCTGGTGCGCCACCAGTTCGGCGATGCCTTGCTCGGCGATGCGCGTCATCGCATCGAGATCGGCACGGCTGAACGGCACGCCCTCGGCGGTGCCTTGCACTTCGACAAAGCCGCCGCTGCCGGTCATCACCACGTTCATGTCGGTGTCGCAGTTGCTGTCCTCGGCATAATCCAGGTCGAGCACGGCCACGCCATCCACCATGCCAACCGACACGGCGGCAACGAAGTCGCGGATCGGGCTGGCCTTGATCTGGCCGTCGCGCAGCATGGCGGAAACAGCGTCATGGGCGGCCACGAACGCGCCGGTGATGGCCGCGGTGCGGGTGCCGCCATCGGCCTGCAGCACGTCGCAGTCCAGGTGAATGGTGAATTCGCCCAGCGCGGACAGATCGAACACCGAGCGCATCGCGCGGCCGATCAGGCGCTGGATCTCCTGCGTGCGCCCGGTCTGCTTGCCGCGGGCGGCTTCACGGTCCGAGCGCGTGTGGGTGGCGCGCGGCAGCATGCCGTACTCGGCGGTGACCCAGCCTTCGCCGCTGCCCTTCTTGTGGGGGGGCACCTTGGCCAGCACGCTGGCGGTGCACAGCACCTTGGTGTCGCCAAAGGCACTCAGGACAGCACCTTCGGCGTGGCGGGTGTAGTGGCGGGTCAGAGCAATAGGGCGCAGCGCATCGGCTGCGCGTCCGCTGGGTCGCATGTGGGGGTTTTCTCGGAAATCGATTCAGGACCCGGATTTTAACGCCGCCGGGCTGCGCGTGCGCGTCCTGCGCCAACTCCCCCCGCGGGGGCATGCGAATTCCCGCGCCATTGCGGCGCGGGCGGTACTTTGGCCCGGGCTCAGCGCATGAAATTGCTGGTCTTGTCGATCGCCGCGCGGATCTCAGCGATGGAGCGCTCGATCTCCTCCTCGGAGAGCAGGTCGGTATCGCCGCCGTTGTTCTCCAGGATCGAGGTGGTGAACGTGTTGAGCGGCAGGGTCTCGGTGGCGACCGAGTCCTCGTTGGACAGGTGGGCGTCGAGTTCCCACATCATGGCGATGGCTGTGGTGTTGTCGGCGCCGTCGCCGGCGTTGTGCAGCGCCTGCTCGATCAGGTCCGGGATGGCATGCACCACGGACAAGTTGGTGACCTTCTCGATCAGCAGTTGCTCTTCGATGCTGCCCCACAGCCCGTCGGAGCACAGCAGCGCCACGTCGCCCGGCTCCAGCCGCAGCGGGCCGCCGATATCGATCAGCGGCAGGTTGGGCGAACCCAGGCAGTTGTAGAGCTTGTTGCGCTCGGGGTGGTTGGCCACATCCATTGGCAGCACGCGCTCCTGCTGCAGCAGGTTCTCGATCTTGGAGTGGTCGCGCGTGCGGGTCAGCAGGTTGCCCTTGCGCACCAGGTAGAGGCGCGAGTCGCCGGCGTGGGCCCAGTGGATCTGGCCGTTCTGGACCAGGCAGCAGACCACAGTGGTGCGCGGGACGTCGGCCAGCTGGTTGGCCTCGGCGTAGCGATGGATTTCCCGGTGGGCCAGCATGATGGTGTCCTGCAGGAAATCGGCAGGATTGCGGATCGAAGGCCGGGCCTGGGCCTGGAACTGGCGCGCCAGGGTCTGCAAGGCTTGCTGCGCGGCGACTTCGCCCAGCGCGTGGCCGCCCAGGCCATCGGCCAGCACCATCAGCAGGGCATCCCGCGTAAAGCAATAGCCCATGCGGTCCTGGTTGATGCGGCGGCCGCCTTTTCTGCTTTCCTGGTAGACGGAGAATCGCATGGTGGCTGTAGGAGTCAGTTCTTGAGAGACGGCGGCGTCATCCGCGCGCTCCACCGGCACAGCGTGCGGGCGGGCCGCGAGGCGACGGTTCTCATCATAGTTGTAAATGGTGGCAGAAGGGGGGCACGGAGGCGGCTGCGCATGGCGCGGGGGATGGCGCCACTACGTGCTTTATTCGCCGCTTGCGCCGGCCTCCTTGGCCTGGACTGCCGCGGCTGGCTCCTCGCGCTTGCGCAGCAGCGTCAGGAACCGGCTTGCGAGGGGGCGCTCGGCGGCCGCGGCTGCAGGCGCGGCGGCCTGCTCGCCTAGTGCATTGGTTTGTTCGCGCAGCTCCTTTTGCAGCCGGAACACGCTCTGCGGCCGCTCGGAAGGGGGCAGCCGCAGGCACCATTCGACCAGGTCCACCAGGCCGTCGGTATAGCTGGCGCGCAGTCGCGTGATGGAGTCCGCCATGCGGTCGTCCTTCTCGCGCTGGTTGGCCTCCTGGGGCGGCATGCCGGCCATGCAGGCGTAGAGCGTGGCGCCAAGGCTGTAGATGTCGGTCCACGGGCCCAGCTCGGAATGCTTGCCGTACAGCTCCGGCGCGGCAAAGCCCGGCGTGTACATGGGCTGGAAACGCGCGGCCTCCATGGTCAGGATCTGGCGGGCGGCACCAAAATCGAGCAGGATGGGCGATTCGTCTTCGCGCAGGTAGATGTTGCCGGGCTTGATGTCCAGGTGCAGCAGCTTGTGGATATGCACTTCGCGCAGGCCGCTCATCAGGTCGTGGAAGACCTTGCGGATGAAGTGTTCGCGCAGCACCTTGGCGCGGCCTTGCTGGCGCGCGTGCAGGATGTGTTCCTGCAGTGTCTTGCCCAGCTCGTAGTTCATCACCATGTAGACGGTGGAATTCTCTCGGAAGAAATTCACCACGCGCACCACGCTGGGATGCGAAATCTTCGCCAGCGAGCGGCCTTCCTCGAAGAAATACTTGAGCCCCAGCCGGAACGACGCCGCGCTTTCCTCGGGCACCACCGGGATCAGCTCGCCGGGCTGGCGGCGTGCCAGCGACGACGGCAGGTACTCCTTTATCGCGACAGGGGAGCCAGTCTCGTCGGTGGCAAGGTAGACGAAACTGAACCCCCCGCTGGCCAACTTCTTTACAATACGATAGTTGGACAGCAGCGTGCCGATGGGCAGCGGTGCGCTCTTTGGAGGTGATGCGCCCTTTGGCTCTGTCATAGGATTCGGGACCTTGATTGCCTCCGGATTGTCCTGACTAATCGAAGACTTGTAAAGAACACAATAGCGGCCATTTTGGCCTCTCTTTTCGGCGTTCAACCAGCGTGGTTGCGGGGCTGCCGGCTCCCCGGGCTGTTTGAACCCATGCGGCCAGATGGCCATTTCGCGAGACTACTTAATGATCCACAGCATGACAGGCTACGGCCTGGCGACGCGCCAGGCGCCGCTGACGGACGCGCAAGGCGCGCCAACCGGCAGGACCGCATCCGTTTCGGTGGAGTTCCGCACAGTCAATTCGCGATTCCTCGACCTGTTTTTCCGGGCTCCCGAAGAATGCCGCGCCTTCGAGCCGGCGCTGCGGGAAATGCTCATGGCGAAGCTGTCGCGCGGCAAGCTGGAATGCCGCATCAACCTGCAGCGCGCCGATGCCGGCGCCGGCGGCACCACGCTGGCGCTCAACGACGCCTTGCTGGCGCAGATCCGCTCGATCGAGGCCACGGTAGCAGCCACCTTCACGCAAGCCGGCTCGCTGCGCATGGGCGAGATCCTGCGCTGGCCCGGCGTGCTGGTTGAGCCCGAGTTGTCGCAGGACGCCCTGCGCGAGGCCGTGACGGGCGCAGCCAAGGAAGCGCTGGGCCAGTTGCTGGAAGCGCGCCGCCGCGAGGGCGACGCGCTCAAGGCCACCCTGGACGAGCGCATCGAAGCCATGCTGGCCATCGTCGAGCGCCTCACGCCCACCATCCCGCAATTGATCGCCCATCACCAGGACAAGCTCACCGAACGCCTGCAGGAGGCCTTCAACCTGGTCGCGCCCGGCGGCATGCCCTCAATGAGCCGAGACGAAATCGGCGAGCGCATCCGCCAGGAAGCCACGGTCTACGGCATCCGCATCGACATCGCCGAAGAGCTGTCGCGCCTGCAGGCCCACCTGAACGAAACCCGGCATATCCTCAAGAAGGGCGGGCAGGTTGGCAAGCGGCTCGATTTCATGATGCAGGAGCTCAACCGCGAAGCGAACACGCTGGGCTCCAAATCAGCGGCCAAAGAACTGGCCGATGCCGCCATGGAACTCAAACTGCTGATCGAGCAGATGCGAGAACAGATTCAGAACCTAGAATAATCATCATGAGTGAAACGTCGTCCCACGTCGCCATCGACACCGCCTATCCCGGCAACCTGTTCATGGTGGTGGCGCCTTCCGGCGCCGGCAAGTCCACCCTGGTCAACGCACTGCTGGCGCAGGACCAGGCCATTCGCCTATCCATCTCGCACACCACCCGCGCGCCGCGTCCCGGCGAGCAGGATGGCCGCGAATACCACTTCACCACCGTGGACGCGTTTCGCGCGGCGCGCGATCGCGGCGAATTCCTCGAGTGGGCGGAAGTGCACGGCAACTACTACGCCACCTCGCGAGTGTGGATCGAGCAACAGATGGCCCAGGGCAACGATGTGCTGCTGGAAATCGACTGGCAGGGCGCGCAGCAGGTGCACCAGCGTTTTTCCAACGCCATGGAGATCTTCATCCTGCCGCCGTCGCTGCAAGCGCTTGAAGAACGCCTGAACAAGCGCGGCCAGGACGAGCCGAACGTCATCGTGCGCCGCCTGCTGGCAGCAGGCAGCGAGATGGCCCACGCGTCCGAGTCGGACTATGTCATCATCAACGAGGTTTTCGAGCAGGCGCTCGAACAGCTTCGCAGCGTCATCCGCGCTACCCGTCTGCGTTTTTCATCACAAAAGGCGCGTCACGCCGACCTCTTCATCGAGCTCGGTATTCATTGATCCGGAGCGCGGCGGGAACGTTTCTTGCCGCGTGCTGTAAAATAGCCGGCATCGCATAAGGTTTTGTCCCGAGGTGGATTACATATGGCGCGTATTACCGTCGAAGATTGTCTGAAACACATCCCGAATCGCTTCGAGCTCGCGCTCGCGGCAACGTACCGGGCCCGTCAGCTGGTGCAGGGTCACACTCCCAAGGTCGAGGCCAAGGACAAGCCCACGGTTGTGGCGCTGCGCGAGATCGCCTCGGGCCAGATCGGCATCGAGATGCTCAAGAAGGTACCGACCTGATTTTCGGGCGGCGGTGGCCAGTCCTAGCAACGCGTACCTTTGCATTGAGACTCTGCTAACGTACTTGTTCGCGTACTTGCTTAACCAGCCAGATTACAGAAGCCGCCCACATGTCTTCCTCCCAGCCTTCCTCCCCTGTCGCGACGGCCAGCCCCACGGCCACGCCGGCGCGATCGCGCGGAGAAGCCACTGGTGACGCGAGTGGCGATGCAGTGCCACCCGTTCAGCGCAAGCGCGCCGTGCCCGGTCAGTCGACCGTGACGGCGCGTACCGGCGCTCCCAATCTTCCCGATCCGCTTGGCAACGATGTCGTTGGCGAGCGTGCCGTTGCCCCCGCAATGGGTGCAGGCAAGGCAAGAGCCGCCCAGACCGCCGCCGAAAGTGAGCTGAGCGATGCGCCGCAGGGCGCGGCGCCGGGCGATGCGCTCTTCATCGACGCGGTGCTGGCGCAGTCCTATCGTCACTTCTTCGGCCCGACCTCGCAACCCGCAGTGCCCCCGCGCCAGCAGGTGATCTCGATCACCCGGCTGATGGAGAAGCTTGCTTATCTCAAGCCGGCGGATCAGGCGCACGTGCGCGAAGCCTTCCAGTTCTCGGACGAGGCTCACCTCGGCCAGTATCGCCAGAGCGGCGAGCCCTATATCACGCATCCGGTAGCGGTGGCCGAACTGTGCGCCGACTGGAAGCTCGATGTCCAATCCATCATGGCGGCGTTGCTGCACGACGTGATGGAAGACCAGGGCATCACCAAGAGCGAGCTGGCGGAAAAATTCGGCCCCAAGGTGTCCGAGCTGGTCGATGGCCTGACCAAGCTGGACAAGCTCGAATTCCAGAGCCGCGAGCAGGCGCAGGCAGAGAGCTTCCGCAAGATGCTGCTGGCGATGGCGCGCGATGTGCGGGTGATCCTGGTCAAGCTGGCCGACCGCACCCACAACATGCGCACGCTGGATTTCGTGCCGCCGGAAAAGCGGCGCCGGATTGCGCTCGAGACCATGGAGATCTACGCGCCGATCGCGCATCGGCTCGGTCTCAACACCACGTACCGGGAACTGCAGGAACTGTCCTTCAAGGTTGGTTCGCCGTTCCGCTATGCCACGTTGGAAAAAGCGGTCAAGGCCGCGCGCGGCAACCGGCGCGAGGTGGTCAAGCGCATTCTCGAAACGGCGCAGAAGGCGCTGGGCGACGCGGGCATCGTGGCGGAGCTGTCGGGGCGTGAAAAGACGCTCTACAGCATCTACCGCAAGATGCACGACAAGCAGCTGTCGTTCTCGCAGGTGCTCGATGTGTATGGTTTCCGCGTCGTCGTCGAAACCCAGATGCACAC
The DNA here is from genome assembly GCF_058801495.1 of Cupriavidus sp. GW822-FHT03E04. Taxonomy (NCBI): domain Bacteria; kingdom Pseudomonadati; phylum Pseudomonadota; class Betaproteobacteria; order Burkholderiales; family Burkholderiaceae; genus Cupriavidus; species Cupriavidus sp. GW822-FHT03E04. Next base: position 150,044 of record NZ_JBXANI010000012.1, read on the forward strand.
CTATATGGCGATGGGCGCGCTGCACGGGCTGTACAAGCCCATGCCGGGCAAGTTCAAGGACTACATCGCCATTCCCAAGATCAACGGCTACCAGTCGTTGCACACCACGTTGGTGGGCCCGTTCGGCACGCCGGTGGAGTTCCAGATCCGCACCCGCGACATGCACCAGATCGCGGAAGCCGGCGTGGCCGCGCACTGGATGTACAAGCATCAGGCCGACCAGGCCAACGATATCCAGCAGCAGGCGCACCAGTGGCTGCAGTCGCTGCTCGATATCCAGAGCCAGACCGGCGATTCGCAGGAATTTCTCGAGCACGTCAAGATCGACCTGTTCCCGGATGCGGTCTATGTGTTCACGCCCAAGGGGCATATCCGCGCGCTGCCGCGCGGCGCCACCGCGCTCGATTTCGCCTATGCCGTGCACAGCGACCTCGGCAACCAGTGCGTGGCGGTCAAGATCAACAACGAGCTGCTGCCGCTGCGCACGGAACTCAAGAGCGGCGATATTGTCGAGGTGGTGACGGCACCGTACTCCAAGCCCAATCCGGCGTGGCTGGCGTTCGTGCGCACCGGCAAGGCGCGCGCGGCCATCCGCCACTATCTCAAGACCACCCGGCTCGACGAAGCCATCCAGCTTGGCGAACGCCTGCTGGAGCAGTCGGCGCGACAGCTCGGCATCGAGCTCAAGGCGCTGCCGCAGTCGGTGTGGGACCGCATGGTGCAGTGGACCGGCAACAAGCACAAGGAGGACATCTTTGCCGACCTGGCGCTGGGGCGGCGCGTGCCGGCCGTCGTGGCCAAGCGCATGGAGATCCTGCTGCAAGAGCTTTCCGGCGATGTCGACAGCGCGCTGCTGGCGGCCGTGCAGACCTTCGCTGGCGAAGAAGCCCCCGCGGTGCCGATCACCGGCGATGAAGGCATGTCGATGATCTTCTCGTCATGCTGCCGGCCGATTCCCGGCGATTCCATCGTCGGCTACCTGGGCAAGGGCGAGGGTTTGCAGATTCACGTCCAGGATTGCAAGATAGCCAAGCGCCTGCACAGCAAGGACCCGGAGCACTGGATCGATGTGATGTGGGCGAAGAAGACCACGCGCTCGTTCGATGTGTCGATCAAGGTGATGGTGCGCAACGTCAAGGGCATCGTCGCCCGCGTGGCGGCCGACCTGACTTCGGCCGACGCCAACGTCGCGCACGTGGCGATGGAGCAGCAGGAGGGCGGCCATCAGGAAGCCACCTACATGCAGTTCATCATCCAGGTGCAGAACCGCCTGCATCTTGCCAACGTGATGCGGGCTCTGCGGCGCAACCCCGACGTCATCCGCATCTTCCGCGACCGCAACGACGGCTGACGCAGCCTTCCCGCACGCAAGCACTGAGCCCGGCCGAGCCGGGCTCAGTGCTTTTCCGGCTGCGCGGCGGCGATCGGTTACGCTTCCCTGCCGGGATAGCTGACTTTCAGGATATCGATCTGCTCCACCCCGGCTGGCGTGCGCAGCGGCACCGTATCGCCTTCGCGCGCCTTGAGCAGCGCGCGCGCGATCGGCGAGATCCAGCTCACGTGGTTGCTGTCGAGGTCGACCTCGTCGGTGCCGACGATCGTCACGGTGGTTTCCTCGCCGGCCTGGTCGGCATAGGTGACGGTGGCGCCGAAAAAGATCTGGTCGTTGTCGCCCTGCAGGGACGGGTCCACCACCTCGGCCTTCTCCAGGCGCTTGGTCAGGAAGCGGATGCGGCGGTCGATCTCGCGCAGGCGCTTCTTGCCGTAGTGATAATCGCCGTTCTCGGAACGATCGCCATTGGATGCGGCCCACGAAACGATCTGGACCACCTCCGGGCGCGCCGTGTCGATCAGGTGCATCAGTTCATCGCGCAAGCGCTGGTAGCCTTGCGCCGAGATGTAGTTCTTGGTGCCGGGTGGCAGCGGGGTGGCGCCTTCGGGAAGGTCGTCGTCCTCGTCGCCGGGTGACTCTTTGACAAATGCCTTGTTCATGATCCGATCACATCTGCGGGGCTGTCATTATAGGAAGCGGCGGCCTGCCGGCGGGAAAAGCAAAAAAAGTGGGGCAGGGGGGTTCCCAAATTTCAAAAGTACGTTATAATTTCTTTCTCGAGTGCGGCTGTAGCTCAGTTGGATAGAGTACTTGGCTACGAACCAAGGGGTCGTGGGTTCGAATCCTGCCAGCCGCACCACTCATTGCAAAAAGAGCTTCCAGAAATGGAAGCTCTTTTTTCATTTTGGCTTCTGCTGTCACTCTCGGTTCCTAGTCTGGCCATTCTACGGCGTTCCGCCGCGCGTCGACGGTAATCGCTGCGATTGAGACTTGTCTCATCGTCTGCCGAGCTTCCTCTCGCTAATCTCTATTCCGGTGCGCATCCTCGCGCGTTCATAACCGGATTGCTCTCTTGCTGCTGCTTCCCGATCTGCCGGGCCGAGCGATCGCGCTTTCCTCTGGAGCGTCTTGCGATGCGATCGTTGCCGTGGTTCGTCTGTGCCGCCGTGCTCGCCGTTGTGGCCAGTGCCGCATGCCGTCAGCGCAAGCCGGGCATGCCGCCAGCGGCGGAGCGCGGGCCGGTCTTGCAAGACCGTGTCTGTAGCCAGGCGATCGAGGGCAAGGCTGCGTCGGCCATCGGCGAGCGCACGTGCAGTTTGCTGGTGGGCTTTTTGCACGATGCGCGGTTGACCCTTAACGTCAGCACCCTTGCCACCGGTGTGGATTCGCGCACGCAGGCGGGCGCGCTGGCTGCCGACTGGCATATCCATACGGCCGGCGAGGCGCGGGGCACGCTGGCGTGGCTGCTGGAGGAGGGGCACCGCGCGCTGTATCCGCAGGTCTGCCGGATCCTGTTCTCGGTGCCGCGCACGGCGCGCGAGCGTGAGATCGTGCTGCTCAATGATCGCTTCGATCCGGTGCGCCTTGCCCATTGCATTGACAATCTCGAGCGCGCCATGCCGGACCTGCGCGCGAGTCGCCTGCTCGGCTCGCGGGTCGATCTTGCGCGTGGCGTGCTGGCCTGGGACATGAGCCGGGCGATACATGTCGCGCGGGCCGCCTACGACTGTGGCATGCAAACCGAGGCGCAGTCCTGGGCCGTGATCGAGCAGGCGGCGTCGCAGGTCTTCGCGCAGATGGCGTCCTGGCAGGAGGTTGCGGTGAGCTACCTGCTGGGCCGGGCAATGTGGGCCGGGCCTGGCGCGGGTTTGCAGCGGCAGCTGGCGTTTGTCCGGCATTGCCTCGACGATTCGGATAGTCCTATGCGCGGGGTGCGCTATCACGCTGCGCGCCATGGTGTATAGGCGCGCGCCGTCTTGCGGGGCCGGTGCTGGCGGCATAGGCTGGTTCAGGAGCGCGTTGGGGCGGGCGCCAGGCGCTATGCTTCTTGCTTGCGGCAAGAGCCATGGGAGGATCCAATGAGCAATGCGGACTGGCGGGTGGAGGCGTATCGGGGCATGGACGTCTATGTCCTCGTATCGAAGCCGGGTGACGGCGGCGTCCCGGCTTTGGGCAAGGTCGCCCAGTGGGGGTACGAGGTGCGCGTCTGCCAGGAGGGGGCGGATCCCTCCGATGCCGGCGACATCGAGCGCTTGTCGGGCGACGGCGCGCAGTTTGCTACCCGGCACGCTGCCGAGGTCGCTGCGTTCGCTGCGGCCTATCAGCTCGTGGATAGGCTGGTGGGGCCGGTGACGGACTAGCGGGCATGTCGTCCTTGCCGTGCGCGAGGTGTGCTCGATGGCGGGTTTTTCACGATGACGTCACAAAGCGATTGCAATGCGCGGCGGGATCCACCATAATCCGGCCTCTCGGACGCGGGGTGGAGCAGTTGGCAGCTCGTCGGGCTCATAACCCGAAGGTCGCAGGTTCAAGTCCTGCCCCCGCAACCAAAGACCTTTTCTGGTCTCCGAAGCTAGTCTCCGGGCCGTCCTGGCCAAGTTCTGCAAATTCCCAAAGGTACGAAACCCGAGCGTTGCGCGGGGCCGCTTTGCATTGCGTGCGCCATGGGTTCGCGCTGATCAGTGCCGCCCGCGGCCGCCTCCGCTGCGTCCGCCTCGTGCGCCTCCCGTACCTCCCGTACCTCCCGTACCTCTCCAGCCACCACCGCCATGGTAGTAGCCGTGCGCCATGCCGGAGTGATAGTGATAGCCGCCGTAGTATCGTGGCCCGCCCGCGTGGTAGCCGGGGCCGCGATAGTAGCCATAGGCGCGATAGCCGTGATAGCCGTGATAGCCGCCGTAACCGTAGTAGAAGGCGGGGCCGTAGAACCCGCCATAGTAGGGCAGCGCGTAGTCGTACCCATACCCGTAGGCGTAAGTACCAGCGGGATAGGCTACGCCGCCCTCGTAGAACCGTAGGGATCGTAGGGGTTGTAGGTGTCGTAAGGGTCGTAGTAAGGGTATCCGGCGCATGCGCCCACGCACAGCACTGTCACAGTTAACAACAAGCGGAGCAAGGCGCGGTGCATGGGGCTTCGGGTTCGCCAACGGATCGCGCCCGGCGGGCGCCGGGCGATAACAATAAGAGACTGTGATCCGCTGAGTGGTTCAGTGTCGCGCTGGCTTGCGCCCGCACAGCGCCTGCCAGAGATTCAGGCGGGCGCCCGGGCCAGTTCGGCCGCGCGCGAAAACGTGTCTCGCACTTGCGGCTGGCCTTCGCGCGCCGCTGCCTCGGACCGGGCTGTCAAGCGCTCGATCAGCACGCGCAGGTTATTGCCCTGCGGGGCGGTCTTGCTTGCGCCGCACTGACCGACGGCCTCGCGCACGACCTGTCCCAGTTCCTCGGTCACATCCGCGCCATCGAAGGCGCTGATCGACAGGGCGGAAATCTGCTCGAGGTAGAGGTTGACCAACGCTTCGTCGTGTACCGGTTCGGGCATTTCCGTCTCCTTGGCAATGTGGACTGGGTGCAATCCATTGTAGTAGGCCGCATGCCCGACGCATGTCGGCACAAGGCCTACAGGGCGGCTCCCCTGTACAGGGCTTGCGTCAGGTCAAGGTCAGTCGTTACTGATAATGATTCCCATTTGTATGATCGATGGCTTTCTCTTACAATCGGCGCTCGCCTGGGGCACGGCAAGGTGCCCCAGACCAACCGTCTTGCCGAGGTAATTGAAATCATGATGCTGCAGATCCCCGATGTGCTGACAAAGGCGCAGGTTGCCCAATGCCGCGCCTGGATGGACGCGGCTGAGTGGACCGACGGCAACGCCACTTCCGGGCATCAGTCGGCATTGGCCAAGCGCAACCTCCAACTGCCCGAAGGCTCGCCGGTAGCGCGCCAGGTAGGCGACCTGATCCAGGATGCGCTGGGCGCCAATCCGCTCTTTATCTCGGCCGCGCTGCCACTCAAGGTCTATCCGCCCTTGTTCAACCGCTACGAGGGCGGGCACGCGTTCGACAACCATATCGACAACGCGATCCGCCACCTGCGCGGCACCAACTTCCGCGTGCGCAGCGACCTCTCGGCGACCCTGTTCCTGACGGAGCCGGAAGACTACGACGGCGGCGAACTGGTGGTGGAGGATACCTACGGGCAGCAACGCGTGAAGCTGCCAGCGGGGCATATGGTGCTGTACCCGGCGACCAGCCTGCACCACGTCAGCCCGGTCACGCGCGGTGCGCGCGTATCGTCATTTTTCTGGATTCAAAGCATGGTGCGCGACGAGGGTCAGCGTTCGGTACTGTTTGAGCTCGATACGCAGATCCAGCGTGTCGGCCAGGCACTGGGGCACAAGGACGCGGCCGTGGTGGGGCTTACCGGCGTGTATCACAACCTGCTGCGGCGCTGGGCCGACGCCTGAGCGGCGGCGTGGGAAACGAGGGAAACGGGGGAGCGAAGCGGGGAGGGGATGTTGAGGCAGGATGCCTCGGCTTGATACTCGCGAATCGCCGGCATCGGCCAGCCATTCGCGATGCATGGTGCAGCGAGGCTAGCGGCGATCCCGGTGCTGCGGTGGCAGCGGGGCCATGGCTACGCGTCGTCGCGCGGGCTTGAGCGCGCGCTGCATCGGCCAGAACACGTATTGGGTATGCGGATCCATCGGCTTGCCGAAGTAGGACACCCACACCTGCACGCCCTGTTCGGTTTCTGCAACGATGGCAGCCACTGCGCGGGCTGCGACTGCGGGAGACTTGAGCAAGGTAGCCAGCGCTTCGACACCTTGGACCACGTGGTGCTTGACACCACTGAACCATGCGTATTGACGCATGGCTGACAACAAACGCTCGGTCATGAACTCTGGTGTTTGGTTGGAAGTAAAGATCAGACCGGAGCTTACACGCTTTGTTCATTGCTGATTGATGGGACCTGTCTATCGCTTACCCTGAGTCATCGGATGTCCCTGTCCCCGTCCCAGGCGCGGGTGCGGGTGCGGGTGCCGGGCCCGGTGCCTGTTGTCATTGCGTCATTGTGCCAATGCGCCAGTGCCGATCGGCCACCACATTGACAACGCAAGGGCCGAGGATTAGCGTCATCAACAGGACCATCCGACCCTTGAAGCCTTCCTGGGAGCTTGCCGATGACCGAAGACATGCTGCTGCAACTGATGGTGGAAGTCGAGAAGGAAGACCCCATCGACTATGCCGACCTGCCTTTCGACGACGCCACGCTGCGCGCGTTGGTGTGCCGCCTGGTGGCGCAGCGCTCCAGCGCCATGGAGACGGCCGGCATGCCGGTGGACGCGTTGCTGGCGACCATGTGGGCTTCCACCGCCAAGCTGGTGCTGGAGAACATGGTACTCAACGCGCGCCTGCTGACGCTGCAGGGCTTGCCGGACGACGCCAACGCGCTGATCGAGCGCATCGCCCGGCAATCCCGCGGCACGCCCTGAGGCGAGGCCGCCCTCCGGCGGCTTAGGCTGCGTGCGCCGCCGATCCTGAGTGATGGATCGGCGTGTGGCGTATCGCTATCATCCAGCAGGGCGCCTCCCATTTCGATACACTACGGGTTTTCGCCCCCGACACCGTCGCGTTGCTACGCGTATGCAACTGCGCGCGGTACTGCTGATATGGAGGATTTCGGGTGATCAAGTGGATAATCGTCGCGGCGTACCTGGGAGCGATCCTGTACGTGCATTTCCGCGGCAAGGTGAGGCTGCGCATCTGGCGCCAGTTGCTCGACCATTCGGCCCTGGTGGCCCCGGTCAACTGCTTCATGTACATCTTTTCCGGCGTGCCGCGCACGCCCTACATCCCCGTCGAGCGTTTTCCCGAGCTGGAGAAGATCCGCGCCGCATGGCCGGAGATTCGCGACGAAGGCCTGGCCCTGGCTGCCATGCGCAAGATCAAGGCCGCGGACAAGAACAACGATGCCGGTTTCAACTCGTTCTTCAAGTACGGCTGGAAGCGTTTCTACCTGAAATGGTACGAAGCCCGCCATCCGTCGGCCGAGGTCCTGTGCCCGCGCACGGTGGAGTTGCTGCGCGGCCTGCCGAGCGTGAAGGCGGCGATGTTCGCCGAGCTGCCGCCCGGCGGCAAGCTGAACCCGCACCGCGACCCGTTCGCGGGCTCGCTGCGTTATCACCTGGGCCTGGCCACGCCTAACGACGACCGCTGCTTTATCGAGGTTGACGGCGAGCGCCATAGCTGGCGTGACGGCGAGGGCGTGGTGTTCGACGAGACCTACCTGCACTGGGCGGAGAACAAGAGCGACAGCAACCGGCTGATCCTGTTCTGCGACATCGAGCGTCCGATGCGTTTCGGCTGGGCTGGCAAGATCAACCGCTGGCTGGGCCGCAAGGTCATGACCGCGGCGAGCTCGCCCAACGAAGAGTCCGACCAGACCGGCATGATCAACCGCCTGTTCCGCTTTGTCTGGATTTGCGGCCAGTATCGCCGGCGTTTCAAGGCGTGGAGCCGGCCGGCTTACTACGTGGTCAAGTTCGGCCTGATCGCCGCCGGCGTGGCGCTGATCGTGTACCTGTAACGCTCGAAAGCTCGAAAGCTCGAAAGCGTTACTGCGCAAGAAGAAAGGGCCGGCTGATGCCGGCCCTTTCTTTTGCCCATCGGCGATGGCCTATCGGCGCCGCCGCTCGCGCTCGTCGTCGAGCGCCTCGTAGTGGGCGCGCTTGGCCTGGTACATGCGGGCGTCGGCCAGCTTGACGGCGTCGCTCAGGCGGTCCGATGCGCTGCAGCTTGCGGTGCCGATCGACAGGCTGAGCGCGGTGCCCGGATAGAACTGGTTGTTGAGCTCCACCACCTGGTGGATCTGCTCGACCACTGTGGCCGCGCCGCGCTCGTCGCGCGCTGGCAGCAGCACCATGAACTCGTCGCCCCCGACCCGCGCCACGCAGGCCTGGTCGCCCACGGCCTTTTTCAGCGCCTCGCCGGTGCGGCGCAGGAGCGCATCGCCGTCACCGTGGCCGAGCTGGTCGTTGACCTGCTTCAGGCCGTTCAGGTCGACCGCGATCACGCTGACCGGCCACGGGCCCTTGCGGCCAAGCCGCGCGAGCTCATCTTCGTAGTAGGCGCGGTTGTAGAGCTTGGTCAGTACGTCGTGCTTGCCGAGGAATTCGACGTAGGCCTCGGCCTTCTTGCGCGCGGTGATGTCGGTCAGCGACACCAGCACCTGGTCCCATTCCGCCTCGCGGCCGGGGAACACCGACCACTGCATGAACACGTCCACGGCCCGGCCATCCAGCGCGTAGTTGATGACTTCGCGCTGCTGCCAGAGTTTCTCGTTCCAGAGGTCGATCAACTGCTCGGCGAACTGGATGCGCATATTGTCGCGGAACACGTCGCCCAGGCGCGAGAGCAGCTCTTCCTTGGTCGACGCGCTGAACATCAGCAGGGTTTGCTGGTTGACGTCGAGCACGCGGATTTCCTGCATGCAGCGGGAAATGAAATCCGGATGCACGTTGAGGAAGGTGCGGAAATCCGAGATGCCCGCGCCGCGGACTTCATCGAGCAGCACCTTGACCGCGCTGAAATCCTCGACCCACAGCGAGACCGGAGAATGCTCGAACAGGCCCAGCGCGTATTGCTCGCTGCGGCGCAGCTCGCGTTCGGTGGCCACGCGCGCGGTGATGTCCTCGATCGACAGCAGCACGCGTTCCCAGGTGGCCTCATGGCCGGGCATGACGGTGGCATCCAGGCGGATGTCCAGCCGCTTGCCTTCCAGCGTGTAGTTGACGGTCTGGCTTGAAAAGCGCAATTCGCCGTCCCACAGCTGGCCGAGTTCCTCGACGTGCTGGTCGAACATTTCGTCGCGAAAGACGGTGTCGAGGTTATTGACGAGGTCGGTGAGGTCGGCGGCGCGGAAGAGGTCCAGCGTGCGCTGGTTCACGTCCAGCACGCGGATCCGTGCCGAGCAGTGCGCGACTTCCTCCGGATTGGCGCGCAGGTGGCTGCGCAGGTCGGTCACGCCCTGCGCGCGCAGAGCCTGGAATTGTTCGCGCACGGCGCTGAAGTCTTCCAGCCACAGCGAGACCGGCGCCAGCTGGAACAAGGCTTTGTATTCGTTGTCGATCCGCGACGTGTCGGTCGTTGCCATCAATGCGTCTTTTCCCAATCCCATCCCCCATCCAAATCCTGTTCGGCGCGGGCCAGAGCTGGCACGCGTGTGGCACGGCTGGCTTTGCGCCGCCTCGGATTTGCCGGGGCCGCCGCCATGCTCGCTGCGAGCGATAGCATAGGGCAGCAGGGGAGGAAATGGGTGGTGTGTGGCGTAAATACCCACACTTGGCGCCCGCCGGCGCGTCAGCCCTGGCGGGAGAGCTCGGCGATGCGCGCGGGGGCGTACCGGTGCTGCGCGTTCTCTTGCTCGGCGATCAATTGCAGCGTGGCCGCCTGCAACAGCGAGCCGGCGGTCAGGTGCGAAGCCAGGGTGCGCAGTTCATTGAGCTTGCCGCTGGCAGCGGGGTTGGCATGAGTCATCTCAGTCAAGGTCTGGACAGGAACCCGGCCGATGGTATCGGCAAGCCGGGGGGGGCTGCTTTGTCCCTGGTCATGCTCCGTGCGCGCGGCGTTGTCTTTGGTGTCCAGGCCAGCCCTGGCATCGGTGCGTGCCAGGCGATGCGCCGGGTCGGCGCGGCGGGCGGTGCAAAGGCGCAGGGCGGAGCCCACGGTATCGATGGCGAGCGGGAGGGAGGGGTGCGGCATATGGTTCTCCTTGGGAGCGCGGCCTGCCGGTTTCGGCAATGCTCGCAAGGATGCCGGGCCGGTCCGCCGCCGCCAAGCGCGCTGCGATGAACGGCGCGATGCCAGGAGCGAATGGTGGCGCGAGGCGACGGATGTGGCGCGCCATGCCCGCCGCCTGCCATCCACCATCGGCCGCTAGGGCTGGTCCGCCAAGCGCGCCACCACCGCGGCGAGCGTGCGCAACGCGCGCTCGATCTCAGGCGTGAACGGCGTGCCGCAATTGAGCCGCAGGAAATGGTCGAAGCGGTTGGAGTTGGAGAACATCACGCCGGGCACGACGCGGATGCCGGCCGCCATGGCCTGGTCGAACACGGCCTCGGACGGGACCGAGCCCGGCAGCTCGACCCACAGGTGCAGGCCGCCGTTCGGGTTGGAGGCACGCGTGCCGGCAGGAAACTCGGCGGCAATCGCCTGCGCCACCTGCGCGCGCTGGCTGCGCAATTGCTCGCGCAGGCGCCGCAGGTGCCGCTCGAACGCGCCGGAACCCATGAACTCGGCCGAGGCCATCTGCGCCAGCAACTCGTTGGGCCGCGACTGGCTGTGCTTGAGCATTTCCACGCGCGCCTGCCACTTGCCCGCGGCGATCCATCCCAGCCGCATGCCGGGAGCCAGGATCTTGTGCAGCGAGGCGCAATGGATCACGCCGCCACTGCGGTCCCAGGCCTTGAGGGCGGCCAGCGGCGCGTCCCCGTCCGCCAGGGCGGAGAAGCAATCGTCCTCGATCAGCGCGATGGCGCGCGCGTCACACCAGGCCACCAGCTGCGCCTTGTTGGCGTCCGGCATGATGCTGCCCAGCGGATTCTGCAGGTTTGGCACCACCACCACGGCGCGGATGTTGTCGTAGGTCTGTGCCGCCAGTTCCAGCGCTTCGAGCGAGATGCCGGTCTGCGGGCTGCTGGGAATCTCCAGCGCGCGCATGCCCAGGCTCTCCAGGATCTGCAGCAGGCCGTAGTAGGTGGGCGACTCCACGGCAATCACGTCGCCGGGCTGTGCCACCGCGCGCAGGGCGAGGTTAAGCGCCTCGGTGCAGCCGTGGGTCACCAGGATATCTTCCGGCGCGACCGTGATGCGCGAGAGCAGCGCGTTGCGCGCCAGCACGGCGCGAAAGGCTGGATGGCCGCCGGAATCTGCCGCGCTGCCGAACAGCTGCGGGTGCAGGCGCAGCGCGCGCGCCGCCGCATTGCGCAGGTCTTGCGCCGGGTACAGCGCGGGCGCGCCACAGGCGCCGGCAAAGTTCACCGCGACCGGTTGCTGGCGCCCGCGCGCGGTGATGGCGGAAATGCGCTCATGGATGCCCACATATTGCGCGGGGTCCGGCAACGTGGCGGCAGGCTCTTCGATCGGCGCCAGCGGCTTGTGCCGGCGGTGCCGCACGAAGTAGCCCGAGCGCGGCCTGGCCTCGAGCAGGCCATCGCTTTCCATCTGCCGGCAGGCCTGCAGCGCGGTCGACAGGCTCACGCCGTGCAGCTCCATCAGCGTGCGCACGGAGGGCACGCGGTCCCCCGGCTTCAAAACGCCCGTTTCAATGGCGTGCAGGTAGTGCTGGGCAAGCTGGCGGTAGAGGGGGGCGGATTCCATGCGGCATGGTGGCGCGGCGGAGGTCGGCGCAACAGATACAGATCAGGGTCTTCTGTATCGTAACAGATGCTCTGTTATGCCTCTGTTACGGTGCACAAGCCCAGGGCGTGTGCCTGTTTTGGGCCGGCCCGCATCGGTAGTCTGGAACCCTGTCAAAGCCAGGGAGCCGGCATCATGCAAAGCTATCGTTCAGACCCGATCATCCCCACTGTCCAGCCCGTGCAGCCCACGCCCGCCATGCCGGCTGGCGCCGAGCCGCAAGCACAGGCAATCGACCTGGAAAGCAGCCGCGTGCTGCGCTTCCATGCCAAGGCCGGCACCACCCTGTGCGTGCTGGAGGGCGAAATCGAGCTCACCGAGGCGCCGCGCTGGCTGGCCGGCACCGTGTGGCGGCAGCCGCGCCGCCTGCCTGCCGGCAGCGTGGTGACGCTGTCGCCCGGCTGGGTGGAAGTGCTGGCCCGACAGGCGGCCACGCTGCGCCTGCAGGCACCAGCGGCCGGGCCTTGGTGGACCGGCTGGCTGCGGCGGGCGCAGGCATGAATAAGCGGGAGCGCAACGACGGGGACGAGCCGGCGCAGGCCTGACGCGCACCTGGCCGGGACAGCCGCCCTTGGGGCGGTCAGTCCTGCTGGCCGTGCGCGCTCAGCATGGCATGGGCCACCAGGTCCAGGGCGGGCCGCGTGTCGCCGTTCTTGTCGGTCCAGACCTTGGGCGTGAGGCTGCCTGACAGCGCGACCGATTCGCCGTCCTCCAGCGCCAGCAGCCCTGCGCGCACCTTGTCGGCAAACGCGATCACATTGACGATGACGGTGTCGCCATCGTTGATCGCAGCCTTGAGCTTGGCGGTCACGTACTGGCTGCCGCCCTGGCCGGAACGTTCGCTGGCGTGGCCGTGGAGCCGGCCGCTGACTAGTGCGTCGATCATCTTTCTTCCTTGCTGGTTATCTTGCCGGGGTGCGGAAGATCTCACAATTTCGCGCTCTCGTGGCAGAGAATGCGGACCCTGGCCCTAAAAACGATAAAATTGCGGTCCGGCCAGCCCGACGCTCAACCAGAGTGCAGTCAGCGCCCCTTCCAGGGCTGACCCCCCGGCCGCAGAATTCCAGGTTCCCATGCTACGTCTAAGTGAAGTCAAACTCCCGCTCGACCACGCCGAGAGCGATCTCGAGGCCGTGGTCCTCGCCCGCCTCGCCGAGCTCGGCGTCAAGGCCGATGGCCTGACCGGGTTCACCGTGTACCGCCGCGCGCACGATGCCCGCAAGCGCTCGGATATCAAGCTCACCTACATCCTCGATATCGCGGTGAAGGACGAAGCCGCGGCGATCCAGCGCATGGCCGGCAAGCCGAACTGGAGCGTGACGCCGGACATGGCCTACCGTTTCGTCGCCCAGGCACCCGCACCGGGCACCACGCTGCGCCCGGTGGTGATCGGCATGGGCCCGTGCGGTTTGCTCGCCGGCCTGATCCTGGCGCAGATGGGCTTCAAGCCCATCATCCTGGAGCGTGGCAAGGAAGTGCGCGAGCGCACCAAGGACACCTTCGGCCTGTGGCGCAAGAGCGTGCTGAACCCCGAATCGAACGTGCAGTTTGGCGAGGGCGGGGCGGGCACTTTCTCCGACGGCAAGCTCTACAGCCAGATCAAGGACCCGAAGCACTACGGCCGCAAGGTGCTCGACGAGTTCGTCAAGGCCGGCGCACCGGAGGACATCCTCTACCTCGCGCGCCCGCACATCGGCACCTTCCGCCTGGTCAGCATGGTGGAGAAGATGCGCGCCGAGATTTTCGCGCTGGGCGGCGAGGTCCGCTTCGAGACCCGCGTCGAGGACGTGGATATCGAGGGCGGCAAGATGCGCGGCCTCAAGCTGTCCAACGGCGAGTACCTGCAGGCCGACCACGTTATCCTGGCGGTGGGCCACAGCGCGCGCGACACCTTCGAGATGCTGCATGAGCGCGGCGTGTTCATGGAGGCCAAGCCGTTCTCGCTGGGTTTCCGCATCGAGCATCCGCAGGGCATGATCAACAGCAGCCGCTTTGGCAAGTTCGCCGGCAACAAGCTGCTGGGCGCGGCGGACTACAAGGTGGTGCACCACGCCAGCAACGGACGCGCGGTCTACAGCTTCTGCATGTGCCCGGGTGGCACGGTGGTGGCCGCGGCCTCGGAGCCGGGCCGCGTGGTGACCAACGGCATGAGCCAGTACATCCGCGCCGAGCGCAATGCCAATGCCGGCATCGTGGTGGGCATCACGCCGGAGGATTTCCCCGGCGGCCCGCTGGCCGGCATTGCCTTCCAGCGCCATTGGGAAGAGCGCGCGTTCGAACTTGGCGGGCGCAACTACAACGCGCCGGCGCAGTTGGTGGGCGACTTCATCGCGCGCCGGCCGTCCACGGCGATGGGCGCGGTCGAGCCCTCCTACAAGCCGGGTGTCACGCCGACGGACCTGTCCACCGCGCTGCCCGACTACATCATCGAAGCCATCCGCGAAGCGCTGCCGGAACTGGACAAGAAGATCGCCGGCTTTGCCATGCATGACGCGGTGCTGACCGGCGTGGAAACGCGCACGTCGTCGCCACTGCGCATCCGCCGCAAGGACAACTACCAGAGCATGAACGTGGAAGGGCTGTACCCGGCCGGCGAAGGCGCCGGCTATGCGGGCGGCATTTACTCCGCGGCCATCGACGGCATCGAAGTGGCCGAGGCCGTGGCGTTGAGCATCGTCAACGGCAAGGCGGCCTGAGCGAGCCCAGGCTGGCTTAGCGCCCGGCAGCCCCGGTCGCTTCCAGCCAGGCCGAGGCTCCCAGCCCGGCCGCGCGCCCGCTGGCAAAGCAGGCGGTCAGCAGGTAGCCGCCGGTGGGCGCTTCCCAGTCCAGCATCTCGCCGGCGCAGAACACGCCCGGCACGGCGCGCAGCATCAATTGCGCGTCCATCGCCTCGAACGCGACGCCGCCCGCGCTGCTGATCACTTCATCGATCGGGCGCGCGCGCAGCAGGCGCACGGGCAGCGCCTTGAGCGCCGCCGCCAGCCGCGCGGGGTCGGCAAATTCTTCTTTTGACAAGCATTCGCGCAGCAAGCCGGCCTTGACGCCGGTGATGCCCAGCTTGCTCTGCAGGTGGCTCGATAGCGAGCGCGCGCCGCGCGGGCGCTGCACCGCGTCTGCCACGCGTGCGGCGGGCAGGCCGGGCGCCAGGTCGAGATGGATCGTGGCCTCGCCCGTGGCTTCGAGCAGGTCGCGCATTGGCGCGCTCAGCGCATAGACCAGGCTCCCCTCGATGCCGCCGGCCGTGATGACGAACTCGCCCTGGCGATAGTGCTCCACGCCATCGCGCTCGCGCAGCCCGATGGCCACGGCCTTGAGCGGGTGGCCGGCAAAACGCGTGCGGAAGTGCTCGCTCCAGGCTACGTCGAAGCCACAGTTGGCGGGGCGCAAAGGGGCGATGTCCACGCCGCGCGCGGCCAGCAGCGGTACCCATGCGCCGTCGGAACCCAGGCGTGCCCAGCTGCCGCCGCCAAGCGCCAGCACTGTGGCATCGGGCCGGACCAGCAGCTCGCCATCGGGCGTGGCAAAGCGCAGCCGGCCCGATGCATCGTCCCAGCCCAGCCAGCGATGGCGCATATGGAACTGCACGCCGGCCTCGCGCAGGCGGTGCAGCCACGCACGCAGCATCGGCGCGGCTTTCATGTCGGTGGGGAAGACGCGGCCCGAGCTGCCGACGAAGGTCTCGATGCCGAGGCCGTGCACCCAGCCGCGCAGCGCTTGTGGATCGAAGCCGGCCAGCAGCGGCGCGATCTGCGCGCTGCGCTTGCCATAGCGCCCGAGGAAGGGCTGCGCCGCTTCGGAATGCGTGAGGTTCATGCCACCGCGCCCGGCCATCAGGAACTTGCGGCCAACCGAGGGCATGGCGTCATACACGTCCACGCGCAATCCGCGCGCGGCCAGCACCTCCGCCGCCATCAGGCCTGCGGGGCCGCCGCCGATTACGGCGACGCTGGCGGCGGGGAGGGGGGCGGTGGGTGCAGACATGGGTTGAATCCGGGGCAAGGCGGTCGATCGCGCAAAGGGGCGCAAGGCAGGGTGCGGCGGATCGGATTATATAGGCCAGGGGCAAGTGCTAATATCGCCCCTTGCCTCGTGCCACGGGTCTCCCGCGCCTCTCATGCCCTTGCCGTCCCGCTTGTCGTTGCCTCTTCCCGCCGCGCGGGCCTTCGTGCTGGTCCTGCTGGTCTTGCTGGGTCTTGTAGCCGGCGTGCACCCGGCGCTCGCGCAGGAAACCGCGCAGGGGCTGCAGGAAAAGGCAATGAAAGGCGATTTCCTGTCCCAGCGCAACCTCTCGTACTGCCTGCAGTCCGGCTGCCTCGGGCTGGAGCGCGACCGCGTCAAGGCCTGCATGTGGCGCAAGGTGATCGTGCTGTCTGGCGAGCGCCATGTCACCGACCTGGACACCGCCAACCTGGAGTACGTCTGCGCAAAGCTGAGCACGACCGAGCGCGATGCGGCCATGCGCCAGGCGGACGCGCTGGCCAGGCAGATCTACGGGCCGCGGCGCTGAGCGCCTTTGGCCTGCTTGGGCGGGAGGCTAAAATAGCGGTTTAGCGCTGTTCCCTTCGTCACGCATCGCCATGCCCATCGCTTCGCCATCCAGCCAATTCATCGTAGACGCCACCCAGCAATGGCTGGAACGCGCGGTGATCGGCCTCAACCTGTGCCCCTTCGCCAAGGCCGTGCACGTGAAGCGGCAGATCCGCTACACGGTGAGCGATGCCACCGATACCGAGGGCGTGCTCGCCGATCTCGAAACCGAGTTGCGCACGCTCGCCGATGCCGACCCTGCCGAGATCGACACGACCCTGTTGATCGTGCCACACGCGCTGGCCGGGTTTCTCGACTACAACGATTTCCTCTATTTCGCCGAGCGTCTGCTCAAGAGCCTGCGCCTGGCGGGCATCCTGCAGATCGCCAGCTTCCATCCGCATTACGAGTTCGGCGGCAGCGAGCCGGACGACATCGAGAACTACACCAACCGCGCGCCTTACCCCATCCTGCACCTGCTGCGCGAGGACAGCATCGCGCGAGCCGTGGCGGCTTTTCCCGATGCGTCGGATATCTACGAGCGTAACCAGGAAACCATGCGCCGGCTCGGCCACGACGGCTGGCGCAAGCTGATGACCGAGGCCAGCGGGACATAAAAAACGCGCCGTCAAAGCGGCGCGTTTCAACTTGCGGACGGCAACGCGCCGCACGCATGGCGCGAGTCAGTCTCAGCCGGCAGCAGCCGGCTCCTGCGTATAGAAGCGCGCTTCCATCTCTTCCAGTCCCAGCGTGCGTAGCACTTCGTTCAGCCGCTCCGCCGGGCGGCGGCGCGGCAGGTCTTTGTACTGCGCGATGATGAGCTCGTTCTTCATCGAGTGCTCCCAGCCCACCAGCTCGGTCACGCTGACCTGGTAGCCATGCGCCTCGAGCTGCAGGCAACGCAGCACGTTGGTCACCTGGCTGCCGAACTCACGCGTATGCAGCGGGTGGCGCCAGATTTCGGTCAGCGGATTGCCGGCCAGCAGCTTGCCCTTGTTCTTGCGCAGCACGCCCGCCACCTCGGCCTGGCAGCACGGCACCACCACGATGTACTTGGCGTGCTTTTCCAGCGCGAAACGGATCGCATCGTCCGTGGCCGTGTTGCAGGCGTGCAGCGCGGTGACGATGTCGATGGTGGGCGGAAGCTGATCGGACGTGATCGAATCCGCAACCGACAGGTTCAGGAACGACATGCCCTTGAAGCCGAGCCGGCTGGCGAGCTCCTGCGAGCTGCGCACCAGCTCTTCGCGCGTCTCGATACCGTAGATGTGCGACTGGTCGAGCTGTGCCTTGAAGAACAGGTCATACAGGATGAAGCCGAGGTAGGACTTTCCGGCGCCGTGGTCGACCAGCGTCACGTCGGGGTGATCCTGCTTGAGGTCCTGCAGCAGCGGCTCGATGAACTGGAACAGGTGGTAGACCTGCTTGAGCTTGCGGCGGCTGTCCTGGTTCATCTTGCCGTCGCGCGTGAGGATATGCAGCGCCTTGAGCAGCTCGATGGACTGGCCGGGACGGATTTCGTGGGGGCTGGGCGCCGGTGCGGCGGGCGTCTTGGACGCCGGGGACTTCTGGGCCATCTGGGATGTCTGGAACCTGGGGAAAAGCGGTGAGGCGTGCGCCAAAGCCGGACGACGCTGCGCCGGTACAGCGGCAGTTTACCGAAAGTCGCGCTTGCCCGGGGCGAGTGGTGCAACCGGCGCATGCCGGCGCCGCCTTGCCGGGCCCCTGAACAGGCCCCCTGAAGAGGCCCGCTATAGCAGGCAGTAATCCACGGGGACCAGCGGTGGCGGCAGCGCGGTCTCGCCCAGCGCTTCCTTCATGCCGATTTCGATGGTGCGGCAGAGCGCATCGAGCGGCAGGTCGTTGGCGCTGGTGCCGAACGGTTCTTCCAGCTCATCGCCCAGCGCATCCAGGCCGAAGAAGGTGTAGGCCACGATGGCCACCACCACGGGCGTGACGAAGCCGATGGTATCCACCAGCCCGAACGGCAGCAAAAAACAATACAGGTAGGCGGTACGGTGCAGCAGCAGCGTGTACGAGAACGGGATGGGCGTGTTGTGGATGCGGTCGCACGCCACCGCCGTGGCCATCATGGCCGACAAGGTGTCGTCGATGCCGGCGGCGAGGCAGGGCTCGACGCGGTGCTGCCGCACGCACTGGCCCAGGTCTTCGCCCATGCGCATCATCAGCAAGGCGGGCGTATTGGTGGTGCGCTGCAGGTCTGCGAGCTCCGCCGGGCGCAGCCACGCGGGGTCCAGGCCGGTGGCGGCGCTGGCGCCGCGCAAACGGTTGCGCAGCGCGTACGCGTAGGCAATGGTGCGGGAGATCATGCGCACGCGCGCGTCGCTCAGGCCCGCCGGTTTATGGCCGGCGCTGTCCGGCACGTTGTCCGCGATCAGGCTGAGGCATTGCCGTGCCAGGTTCTGGCTGCGCACCACCAGCTCTCCCCACAGCTTGCGCCCTTCCCAGAAGCGATCGTAGGCGGCGGTATTGCGAAAGCCCAGGAAGATGGCCAGCGGCAGGCCGATCAGCGTGAAGGGAATGGCCGTGAGCGTGACCTTGTGCTGGAAGAACGCGCCGTGGCTGAGCGTGACGGCAACCGCTACCAGCAAGTTCACCAGCAGCACGCGCCAGATGCGCGACAGGATCGAGCCTCGCAGGACCAGGAACAACCTCAGTCCCGATGGGCGGTCTCGCACAATCATCTGTGATCCCCTGGCATTGCGGCACGGCGTTCCGTCGATGGGCAGAAGTGTACATTTTTCGCCTCGGCCGGTGGGGTGCGGGCTGCGCTGCGGCTCAAGTTTTCGGCGAAACGGCCGATGGTGTTGTGTGCGTCAAAAGGGACCGAGATCCCGTGGCGCGTCAATGACATCCCCGGCTTCAAAGGCCTGCCTGGCAGGCCACGGGCACCGGGCGGCCGCGCCATGGCGCAGCGGCGGCGCGGCACTGCCGAGGCTGGGATTGCGGATGGCCCCGAGGACGGGGCGGAGCCGTCCGGACATGATCCATCAATGGAACAATCGAATGGAAAACCGGGGACAAGACACAGAGGCCGGCGGCTTACGGGTTAGCCTGGACGATAGCGCGCGGCAGCTTCGCGCGGCGTATGCTGCCATGCCGGGCCGCATGGCGCCGGACCGCGCCGCGCTGCAAGAGGCGCTGGCCAGGGGCGGCTGGGCGCAGGCGAAGCTGGATACCGCCGCAATCGGCGCCTTTCTCGCGCAATGCCAGCGCGCCACCGAGGGGACGCCCGTGGAGGCGCTGATCGGCGAGCTGACCGACGGCTATTTCGATCTCAGCGTCAGCAGCGACAACCTGAGCGTGCGGCTCAACCTGCTGCCGCCGCAAGGCGGGCGCGAGGTGTCACGCGACGAGATCCGTGCCGCGCTGGCCGAGCGCGGCATCAAAGTCGAGCCGGACAGCGCGGCCCTGCGTGGCGCGGTCGAGGCGGGCTATTGCGACGGGCTCGAGATTGCCACGGGACGCCCGCCGCTGCCCGGCATGCCGGCGCGCTTCGAGAGCCTGCTGGCCCCCCCAAAGCCGTTGGTGGCCGAGGACGAAAGCGGCCGCATCGACCTGCGCGACCTGGGCACGCTATTGCTGGTGAATCCCGGCACGCCGCTGATGCGGCGCATCCCGGCCCGCCAGGGCAGCGATGGCATCGATGTCTTCGGCAAGGTCGTGCCCGCCGTGCCGGCCGCCGACCCGCCATTTGCGGACGGCCTGACCGGCGTGGCGGCTGATCCCGCCGATCCCGAGGTACTGGTGGCGGCGATCTCGGGCTCGCCGTCCTTGTCGGCGCAGGGCGCATCGGTGAGCCCGGTGGTCGATGTGGAAGCGGTGGACATGCACTCCGGCAACGTCACCTTCGACGGCACGCTGCGCGTCAATGGGGATATCAGGACCGGCATGACCGTGCGCGTGACCGGCGACGTGATCGTCAGCGGCACCATCGAGGCTGCCCATGTGGAGGCGGGCGGCAATGTGGTGGTGAAAGGCGGCATCATCGGCAAGGCCGAGGGCGCGCATCAAGGCGCGCATCAAGGCACACAACAGGGCGCCGAGGGCGTCGCGCTGGCGCGGGTGACCTGCAAGGGCTCGCTGCATGCGCGCTTCATCGAAAGCGCGGTGGTCGAGGCCGGCACCGAGGTCAAGGTGGAAAGCGGCATCCGCCAGAGCGACGTCTGCGCTGGGCGCAGCATCGTTGCCGGCAGCCCCAAGGGTGGCCAGGGCAACATCACCGGCGGGCGCTGCCGTGCGCAACTGGCTGTGCGCACCGCTACCCTCGGCGCCTCCGCGGGTACCGCCACCACCGTGCAGGTGGGCACCAATCCCTATGCCGAAGCCGAGAAGGCCGAGCTCGAGTCCCAGCGCCGCCAGCTGGAGGCGGAGCAGGCCAAGGTGCAGCAACTGGTCAGCTTCTTCGCCAAGAATCCCGAGAAAGCGGTGGGCGACCTGCGCGAGAAGGCACGCGCCACGCTGTTCAAGCTCACCCGCGACTCGATTGCGCTCGACGCCAGGCTCGCCAAGCTTGCCGAGCAGCTTCGCCCGTCTCCCGAGGCGGTGATCGAGGTGAGCCGGCGCATTCACGGCGGTTGCAGCCTGCATATCGGGCAGAAGTCGATGAAGATCATGGAGGACAAGCCGGGCGGCCATATCCGGCTGGTGGAGGACCGCATCGCGCTGGTCTGAGTCACCCTGCGTCCCGTCGCACGCCGGCCGCCGCGCTTTTGCGCGGCGGTTTCGCATGTGCCGAACGGAACACGAGGCGGAACACGTTACGTGACGCGTAACATGCCGCGGCCCCGCCCGGGCCGCGGCGCCCGAGTCCCCGCGCAAGCGCCAAGCCCTTGCCCCACAAGGCGCAGCGGCCTGCCCAGCTCCACCGGAGAGCCCGCGCTGGCGGCTGGCACGTGCCTTGCACCGTACCGTGTCAGGCGTCCCCGCTGGCGCCGTTCCAGAAAAAAACAAAAGGAGGAATCATGGACATGGCACTCACCAGCCGGGCAGGCGTAGACAGCATCACCTCGCGAGGTGTCTCGCAGGGCGTGCCATCGGCCATGTCGGCGCGGCAGGTTGCCAGGCTGCCGCTAGCGTCGCACGGCACGGCGCCGCTCAGGGCGGTGGTGATCGACGAATGCGCGCTGCTGCGCCTCGGCCTGGCCCGCATGCTGGAGAGCATGCCTGGCGTGGAGCAGGTGGACGGCGTGGATCCGGACGATCTCTCCATGCACGGGACGACGATCCGCGAGGCCGGCTTGCTGGTGTTTGGCATGCCGCAGGACGTGACCAGCGGCTGGCGCCTGCTGCGCAAGCTGCGGAGCATGCTGCCCGCCCAGCGGGTGCTGCTGCTGTCGGACAATATGTGGCTGCACATGCCGCCGCCGGAGATGGGCTACGGCATCTGCTGCTGCCTGCCCAAGACAGCGGCGCTTGTGACCCTGGAAGCCGCCATCAGCAGCATGCTCGAGGCCGAGGTGCTGGCTGCCTGAGCCGTGCTTCAATCCACTCCGGCTGCATCAAATCGCGATCGACGCGGCGGGGCGCATGGACGGGCTGGCATGCACGGTGGCGCTGCTCGGGGCGGATGAGGCGTGACTGGGGGGGCGGGGGCAGAGCGTCAACGCGTCCGTGTCCACGACAGCCAGATGCGCATCTTGCAGCACTCCCAAGTATGAACCACGTTCGCATGTCTGTAAATCCAGACATGTAGCAATTCAGAATCGCGAATGGCAGGTCTATGTTGATCCTTCGTCACAACCGCTCCCCCATCAGCAGCGGTTGCGGCGATCGACGAGGGAAGCGTCGATTTTCTGAAGCCTCAACATAAGACAGGAAGAACATGCCACAAACTGCTCACGAAGCGGTGACCTTGCCTATGGATCCGGCCGGCACCCGCTTCACACCGACCCGGCTCAGCACCATTGCGCTCGCCTCTTTGGCGCTGACCCTGGGTGCCTGCGGCGGCGACGATCCCGTTGCTACCACCCCGGCTTCGACCACCCCGACGGTGGTCTCGGGCTGCGAACTGAACGGCACCACCGGCGGGGAAGCCGTGGTGTTGCCGGGCGACCCCAACGCGCCGGAGATCGCCACCGGCTATGCGCCCAAGAATACGGTCTACGCCAAGACCTATATGGCGGTGACCAACAACCCGGTCTCGACCAAGGCCGCCTGCGACGTGCTGAAGAACGGCGGCACGGCGGTGGACGCCGCGGTAGCGGCGCAGATGGTGCTGAACCTGGTCGAGCCGCAATCCTCCGGCATCGGCGGCGGCTCCTTCATCATGTACTACGATGCGGCCACCAAGCAGGTCACCGCCTACGACGGGCGCGAGATGGCGCCGGCCGCCGCCGACGGCAACTATATCCAATGGAAGTCCGCCGCCGACCAGACTACGCCGGCACCTAACGCGACGCACAGCGGGCGCTCCATCGGCACGCCCGGCACGTTGCGCGTGCTGGAGCTGGCGCACGGCGAGCACGGCAAGCTGGCCTGGAAGGACTTGTTCTCTCCCGCCATCAAGCTGGCGACCGATGGGTTCCCGATTCCGCCCCGCATGGCTGCCGCGATCGCCTCGGCGGTCAGCAACCCGGTGACGGCCCCCAGCATCAAGCGCGACGCCGAGATGGCCGGTTACTTCCTCAATGCCGACGGCACCCCGCGCGCGGTCAACACTATCATCAAGAACCCGGCGCTGGCCAATGTGTTCACCTCGGTCGCCAGCGGCGGCGCGGATGCGTTCTACAAGAACGGCCCGATTGCCCAGGCGATCGTCGCCAAGATCCAGAACACGTACGGCGGCACCGCCACGCCAGGCCTGACCACGCTGGCCGACCTGGAGAGCTACGTCGCCAAGAAGCGCACGGCGGTTTGCACGACCTATCGCGAGTACGAGATCTGCGGCATGCCGCCGCCGTCCTCGGGCGGCATCGCGGTGGCGCAGATCTTGGGCATCGTCGAGAACTACGAGATGTCGCGCTATGCGCCGTCGAACATGGACAAGAACGGCGGCCGCCCGAATGTGCTCGGCGTCCACCTGATGGCCGAGGCAGGCAACCTGGCCTATGCCGACCGCAACAAGTATGTGGCGGATACCGACTTCATCGGCCTGCCGGGCGGCAGTTGGGAAAGCATGCTGAACAAGCCTTACCTGCGCAAGCGGGCGGACCTGATCAGCACGGTGGGCTCCATGACGCTGCCGGTCGCCGCGGGTGACCTCGGCGCCGTGCCGCTGGCCCCATCGGTCATCAACGAGCACGGCACCACGCACCTGTCGCTGACCGACAAGTACGGCAACGTCGTCTCGATGACCACCACCATCGAGGCTGGCCTCGGTTCGTATCACTTCACCAACGGCTTCCTGCTCAACAACCAGCTGACCGACTTTAACGCGGCACCCGCCGATGCCGGCGGCGTGCCGATCGCCAACCGCGTGCAGCCGGGCAAGCGCCCGCGCAGCTCGATGGCGCCCACGCTGGTGTTCAAGCGCAATGCCGACGGCTCGCGCGGCGACTTCTACATGACCACCGGTTCGCCGGGCGGCGCTAGCATCATCCAGTACGTAGCCAAGACCCTGGTGGGTGTGCTGGACTGGAAGATGGACGCGCAGCAGGCCGTGTCGATGATCGACTTCGGTGGCTCAAACAGCGCCACCAGCGGCATGATGGTCGGCGGCGAGCATCCCAACGTGGATGCCACCAAGCCGGCCGGCGGCCTGGCCGGCGACAACGATCCGCTGGTCAAGGGCCTGCGCGGGCTCGGCCACGTGGTCAACGTGACGGCGCAGTCGAGCGGCTTGAGCGCCATCATCCGCACCACCGTGGGCGGGTCGACGGCGCTGGTCGGCGGGGCCGATCCGCGTCGTGAAGGCGTGGTGCTGGGCGATACGTTCAAGCCATAAGCCGGAACGGAAGGGGTTGCGGAAATTTCTCCACATGCATTGGGAAGCGGCTGGTAGGCCGATGCGAGTGCGCTCGCTACAGTAGCCACTTACCGCTCTCTCCCCGGGGGTGGTTTTCCCGAGAGGGCCTAATCCCTTGGCCCTCCTTCCGTGGCGCTGCATGCTCTCGCATGCGGCGCTTTTTTTTCTCGCCTTCCCCACCTCTGCACCACGGGTTTCGCCTACCAGACCCGGATCTTGAGCTGCAGCGAGATGCAGCCATCCACCTTCCCCCGCATCGTCGGCACGTAGATCAGGTTCGCACCCACGCGCCCATACTCGATGCTGATGACGGGCGCCGCCATCGGCGACCAGCCACCGTGATTGACATCCGGATACCCGCGCACCGCACCCGCCGTAGCACCGATCCGCACCGGGCCAAGATGCAAAGGCTGCCAGGTGACGCTGGCATAGGTGGAGTGATCGCGCATGCTGTTGCGGTACTCGCCGGCCGACAAGGTGAAGTCCTCGGTGATGCGGACATCCGCGCCGATGCCCCAGTTGGCCGCGTTGTAGTGCGCTGCATGATTGAAGTGGTAAGAGAAAAACCCGGCGTTCAGCCAGACCTGGGGGCTGAAGGCGGGCGCCGGCGTAACCTGCGCCGGATCTGCCGGGGTGTCTGGCGGCGTGCTGTCATCCGCGCGGGCGGCGACGGCCCACAGAGATGCGCCTAGCGCAAACACCATCAGGAGCTTGCGCGGAAAAAGGCGATACCTCGCCGCGCCAGGAACTGGATAAGCATCCATGGCCGCTTCCTTGTCGATTGTCTTGGCTGGGAGCTGGCTGGACGCGACGCGAATCGGCGTGCGGGCGCAGCCATCCTGCGCGAGTCCGGCGTGGCGCCGGCGGCCCTAGGTGGCGGCGGTGTGCATGATGTTCCCCGGTTGCGTGGCAAGTGCGAACGCGTACCGCGTGCTGCGCGGCCGCTTCGTCATCGGTCCCGGCAGCCAATTGGATCGGCGGGCCGGTTTTGTATTTATCGTGATACCAGTCTGGTGCTTCGGCGCGTGGGATTCAATCAATCGAATGCCGTAAGCCTATGGAGGGGATTGGAGGGCAAGCGGATATCAACCTTCCGGTAAAAAGGGGACATTGCGCGAGCTTGCGCAGGCAGGCAGGGGGAGGGGTGATATGCCGCTGGCGGCTGCCAGGCGGCAGCGCCAGGGCATGGCGCAATCAGGCAAACACGCGTTTGACGATGCGGGCTGGCGAGCGCCGCGGCAGTGGCAGCGGCGCTTGTCTCATACGGGAGACGCGCTGGCGGAACCAGCCTGGCTGTGCGTCATCGCGCGCCAGGCCAGGTGCGCGGTGCCGGCGGGTGCCTCCGCACGCATGGCTTGCGCGCGCACATCCGGAAAATCCGCTGCGTCGAGCCAGACCGACAGGAAGGCGCCCATCGCGCCGAGCAGCGTGTCCGAGTTGATGCCGGTCGGCCCGCCCACCTTCGGGCAGATGACCAGTTGGGTGCCCTCGTGCGAGTACACGCGCAGCGTCTTGACCAGGTCCGCCGGCTGCAGGTGATGCTCCGAGCAGGGTACGCCCTGGAAGCCGAACGCCAGCAGGAATTCCTCTTCCTCGGCCTGCCCCGTGCAGAGAATCACCTTGGGGCGCATGCGCCGGCGCTGCTCCGCGATAAAGCGGAAGCGCCCACCCTGGCGGCAGAATTCCACATAGCGCCAGTTCGGGCTGAGGCACGGATTGCGGCGAAAGGTCTCGATCTGCGCCAGGTCCATCTGCTGCGGCTTGGGCAGGGGATAGATATTGATCTTGAACTCCCAGCCGCGCGGCGCGTAGAGGTACTGGTCGAAGTAGCCGCGCCAGTCCAGCCCCGGCATGGTTTCACGCAGCGTTGCCGCGCGCGTCGCCGCCATGATGCGGGCGAGGCGCTGGTGCGTCTGCCAGCGCGGCATGTCATGCCGGTGGCGCTCGCGGAATGCGCTGTCCCAGGCGGGCGGCTCATGCACCGGCGCCAGCGAGGCACCCGGCGAAGACGCAAGCAGGTGCGGCTCCTTATCGCATATCCAGACAGCCGCGCCGATGTTCCCTCCCTCCATGCCGGCGTACGAAGAGAAATACGCGTCCAACTCCTCGCTGCTGAAAATTGATGTCATTTGCTCTCTCTCTTCGTCGTGGCCCGTCATGCAAGTCCCTGCGCGATGCGCGCGTGAATGACAAGGACTAAGGCAATGGTCGTGCCATAGGGATGACGGCAATTGCGATCGCGGCGCAGTGGCGGCACGGGGCGGATGCGATCAGGCTGGAAGTGTTGCCAGGCAAGGGTTGCGGGCGCTGTGGCCGAGGCGGGGGAGGGGGTGGCTGCTGAGTCTCGCCGCGTGGGGGATGGCGCGGTGCTGTTACGTCGCTGTTACGCGTTACGTAACGTGGGCGGTGCGGGGGAACGCGGTGGGCGAAATACTACCTGCCGAAAGCGCTGGACCGGCTCACGCCAGGAATGGACAAGGGAGATTCGTGTCTAACTGGTCAAACGCGTCAGGAGGGCGCGATGAGCACATATATCAGAAACCTCACAATCGGTGCGGCCTTGCTGCTGGCCGGCTGCGTGGTAGTGCCTGCTTATGATGCCTATGGCTACAGTTACCCGGCCTACGGCGCCTATGAGCCTTACTATCCCTACCCCTACGGCCCCTACTACAACTACGGTTGGTGGCCTGGATTTTATGGCGGTGCGGTCTTCTTCGGCGGGCGTGGCCATGGCGGGGGACGCCACGGCGGACGCGGAGGTGGCCATGGCCGCTGAGCCGTGTCGCGATCACGCGTTCATTCAGGCCCGGCCGATAAAGTGTCGCACCGACCTTCGTCAGCAGCGCCGCTAGGCCGGGGCTGTCGCCCCGTTGTCAGCGCTTCCAGGCTATCGGCGCGGAGGCAGAGCAGGTGGCGAATTTTCCAGACCAAGTCCTGCTGGTGGCGACCTGGATGCGTTGCTCGTTGACCGGCTCGAGCTGCCGTTGCCGGCGCTCGGCCAGGCTGTTGGCCACGCTGGTCAGCGCTGACTTGCATGCCGCCTCCGCCGCGCTGGAGCGCACGAAGAACTGCGGATAGCGATAGTTGACCATGAGGGTGAAACCGTCTGCGACGTACTCCACCGTGTATTCGGTGTCGCTGTCATAGGTTGACATCTGTCGGCCGGCGGATGGCACGGGCGTCGTGCAAGCCGCTGATATCAGGCAGGCCACTGCTGCCAGCACCTTCTTGTATTGCACAGCATGATCTCCATGGGTTGCATAGCAGGGAGCGACGCGTGCACCTTGGCACGTGCGAGTCCGGGGCTGGATGGTACCAAGGAATGGCGGCGCAGGATTCCGGACATGTGCATGGCGTACCCTTAAAGGCCCATACCCCAGAAATGTGGTGGACGCTGGGCAAAGCTTGCAAACGCTGGGCAACAAAAAACCCGGAGAGCGTTACGCTGTCTGGGTTTCTAGGCAATGCTGGTCAAACTTTGGAATTCTTATGGGAACAGAGGAATCGAAAAGTTGCTGTAATCAGGCCTATGCTGGGGAATCTCGTGTTCTGATTGAAATTCATACCCGTTACATACCCCAAAATCTTACGGTGCCCCATAGCAGGTGATTCTTTTGCCACTGCTGCCCCAGGTTGGCAAAGCGCCGTCAAACTTCTTCGCCAGGCAGGGCAGGCACGCGGCTTCATGCGGCCCTATCCGCTTGAGCTGACGGCTACCGAGCCGGGTCCAGTGGCGCCGCGGCCGAAGCACGCGTGAGGCTACGGTCAACGCCGTCGATTGGACGATGCGTCGCAAATGTTACGGGATGTGGCGTCTCCGTAACCCTGCGGTAGATCTGTGACACGCATTACAAATTCTTACAGCGTGCGGCATTCGCGGGGACTTATGCTCCTGTTGCCCCAACACTTGGCCGAAAACAACTATGAATCGCAAAGGCATTTCCCCCTTGTTTCGACGCACTCTCGCGCTAGGCGCTGCGTTCGGCGCGCTTGCTCTTGCTGCCTGTGGCGGTGGGGGTGATGGCTCGTCGTCCGGCACAAGCGGTTCGGGCACGCTAAGCGTGTCGATGACCGACGCGCCCGCTTGCGGTTTCGACCATGTGTTCGTCACGGTCGACAGGGTGCGCGTCAACACCGATTCCAATGCCGACATCAACGGCAGCGGCTGGACCGACGTTGTGCTTAGCCCGGCGCGACGAATCGACCTGCTTTCGCTCACCAATGGCGTGCTCACCACGCTCGGCCAGACCCCGCTGCCGGCCGGCACGTATCAGCAGATCCGCCTCGTGCTCGTACCCAACGGCGCCGGCGCGCCGGCTAATTCGGTGGTGCCAACCGGCGGTACCGAGCAGGCCCTTGATACGCCCAGCGCGGTACAGACCGGCATCAAGATCATCCGCCCCTTCACCGTGGCGCCCAATACCCTGACCGACCTGGTATTGGACTTCGATGCCTGCAAGTCGATCGTCACGCGCGGCAACGGCACCTTTGGTCTTAAGCCTGTGGTGACGGCGCTGCCCACCGTCGTGAGCGGCGCCGTCACAGGTGTGCTGGCCGGCGCGCCCGGCGCCCAGGTCTATGCCGAACGCAACGGCGTGGTGGTCAAGGCGACCGCGGCTGATGCCAATGGCAACTTCACTCTGTCTCCGATCGAACAGAGCAGTACCGCCGGCAATGTGGATGTGGTGATTGTGCCGACCTCGACGAATGGCCGAGGCACCGGCATCGTGCGCAGCGTGCCGGTGGTGGCGGGCGGCAGCACCGCCGTTGCGACCGCAGCGGCACCGATCAGCCTACCGACGTCAGTGTTCCGCACCGTTTCCGGTACCGTGACTCCGGCCAGCGCGCAGGCGACGATCCGCGCCCTGCAACTGACTGGCGGCGGCACTTTCGAGGTTGCCGCGACTGCGGCCGCGTCCGATACCGGTGCCTACAGCCTGTTCCCGACGCAGCCGGCTCTGCCGGCGGGCGCACCATCGGTAGGGACTTACCAGACCTCCCTGCCAATTCCGCTGGCGGCAGACGCGACTGCGGCAGGCAAGTACAGCATCCAGGCCACGAGCTCCGGCGGGACGGTCCGCACGCAGCAGGTCAATGTGACCGTGAGTAACGTAACCCAGAACTTCGCATTCTGACGCGAAGCAAGGAAGGGTGCCGGCATCGCCGGCGCCCGATTCAGACAAGCGAGAACAAGAAATGAAATTCGTACTCGGCGCGCTGCTGGCCACCACGCTTGTGACCGGCTGCACGGTCTATACGCCTGGTGTCGCCGTTCAGACACCTGCGGTGGTCGTAGATCCGGGCCCCAGTTCTGGCTTCTGCCCACCAGGGCAGGCCAAGAAAGGACGTTGCTAAGCTGATTAGAGAAAGGAGAATTTGATGAGCAAGACCCGCGTACTATCCTTGATCGCTATCGCCATCCTGGCGACGAGCTCGATGGCCGCCTTCGCCCAGCGCGGCGGTGGCGGCATGGGCGGCGGAGCCGCTGGAGCCAGGGGCGATTTTGGTGGCCGCTCGGACAGCCACATCAGCGGCAGCGGCTTGCGCAATTCCAACGGTCCGGACGCGATAGACCGTGACAGAGGTCATGCGCGTGCAGCGGATCGGAGCGAGATGCGTGCCCGTGCGCCCAGCGGGAAGGCGCATTCGCATCGCAAGAGCTAATCGCTTGAACCGATCCGTCGTTTAAAGCCCGCAGTTCGCGGGCTTTTCTCTTTGACCTGACCCGTCCTGACTAAGGTTGACACTTTTTCCCTTGCAAGGAAGGAGAGTCCATTGGAAGCGGTCGAAAAGCGAACTCAGCGGGATGACAGCCTGGCTTTTAAGCTGGCGGTGGTGGAGCAAGTCGAAAAAGGCGAATCGACGAACCACCTAAGTCGACGGAGCAGCAACTGAAATCGTCACCGCCTGTTGCCGCGGCTGCCGATTCTTCCTCATTGAGTCAGTCGCCACCGTTGGCGCAAACCTCTACAGGTTCGTAGCCGAGCAACGGCAATGGTGTCGAGCCGTGGGGCGACCTCACTCCCGAGGCATTTCACGCGAAGTTCGATGCGCTTGCGCTAGCTGATGGTTCCGACACGATCAGGCAAATGCGAAAGGCGAAGAATGGCATCGTGGTTGTGCTGAACGATGAGCGTTTCCAGCGCGGAATCAACGAGCTGAAAAGGCTGAACTTAGCAAACGGCAACTTTAGTAGCGAAATCATCCTGTCGGGCTGTTACTGAAAGTGAGCGGCGCAGGAAAGATCGGCCAAATAGACGTATATGGAAGCCGGTCCGATCCCGTCAATCTGGGGCGTTTCGTTGGCGCTGTCGGGATCGCGGATGACATCTTGAATCCTGGGCAGGCCGAAAAGGAAAATATCGAGTTCCTTTCCTCCCTCAAATTGATGAGGGGGATGACGACGAGTCCACTGGCAAGCCGATTTCGTCCTTCACGGGGCCTTCACGGGGCCTTTGCGTGCCTAACGATGCCATCAGCCCTGACGATGAACATTGGCTGCACGGTAACTCCTGGATCGTAGCGATCGACGCAGGGCACTTCTGAGTGGTGGGAAAGCAGTGCGGCGCGTGGAAGGTTCATACCTACACCCACGATGTGCTTGCCTCCCCGATCGCCGGTGAAGGTGTGGACAAGGGATCGGAGATACAGGGGATGCAGTCGCCCTAAAAGTCGGCCAAGGACTTCTGGTGGTGCTGCCGGGGGTGGCCCGTGCCCCGTTGACGAAATTCGCTTACAAGGCGGTTACACGAAGTCCAGAAACAACAAAGCCCAACCGGACAGGTTGGGCTAAGTGCTTGAATCTTATGGTGCCGAAGAGAGGAATCGAACCCCCGACCTTCTCATTACGAATGAGCTGCTCTACCGACTGAGCTACTTCGGCCCACCATCCGTCAACAACCGGATGAAGCCCGCAATCATAGCAGCGTTTTTTTTTGCTGGGAAGCCCCGGCGCAAAAATTTTGCCGGGAGTCCCCGCAGGCGCGCCGCCAGGTGGCGGCACGATCATTCAGGCGGCATCGTTGGCGGCCAGTGGCGCGGGTTCGGCGCGCTGGCGGAACCAGAGCAGGTAGGCCACGCTGAGCACCGCCAGGAAGGGGATGCCGGTGAGCAGCGTCATGCGGAAGGCGTCGGTAAACAGGGTGGTCAGCATGATGGCCAGCAGCATGCCGGCGCCTAGCAGCGTGAGCACGGGGAAGCCGCGCATGCGCAAGGCCAGGGGGCGGTTGCCGGCGGCGGCCCATTGGCGGCGGAAGCGGTAGTGGGTGACGAAGATCACCCCGGCGACGCCTTCCTGCTGATGATGGCCATCTCCATGTTCGGCGCCCTCTTCACCTGGTTCATCAGCACGGCGCGCTCGGGGTCCTGGGCTTCGCCGGCGGCGACCGCGATCATCTCGATGCTGAGGTAGCTGAAGATCGAGACGATCACCGCGACCCACATGCCCCACAAACCGTTTGGCAGGAAGCCGCCGTGCGCCGTGTAGTGGTGGAAGCCGGCGCCGGCCGCGCTGCTGCCGGTGCTGCCGGGCGCGCCGAAGACGATGTAGGCGGCCACCAGGATAAAGGCGACGATGGCGATGATCTTGACCATCGAGAACAGGTATTCGACGGCGCCGAAGATGCCTACGCCGACCAGGTTGATCAGGATCAGCGCGGCGGAGAACGAGACGATCCAGAACCAGGCGGGCACCTGCGGGAACCAGTACCCCATGTAGAGCGCCACGGCGGTGACTTCGGTGCCGACCGCGAGCACGATGGAGGCCCAGTAGGCGTAGCGCACCAGGAAGCCGGCGAGCGGGCTGACATAGTGCTCGGCATAGGCGCCGAAGGAGCCGGAGGTGGGGTGGGCTACCGTCATCTCGGCCAGGCAGCCCATCAGCAGCAGCGTGACCAGCGCGCCGATGGCGTAGCTGAGCAGCACGCCGGGGCCGGCGAAGCCGATGGCAAAGCCGCTGCCCATGAACAGGCCGGTGCCGATGGCGCCGCCAATGGCGATCATGGCGAGCTGAGCGGGTTTGAGGCTGCGGTGCAGGCCTTGCTCGCGCTGGACGATTTGCTGGAAGCCTCCGCTTGCATGGCGTTGCCCGTTTCCTTGTTCCATGTCTCCTCCTTGGTTTGCCCGCCGCCCGTGCCTTGTGGGGCGCGAGCGGCGTCATTTGTGGCTGGTCGTTTGTGGTTTGTGGCTTGTTGTTTGTTGTTTGTCGTTTATGACTCGTTATCCCCGAGCCCGAAGAATGCGGCTGCATTGGCGCCCAGCAGCTTGCGGCGCGCCGCGTCGGCAAGATCGGTCCCGCGGATCAGCGCGCCGACCTGTTGCTCGCCGAGCGGATAGGGGTAGTCCGAACCCAGCATCACCCGGTCCTCGCCCATCACGTCGACCAGCAGCTTGAGCGCGCGCGGGTCGAACACAGCGGAGTCCACGAAGAAGCGGTTGACATACGACGAGGGCGGGTGCGGGCAGTCTTCGCGCACGATGTCGCGATGGCGCCAGGCGTTGTCGACGCGGCCGAGCAGGAAGGCGAAGCTGCCGCCGCCATGCGCGAAGCACAGCTTGAGCGAGGCCGGGATGCGCTCGAACGCGCCGGACAGGATCAGCGACAGGATGCCGAGCTGCGTTTCCGCCGGCATGGATACCAGCCACGGCAGCATCCACTTTTTCATGCGCGGGGCGCCCATCATGTCCCACGGGTGCACCAGTACGGCAATGCCTTCGTTGGCGCAGTGGATGAGGAAGGTGATCAGGCCTTCGTCGTCGAGGTCGCGGTCGCCGAGGTGGTTGCCGATCTGCACGCCGACATGGCCACCGGCCTTGGCGCGCGAGGCTTCGCGGCAGGCGGCGTCGATATCCTGCAGCGGCACCTGGGCCAGCGCCTTGAGCCGCGCGGGACGGTGCGCGCAGAGCGCCAGCGCGTAGTCGTTCATGCGCTGCGACCAGGGCACCGCGACGTCTGCCGGATAGCGGTAGCCGAACATCACGGGCGTGGCGCACATCAACTGGATGTCGACGCCGCAGCGGTCCATTTCCTCGATGCGGCGCGCGGGGTCCCACAGCGCGGAGTAGACCGGGCGGAACGGCTGGTCGCCGGTCATGATCATGGCTGTGTCAGTGCCATTGGTCTGCAGCCAGGGCGCGGCGACGGGGTCAAGCGCCGCGGCCTCCTGACGGGTGATGGGCGGGAAGAAGTGGCTGTGGATGTCCACCACGCTGTTGGTGCTCATTCAGGGTCCTTGCTGGCTGATGCCGAGGCCCGGCCCGGATGCACCGTGCCGCATTGCCCGCAGCGGCGCAGCGCTGCGTTGTCGTAAAAGCCGGCAAACAGCGGCGGCAGGTCGGTGACGATGCTCTTGAGCTGCACCTCCACGCGGTGCACCAGCGCGCTGCACGCGGGGCAATACCACTCGAAGCCGTCCATCACGCCTTCGGGGCGCTGGCGCTCGATGACCAGGCAGCGGCTGTCGGCCTCGGGGCGTTGCGGGGAATGCCGCACGTGCGGGGGCAACAGGAAAATGTCGCCCTCCTTGAGGTCCACTCGCTCGCGCTTGCCACGGTCCATGATGTCCAGCCAGGCATTGCCCTTGAACTGGTAGAAGAACTCTTCGAGCGGATCGTCATGGAAATCCGTGCGCTGGTTGGGGCCGCCCACCACCGTGACGATGGTGTCGGCGTCCTGCCAGACCTGCTGGTTGCCCACGGGCGGCTTGAGCAGGTGCGCGTGCTCGTCCAGCCAGCGCGGGAAGTTGAGGGGCATGCCGTAGGTGAACATGGCGCGAGTCTCTTGTGCGGGTGAGGTTGCGGTTGCGATGTCGGGCGTGTCTGTGCATCAGCGCATCAGCGCATCAGCGCGGAAGCGGCTGGTAGGCCACGGCCTTGATCTCGATGAGCAGGTGCGGGTGCGGCAACTGGTGCACGGCCACAGTGGTGCGGGTCGGGCCGTCGTAATCGAAGTACTCGCCGTAGACCTCGTTGTAGCCGCCGAAATCGTTCATGTTGACGAGAAAGGTGGTGATCTCCACCAGGTCGGACAGATCGCAGCCGACGCTTTGCAGGATCTCGCGGATATTGAGGATCACGGCGCGGGTCTGCTCGCGGATGTCGAGCGCGGTCACGCCCATGGCGTCGGCGCTGGCGCCGGCGAAGCTGTTGTCCGCACGGCGCGAGCTGGTGCCCGAGACGAACAGGAAGTCGCCGGCCCGCTTCACGTGCGGGAAGCGGCCGCGCGGGGTGGCCTTGTCGGTCAGGACTTTGGAAAGCGTAGTCATGCGTGGTCTCCGGTTGTCAGCGTGTGCTCAGTTCGACTTGCCCCAGCCCGCTCACGCGGGTGCGCACGTGGCAGCCGGGACGCAGCGGCTCGGCCGCGGTGGCAGCGCCGGCCATGATCAGCGAGCCGGCCGGCAGCACCATGCCGGCCCGCGCCAGCAGTTGCGAGGCCTGCACCAGCGCGCGCAGCGGGTTGCCTAGGATGGCCGCGGTGGTGCCCAGCTGCGCCGGGCGGCCGTCGATCTCGAGCTGCACGCCGCGGTTGGCCAGCGCGCTGTCCGGGCGCGACCACGGCCCCACCACCAGCGCGGCGGACGAGCAGTTGTCGGCGATCACGTCGGCCAGCGAGAACTTGAAGTTGCGATAGCGCGAGTCGATGATCTCCATGGCTGGGGCCACCGCCTCGATGTAGCCGCCGGCATCGAGCAAGGTGAGCGGGCCAGCGATGTCGCGCGATGTCAGGAAGCACACCTCGGGCTCGATGCGCGGATGGATAAAGGCGTCGAGCGCGAGCGCGGCGCCTTCCTCGCACAACATGGCATCGGTGAGCTGGCCCCAGATCAGGCTGTCCACGCCCATCTGGACCATCTTGGCGCGGCTGGTGAAGCCGAGCTTGATGCCGATCGGTCGCTCGCCGCGCGCGTGGCGCAGCGCGATGGCGCCGGCCTGAATGGCGTAGGCGTCATCGATGGAAAATGGTGTGGCGCCACCCAGCGGGTCGATGGCTTCACGCTGGCGCGCGGCGTCGTCGAGGCGCGTGGCGTACTGGGTAATCTGATCGGCAATCATGCGGCACTCGCGATCGGGTTGTTGGTGGGGGCGGTGGGATTGGTGGCCGGATCGCGCTGGCGCAACAGGTCCAGCGCCACGTCCACGATCATGTCCTCCTGTCCGCCGACCATGCGGCGGCGTCCGAGCTCGACCAGGATGTCGACGGTGGCAATGCCGTAGCGCGCGGAGGCAGCCTCGGCGTGGCGCAGGAAGCTGGAGTACACGCCAGCATAGCCAAGCGCCAGTGTTTCGCGGTCGACGCGCACGGGGCGGTCCTGCAGCGGGCGAACCAGGTCGTCCGCGGCGTCCATCAGCGCGTAGAGATCAGTGCCGTGCGCAATGCCCGCGCGGTCGATCGCCGCGATGAAGACCTCCAGCGGTGCGTTGCCCGCACCCGCGCCCATGCCGGCGAGCGAGGCATCCACGCGGTCGCAGCCATGCTCCAGCGCCACCATGGAATTGGCCACGCCCAGCGACAGGTTGTGGTGGGCGTGCATGCCGGTCTCGGTGGCGGGATCTAGCACTTGCTTGAACGCATCGAAGCGCTCGGCCACGTCGCGCATCGACAGCGCGCCGCCGGAGTCCACCACGTACACGCACTGCGCGCCGTAGGATTCCATCAGCCTGGCTTGCTGCGCCAGCGCCGCCGGCGTGGTCATGTGCGACATCATCAGAAAGCCCACGGTATCCATGCCGAGCTTGCGCGCGTACTCGATGTGCTGGCGCGAGATGTCGGCCTCGGTGCAGTGGGTGGCGATGCGCACGGTGCGCGCGCCGGCGTCGTAGGCGGCGCGCAGGTCGTGGATGGTGCCGATGCCGGGCAGCAGCAGCGTGGCCACGCGTGCGTGCTTGAGTTCCGCCGCCACCGCGGCGATCCATTCGAGATCGGTGTGCGCGCCAAAGCCGTAATTGAAGCTCGAGCCGTTGAGGCCGTCGCCGTGGGCCACCTCGATGCTGTCCACGCGTGCCGCGTCCAGCGCGCGGGCGATGGCCACGGCTTGCGGCAGGCTGTATTGGTGGCGGATGGCGTGCATGCCGTCGCGCAGCGTCACGTCCGACACATGGACTTTCTTCATGGTCTTGCCTGCGGGATGTGGTGCTGCGGTCATTGCGTTGCTCCTTGCGCGCGCGCCAGCTTGTGCCCGGCCACGCGCTCGGCGGCGGCCAGCGCGGCGGACGTCATGATGTCGAGATTGCCGGCGTAGGCGGGCAGGTAGTGCGCGGCGCCTTCCACCTCCAGGAACACCGAGACCTTGAGGCCGGCCAGGCGGCCGATGCCCGGCAGCGTGAGCGGGCGCGCTGGGTCGATGCGCTCGAACTGGACTCGCTGCTTGAGCCGGTAGCCGGGCACATAGGCGGCCACCTGCGCCACCATGCGCTCGACCGAGGCGCGGATGGCGTCCTGGTCGGCATCGGCCGCGGTCAGGCAGAACACCGTGTCGCGCATCAGCAGCGGCGGCTCCGCCGGGTTCAGCACGATGATGGCCTTGCCGTGCGCGGCGCCGCCCACTTCCACGATCGCATTGGAGGTGGTTTCGGTGAACTCGTCGATATTGGCGCGCGTGCCCGGGCCGGCCGAGCGGCTGGCGATGGACGCGACGATTTCGGCGTAGCTCACCGGCGCCACTTGCGATACGGCACGCACGATGGGGATCGTCGCCTGCCCGCCGCAGGTGACCATATTGAGGTTGGGCGCATTGAGGTGGGCGTCCAGGTTGACCACCGGCACCACATAGGGGCCGATAGCCGCCGGGGTGAGGTCGATCACCTGGATGCCGTGCTTCTGCAGCACGGCGTTGTGATGCATATGGGCGCCGGCCGAGGTGGCATCGAAGGCCACGCGGATGTCCGCGAAGCCGGGCATGCCAAGCAGCCCCTCGATGCCTTCATGCGTGGTGGGCACGCCGAGGCGCTGCGCGCGGGCGAGGCCGTCGGAGGCGGCGTCGATGCCGACCATGGCGCCGACTTCCAGGTGCTGGCCGTGGCGCAGGATCTTGATCATCAGGTCGGTGCCGATATTGCCGGAGCCGATGATGGCTGCGCGCAGGCGCGTCCGGGATGGCTTGCTTATGCTCATGTTCATGCTCATGCGGATGGCTCCTTGTTGGCCGGGGCGAAGCGCGTGGACAGGCGTCCCAGCCCTTCGATCTCCAGGTCGAAGGCGTCGCCGGCGGCAACCGGCACCATCGGGCCCAGCGCGCCGGTCATGACGATGTCGCCGGCCTGCAGCGGACGGCCCACGCGCACCATGGTGTCGGCCAGCCACAATGCGGCGTGCAACGGATTGCCCAGGCAGGCGGCGCCGGTGCCGAGCGAGACCTGTTCGCCGCGGCGCTCCATCACCATGCCGCAGCCGATGAGGTCCAGGTCCGCCAGCTTGACGGGGCGCGAGCCGAGCGCGAACAGGCCGCTGGATGCGTTGTCGGCAATCGTGTCGGCCAGGCGGATATCCCAGTTGGCCACGCGGCTGCCGACGATCTCCGCAGCGGGCAAGGCGTAGGCGGTGGCGCGGATCAGGTCGGCGATGGTGTGGCGCTCATGCGCAAGCGGATGCGCCAGCACCAGCGCGATCTCGGCTTCGATCTTGGGCTGCAGCACGCGGCGCAGGTCGATCTCCTCGCCCTCGGCCACGGCCATGTCGGCGAACAGCATGCCGAAATCCGGCTCGCCCACGCCCAGCTGCTGTTGCACGGCGCGCGAGGTCAGGCCGATCTTGCGGCCCACCAGGCGGCGGCCTGCGGCGAGCCAGCGCTGCGTGT
Organism: Cupriavidus sp. GW822-FHT03E04; assembly: GCF_058801495.1. Lineage (NCBI taxonomy): Bacteria > Pseudomonadati > Pseudomonadota > Betaproteobacteria > Burkholderiales > Burkholderiaceae > Cupriavidus > Cupriavidus sp. GW822-FHT03E04. The sequence continues at coordinate 188,036 of NZ_JBXANI010000012.1, forward strand.
TGATCTCCTGCACCTGATAGGCGGCCTGCGGATCGGTTTCGCCGATGAGCGTGCGCACCGGCGCGCAGGGCGCATGCCCGGCATGCGCCTGCCACAGCAGGTCGGCGGCGGCGCGGATGGCGGCGTCGGCGTTGGAGGGTTGTTGGGTCTCGTTTGTCATGGTTGTCATGGCTCAGAGCTTGATGCAGATGTTCGCCACTTCCGAGTAGAAGTCGAGCGAGTGGCGTCCACCTTCGCGGCCCAGGCCCGAGAGGCCGACGCCGCCGAAGGGCGTGCGCAGGTCGCGCAGGTACCAGGTGTTGACCCAGGTCAGGCCCACGCGCACCTGGCGCGCTACGCGGTGGGCGCGTGTCAGGTTGGTGGTCCACAGCGCGCAGGCCAGGCCGTAGGCGCTGTCGTTGACGCGGGCGACGACTTCGTCTTCGCTGTCGAACGGCGCGATATGGCAGACCGGGCCGAAGATCTCCTCGGTGACGCAGCGTGCGCTGTCCGGCAGGCCGGTCCAGATGGTGGGCATCACGTACGCGCCTTCGTCGCGCGCATCGCCGAACACCGGCACCTTGCCGCCGCAGACCACGGTGGCGCCTTCTTCCACCGCGAGGCGGAAATACGACTCCACCTTGTCGCGGTGGCCGCGCGAGATCAACGGGCCCATGTCCACGCCATCGTCGCCGGGGTAGCCGAGCTTGAGCGCCTGCGTGCGCGCCTTGAGCGCCGCCACGAAGGCATCGAAGATCGGCCGCTCGACAAATACGCGCTCGGAGCACAGGCAAACCTGGCCGGCGTTGGTAAAGGACGAGCGCAGCACGCCCGCCACCGCGGCGTCGAAATCGGCGTCGGCGAACACAACCGCGGCGTTCTTGCCGCCGAGCTCGAAGGAGATTTCCTTCACGCCGTCGGCCACCGCACGCATGATGGTGCTGCCGGTCCTGGACTCGCCCGTGAACGTGATGGCGTCGATGCCGTCGTGGCGGGTGAGGAACTCGCCGGTGGAGCCGCCGCCGAAGCCGTGCAGCAGGTTGAACACGCCGTGCGGCACGCCGGCCTGGTGGATGACCTCGGCCAGCAGCGCGGCCGAGGCCGGGGTCTCTTCCGATGGCTTGGCCACCACGGTGTTGCCGCACGCGAGCGCGGGCGCGACCTTCCAGGTCAGCAGCAGCAGCGGCAGGTTCCACGGCGAGATGATGCCGACCACGCCCACGGGCTTGCGCACCGTGTAGTTGAGCGCGCCCGCGCCATCCGCCGTGGGCGTCTCGTACAGTTCGTTGCCGGCGGTCTTGGCGAGGTCGGCGAAGGTGCGAAAGTTGGCGACGGCGCGCGCTACGTCCAGCGTGCGGGCCTGGTGCTCGGGGCGGCCGGTGTCTTCCACCTCGGCGGCCACGAACGCGTCGAAGCGGGCTTCGATGCCGTCGGCGATGCGGTGCAGCAGCGCCGCGCGCTGTTGTACGTCGAGTTGTCCCCAGGGGCCTTGCAGCGCGCGCCGCGCGGCTTGCACGGCGCGGTCCACGAGCGCCGCATCGGCTTCGCACACGTTGGCGACAAGGTGGCCGTCCACCGGGCAGGTGTCGGGAAAAGTGCCGGCGCTGGCGACGAACTCGCCGTCGATGTAGTGCCGGATGAGTGGAATGTTTTGCTTGGGCACGGGTTGGTCTCCGTGCTGCGCGGGGTGGGGGAAGGGTGCGCAGCGAGGACCAGTATATGGAGCGCCCCCCGGCCTTGCATAATGAAGAAGACGGCCCCTGGTATTCCAAAATGGCATGTCTGGAAGGGGCCAGGGTGGCCGGCTTCGGAGTGCTCAGCGCTCTGGCGGCAGTGCGGCGGCTTCGCGCAGGCAGGCGATGAAATGCGCGGCGGCGGGTGCCGGCGCGCGGTCCGTGCGCACCGAATAGCCGATGGTGCCAAAGCGCCCGATATCGCCCAGGTCAAGGATGGCCAGCAGCCCGAGGCGCACGAAATGATCGGCCACGTCGCGCGCCATCAGGCCGATGGCGCCGAGATCCTGCATCAGGCCGATATTGGTCAGCAGCGAGAGCGACTCCACCAGGTTGGCGGGCACCTGCAGGCCGGCGTCGAGGAACAGGCGCTCGGCGGCCAGGCGCGCGGGAGATTCGTTCAGCGGGAGGATCCACGGATGCGCGGCCAGTTCGGCCAGGCGCAGGCCGGCGCTGATCGCCAGCGGGTTGTCGCGTGCCACCACCACGCACATCGCGGTGTCGTACAGCGCGGTGTGCGTGAGCGCGAACATGCGGGCGAGCGGCAGATCGCTCTCCGGCAGGCGGCCGATGACCAGATCGAGCTCGCCGGTGGCAAGGGCGGGGAAGAGACGGTCGGTGGGGGCTTCGCGCACCGTCACCAGGATGCCGGGGCGGCGCGTTTTCATCAGCGCGATGGTGCGCGGCAGCAGCCGGGCCGAGGCGGAGATCAGCGTGCCGACGATGACGTTGCCGGTGTCGCCCGAGCGGAAGCTGTTGAGCTCGTCGGTGAGGTAGCGCAGCTCGGCGATGACCGACTTCACGCGCTCGCCCAGCAGCAGGCCGTAGCTGGTCGGCACCACGCCGCGGTTGGTGCGCTCGAACAGGGGGACTTCGAGGTCTTCTTCCAGCTCCTGGATCGCCTTGGTGACGGCGGGCTGGGTCAGGCTCAGCTCACGCGCTGCCCGCACGATGGAGCCGGACTGCAGCACGCGATCGAAGATCAACAGGGGCTTGAGCTTGAGGCGGCGCAGCATCACGTCGCTCAAGGTAACGGTGGGACGGCTGGACATGAGGCACATTGCTTTGACCGCCTGGTGGGGCGGAAGACCATGCGCCGATTATAGGGTGGGCACCGGTGCCGCTATATTGAGGTTTACCGCCGGCGCGCCTCGCGGGCCGCGCCGGCAAAGGCGTATTCGCGATCTACACCGAGTACGACCGCAATATCCTCTGGGCCTTCACCGAGAACGGCGCCTACGCATTGTCGACGAAGCCGGTACTGGGCGCGTCCGCTACGCCCTGGCCGCCGCTCAACGTTGCCGCACGGGCGCGATAGACGCAATAGAGAAAGGGACGCCGCGGCGTCCCTTTTTCGTCGATGAAGCCGCCAGCGATCAGCCGGCCGCTTTCTCTTCCTGGTGGTAGCGGGTTGCGCGTTCCACTTCGTTCTTCGAGCCGAGGATCACCGACACGCGCTGGTGCAGCTTTTCCGGCTGGATGTCGAGAATGCGCTCATGGCCATTGGTGGCCGCGCCGCCGGCCTGCTCGATCAGCATGGCCATGGGGTTGGCTTCATACATCAGGCGCAGCTTGCCGGGTTTCTCCGGTTCGCGCTTGTCCCACGGGTACATGAAGATGCCGCCGCGCGTGAGGATGCGGTGCACGTCGGCCACCATCGAGGCGATCCAGCGCATGTTGAAGTTCTTGCCGCGCGGGCCTTCGTCGCCGGCCAGGCATTCGTCGATATAGCGACGCACGGGCGGGGCCCAGTGGCGCATGTTGGACATGTTGATCGCGAATTCCTTGGTGTCTTCCGGGATCATCACGTCCGACTGCGTCAGCACGAAGCTGCCGGCCTCGCGGTCCAGCGTGAACATGTGCACGCCGTTGCCAACGGTCAGCACCAGCGTGGTCTGCGGGCCGTACACGGCGTAGCCGGCGGCGACCTGGCGGCTGCCGGCCTGCATGAAGTCGGCTTCAGTGACGGTCTGGCCCGGCTTGGGCATGTGCAGCACCGAGAAGATGGTGCCGATCGACACGTTCACGTCGATGTTGGACGAGCCGTCGAGCGGGTCGAACAGCAGCAGGTATTCGCCCTTGGGATAGCGGTTCGGGATCTCGTAAAAACTGTCCATTTCCTCGGACGCCATGGCGGCGAGGTGGCCGCCCCATTCATTGGCGTCGAGCAGGACTTCGTTGGCGATCACATCCAGCTTTTGCTGGGTCTCGCCTTGCACGTTGCCGGTGCCGGCCGAGCCGAGGATGCCGGCGAGGGCGCCCTTGCTCACGGAGTTGGAAATGGCCTTGCAGGCGCGCGCCACCACTTCGATCAGGAGCCGCAGTTCGGGCTCGATCGTGTTGTGCTTGCGCTGCTCCTCGACCAGGTAGCGGGTGAGGCTGATGCGACTCATGGGGATTCTCCTTGAATGGCCGCAATTCTACATGGGCGCCAGCCCGCCAGGCCAATGCCACCGGCCTGTGGGGTACTGTCGGCGGGGCCGGGGCGCGGTGCTGCCAGCCGCGCCCCGGCCAGCCCGGCGCTGCCTTACGGCGCCAGCGCCTTGCTCACGATCTCGCGCACGTCGCGGGACAGGTCGCTGGCCGCCGCCACCTGCTCCAGCGCGGCGCGCATGCGGTCGCGCAGCGGCAGGGCGTACTTCTGCCAGCGATCCATCACCCGCGCCAGGCGGGACGCCACTTGCGGGTTGATGGCGTCCAGCGCCAGCACCTGCTCGGCCCAGAAGGCGTAGCCCGAGCCATCCTCGGCGTGGAACTGGGCCGGGTTGGCCGCGCAGAAGCTGAAGATCAGCGAGCGCGCGCGGTTGGGGTTGCGCAGGTTGAAGGCGGGATGCTGCATCAGCGCGCGCACCGTGTCGATGGTGTGCTTGCCCTTGTGGCCGGCGCTTTGCGGCCCTACGGTGCCGCGCTGCGTGCCTTGCAGCGAGAACCATTTGTCGATCACCAGCGGGTCTTGCTCGAAGCGCTGGTAGAAATCGGCCAGCGCGGCCTCGCGGCCGGGGGCAAAGGTGTTGACCATGGCGCTGAGCGCGGCGAAGCGGTCCGTCATGTTGTCGGCGGCCATGTATTGCGCTTCTGCCAGCGCCTGCATGGCGGCGTCACCGCTGTCGGCCAGGTAGCCCAGTGCCAGGTTGCGCAGCGCGCGCTTGCCGGCGGACACCGCATCGGGGCTGTAGGCGCCCGGCGTGGCGTTGGCCTCGTACGCGGCCAGCCAGTCGGCCTTGAGCGCGCGCGCCAGCGCCTCGCGCATGAACTGGCGGGCGCGATGGATGGCCGCCGGATCGGCCACGCCCATGCGCTCGGCGAGGTAAGCCTCGGCCGGCAGCGTCAGGGCCTGCTCGCGGAAGGCGGGGCTGAGCTGCTGGTCGTTGAGCACGGTGCGCAGCGCGGCCACCAGCGCCGGGTCGAGGTGGAGCTCGCGGCCGGCCTGGCTCTGGGCCACCAGTTGCAGCAGCGCGCGCGTGGTCAGGCGCTGGCCGGCCTCCCAGCGGTTGAACGGATCGCTGTCGTGCGCGAGCAGGAAGGTCAGCTGCGCTTCGCTGTACTCGGCGTCGATGATGACTGGCGCGGAGAAGTCGCGCAGCAACGACGCCAGCGGCGGCTCGGCGCCGCGCGGCAGGTTGATGAAGCGGAAGGTCTGCTCGGCCTCGGTGAAATCCAGCACGCGCGTGGTGGCGCCGGGCTGGCTTTCCCCCTCGAGCTGCAGCGCAAGGTCGGCGCCGCTGGCGTCGATCAGGCCCAGTGCGAAGGGGATATGGAAGGGCAGCTTGTCCGGCGTGCCGGGGCGCGTCTCGATGCCGACTTTGGGGCTGGTTTGCGACAGCGTCAGTGCCAGGGTGCCGGCGGCCGCATCCCACGCGGTGCGCACCGCGACCACCGGCGTGCCGGCCTGGCTGTACCAGCGGCCGAACTGTGTCAGGTCGCGGCCATTGGCGTCGGCCATGGCGGCGCGAAAGTCGTCGCAGGTCACGGCCTGGCCGTCGTGGCGCTGGAAGTACAGGTCCATGCCCTTGCGGAAACCGTCGCGGCCTAGCAGGGTCTGGTACATGCGCACGACCTCGGCGCCTTTCTCGTACACCGTCACGGTGTAGAAGTTGTTGATTTCCTCGTAGCTGTCGGGGCGCACCGGATGCGCCATGGGGCCGGCATCTTCGGGGAACTGTACCTGGCGCAGCATGCGCACGTCCTCGATGCGCTTGACCGCGCGCCCGGATTCGGAGCCCATCATGTCGGCCGAGAATTCCTGGTCGCGGAACACCGTCAGGCCTTCCTTGAGCGAGAGCTGGAACCAGTCGCGGCAAGTCACGCGGTTGCCGGTCCAGTTGTGGAAGTACTCATGCCCGACCACGGATTCGATATTGCCGAAATCGGCATCGGTGGCGGTCTCGGCGTTGGCCAGCACGTACTTGGTGTTGAAGATGTTGAGGCCCTTGTTCTCCATCGCGCCCATGTTGAAGTCGCCCACGGCGACGATCATGAAGCGGTCGAGGTCCAGCTCCAGGCCAAAGCGCTGCTCGTCCCAGCGGATCGAGTGGATCAGCGAATCCATGGCATGGCGCGTCTTGGGCAGGTCCTGCGGCTCCACCCAGACCTGCAGCAATTTCTCCTTGCCGGAGGCGGACTGGATCCGCTCCTCGATGCACTCCAGCTTGCCGGCCACCAGCGCGAACAGGTAGGCGGGCTTCTTGAACGGGTCTTCCCAGACAGCCTCAAAGCGGCCGTCGGGCAGCTCGCGCTCGCTGATCAGGTTGCCGTTGGACAGCAGCACCGGGTAGGCAGCGCGCTGCGCGCGCAGCGTGACCCGGAAGGTCGACATCACGTCGGGGCGGTCCAGGTAATAGGTAATCTTGCGGAAGCCCTCGGCTTCGCACTGGGTAAAGAAGTTGCCGTTGGAAACGTAGAGGCCGGACAGCGACGTGTTGGCGGCCGGCTGGCAGGCGGTGACGATTTCCAGCGTGCCTTGCGCGGGCAGCTCGGGCAGCGTCAGGCTGTCGGGTGTCTGCTGCGCGCCTTCCAGCGGCTTGCCGTCGAGGCGGACCCCGACGAGCTCCAGTGCCTCGCCCGCCAGCACCAGCGGGCCGGGTGCCTGGCGCGTGAAGCGCAGGATATTGGTGACCACCGTGCGCGCCGGGTCGAGCTCGAGGGTGAGGTCGACGTGCTCAAAAGCGAAGGCCGGCGGAGTATAGTCTTTGCGATGGACGGTAACGGGCGTGTCGGTGCGCAGCATGAAGGAATCCTGTCCTCTGAGGGCCACTTGGGGCGGCATGGTCGCCATGGTCACGGCAGGCGGGCAGGGCGGAAGGCGCTGCCGGGCCGCGTGCCACGGCACTGAAGAACCCATTGTAGCCAAGCGCGGGCGCCCCGGCTCGGGCGCGCGGCGCTGGTGGCCGATCGGGACGGAATTCCGCCGGCCCGGCACGGTCAGAGTCACACAACGGACAACGAATCGATGAGGGGCATGATGCCAAAACGATGGCTGGCAACGCTCGGAAAGCTGGTGAAGCTTGGTCAGGATTGGGGCCGGATAGCCGGCGAAGGCTGGCGCGGCAGCCGCCTGATGGCGGGCGCGGCGCTGCTCGGCGTGGCGCTGCTGTCCGGCTGCGCCAGCACCGTCACCACCGAGGTGACGGCCTTCCGCCAGGGCGACTGGCAGAACGATCCGCCGCGCACCTATGCCTTCGATCGCACCGGCGGCCAGCAGACGCAGCTCGAGGACCAGACCTATGAGCAGTGGCTGGCGCAGGCGCTCTCCGGAATCGGCTTCGAGCAGGTGGCCCGGCCACAGGCGCATTACCTGGTCAGCATGGAGTACGACAGCAACTCGCGGCTGATGCGGATCCAGGAGACCAACTACGTCGACCCGTGGGGCCCCGGCTTTTATCCCGGCCCTTACTGGGGGCCTTACTACCGCCCCTGGGGCCCGTACGGCTGGGGTGGCCCGGGCTACTGGCCGCCGGTGACCACGGTGCGCGATGTGCCGGTCACCCAGTCCACGCTGCGCGTATTCTTCAAGGATGCCGCCAGCGGCCGCCGGGTCTACCAGGTCACGGCGAACCACCGCGCAGAGGGGTCGTCCCTGCAGGCGGCGATGCCCTACCTGATCCGCAGCGCCTTCGTGCAGTTCCCGGCGGAGAGCGGCCGGCCACGGCGGGTGACATTGCCGCTGGACCCGAATGACAAGTAGCAGGTGGCAAGCCACAAGCAAGCCACAAGCAAGGCATTGCCTGTGCGGTGGTAAAAACTGAATTGCCCGGCGAAAAGCCTTAAATCCCCGGATGCCCCAGTGGGAGGGGCTTCGCGCCGGGCTTGGGTGAGCTAGAATGACGGCTCGATTTTTCGGCCCGAGCCGCCGGAGCCCGTCTTTGAAAGCTGCAATGGAAGATTCCGGCAAGCCACGCCGGATACGACCGGCGCGGCCTCGGCGGGCACTGGCAGGGCCACTTCCTGGACGAGCATAATGACCAGCAAGACCGGCGGTGATGCACCGCAACATGCCCCCAACAGTCCTGAAGCGCAATTGCGCCTGGCCGCGCTGGAATACCACCGCAGCCCGACCAAGGGCAAGATCCAGGTAAACGCGACCAAGGCGCTGTCCAACCAGCGCGACCTGTCCCTGGCCTACTCCCCGGGCGTGGCCTACGCCTGCGAGGAGATCGCCAAGGATCCCGCGATGGCCGCCGAGTACACCTCGCGTGGCAACCTGGTGGCAGTGATCACCAACGGTACCGCCGTGCTCGGCATGGGCGACATCGGTCCTCTGGCCGGCAAGCCGGTGATGGAGGGCAAGGGTTGCCTGTTCAAGAAGTTCGCCGGCATCGACGTGTTCGACATCGAGCTCGATGCGCACGACCCGGACAAGATCGTCGAGATCGTGGCCGCGCTGGAGCCGACGATCGGCGGCGTGAACCTCGAAGACATCAAGGCGCCCGAGTGCTTCTACATCGAGAAGAAGCTGCGCGAGCGCATGAACATCCCCGTCTTCCACGATGACCAGCACGGCACCGCCATCATCTCGGGCGCGGCGCTGCTCAACGGCCTGAAGGTGGTCGGCAAGGATATCGCCAAGGTCAAGCTGGCGGTTTCGGGCGCCGGCGCCGCGGCCATCGCCTGCCTGGACACCATGGTGAGCCTGGGCGTGACCCGCTCGAACATCTCGGTGGTCGATTCCAAGGGCGTGATCTATGTGGGCCGCGACGCCAACATGGAACCCAACAAGGCGCGCTACGCGCAAGACACCTCGAACCGCACCCTGGCCGACATCGTCAATGGCGCCGATGTGTTCCTGGGCTGCTCGACCGCCGGCGTGCTGACCGCCGAGATGGTCAAGACCATGGCCGACAAGCCCATCATCCTGGCACTGGCCAACCCTGAGCCGGAAATCCGCCCGGAAGTGGCCAAGGCCGCGCGCCCGGATTGCATCATCGCCACCGGCCGCTCGGACTACCCGAACCAGGTCAACAACGTGCTGTGCTTCCCGTACATCTTCCGCGGCGCGCTGGATTGCGGCGCCACCAAGATCACGGAAGCCATGAAGCTGGCCTGCGTCAAGGCCATCGCCGACCTGGCCGAAGCCGAGCTGAACGACGCCGTTGCTGCCGCCTACGGTGGCCAGGAACTGAAGTTCGGCCCGGACTACATCATCCCGACGCCGTTCGACCAGCGCCTGATCGAGAAGATCGCGCCGGCGGTGGCCAAGGCCGCCGAGGAATCCGGCGTGGCCACCCGTCCGATCAAGGACCTGGAAGCCTACCGCCAGCAGCTCACCCAGTATGTCTACCACACCGGCCTGATCATGAAGCCGGTGTTCACGGCCGCCAAGGCCGCGCCCAAGCGCGTGGTCTATGCCGAGGGCGAAGAAGAGCGCGTGCTGCGCGCGGTGCAGACCGTGGTGGACGAAGGCCTGGCCCGTCCGATCCTGATCGGCCGCCCGCACGTGATCCAGATGCGCATCGACAAGGCCGGCCTGCGCCTGAAGGCCGGCACGGACTTCGAGCTGATCAACCCGGAAGACGACCCGCGCTACCGTGCCTACCACGAGGCCTACCACGCGCTGCGCGGCCGCGACGGCGTCACGCCGGACATGGCCAAGGTGGCGCTGCGCCGCTCCAATACGCTGATCGGCACCATGCTGATGCATATGGGCGACGCCGACGCGATGCTGTGCGGCACCGTGGGCCGCTTCGAAGCCCACCTGGAGCATGTGCGGGACGTGATCGGCCTGGCGCCAGGCGCCAAGGTGTTCGCCGCGATGAACGCGCTGATGCTCGAGAAGTACACGCTGTTCATCACCGACACCTTCGTCAATGACGATCCCACCGCGGAGGAACTCGCCGCCATCACGCAGCTGGCCGCCGAGGAGATCGCGCGTTTTGGCCAGCACCCGAAGGTGGCGCTGATGTCGCACTCGATGTTCGGCTCGTCGGACCGCCCGTCGGCCAGGAAGATGCGCGCGGCCCAGGAGATCCTGGCCCGCGAGGCACCGCACCTGGAAGTGGAGGGCGAGATGCAGGGCGACGCCGCCCTGGTCGAGGACGTGCGCCGCCACTTCCTGCCGGGCACCAAGCTGGCCGGCAGCGCCAACCTGCTGGTCATGCCGACGCTGGATGCAGCCAACATCGCCTTCAACCTGCTCAAGATCACGGGCGGGCAAGGCGTCACCATTGGCCCGATCCTGCTGGGTGCGGCCAAGCCGGTGCACATTCTCAACCCGCAAGCTACCACCCGCCGCATCGTCAACATGACGGCGGTAGCGGTGGCCGAAGCCAACGCGGTGCGCTGATCCGGCGGCGCGGCCGGCTTGCCGGCCGCCACCCAATGAAAACGGGGCTCCTTTGGAGCCCCGTTTTTTTTGACCGGCTTGTGAAGCAGTTCCGCCGGCCCGGAAAACCTGTCCCGCCCTGATCCCGTTGCCGCTATTGCAACATGTTGTACTGCTCGCGCATCACGACGATGATGGACTTGGCTGCTGCCAGCCGGGTTGGCAAATGGTCGTCCTCCTCGCGCGGGAAATCGACTTCCGCACTCCAGTTGCAACCGGTGTGGTCGGGCTGGTGAACTCGCATGGCGTGCAGTTCGCACTCGCCGCACTCTGGATTGTTGTTGAGGAACTGGTTCAGGATGGCCATCAACTCCGACCGGGTCTTTGCATCACGCCGCATGAGTCACCTCGTCCGTTGCCGTCTTGTTGCCTGGAACCTAAATTTAGGCACGCAGGCGCAGGCCCGCCAATTGAATCGCCCTATTAAGCAGCGACTTTCGATCCCGAAATCCGGTAGTTTATCTCTATCGCACTGCAGCAAATCCATGCTGCGTCGCGGCACCGGCGAAACCAGCGGCGTCCAAACCGGTCGAACCGCCATGGTGCGGCGCGCGCTGCCCAGCAGCGGGCGCGAGGCGTGCAATGCGCCGCCGGTCCGGCGGCGAGGCTCCCCTCGGCGCCAGGGCAATCTCGCGAACCTGGCGACCCCTGGCCATCCTCGCGGCCATCCTCAAGGCAATCCCCATGCTGAAGAATCTCTGGTATGTGCTAGGCCACTCAACGGATGTGCGTGCCGAGCCTGTCACGGTGACCGCGCTGGGCCAGAAGCTGGTGCTGTTTCGCGATAGCGCCGGCCTGGCCTGCGTGCTGTCCGACGTTTGCGCGCATCGGGGTGGCTCGCTCAGCCATGGCCGCGTGGTGGCCGGCGACGTGGCGTGCCCGTACCACGGCTGGCGCTACGACGGCAATGGCATCTGCACGCATATCCCGGCCCAGCCGGGACTGCGGGTGCCCACCCGGGCGCGGGTGGACGCTTACCCGACGGTGGAGCGCTTTGGCTGGGTCTGGGCCTTCCTGGGGGACCTGCCGCCGGCGGAGCGGCCGCCGCTGCCGGATCTGTCCTGGGCCGAGGATCCCCGTTTCCGGCTGGTGCGCGGGCATTTCGACTGGGATGCCAGCTGGGACCGCGTGATGGAGAACGGCCTGGATTTTGCCCACGCGCCATTCGTGCATGGCACGGCTTTCGGCGACCCCGCGCATCCCGAGATCGACGACTTCACGGTAGAGGCAGGCGAGTGGCAGGGCGAGGCGCGCATGCGCATGTACCGCCCGCGGCGCCGCTCATGGCCGGCGTGGCTCGCCCGCGGGGCAGCGGGTGGCCGGGTGCCGGTCTACACCACGCCGGGCTACCACTTCTCCGGGCCGTGCACCACGCTGCGGCTCGAGCCCCGTCCCGGCTGGGAGATCCGCATCGTTTCGGCGCACCTGCCGGTCGACGCCAAACGCACGCGCACCCTGTGGATGATGGGACGTACCTTCATGAAGAGCGCGCTGCTTGACGCGCGCACCCGCCGCAGCAACCTGCGCATCTTCGAGCAGGACCATGCCGTGCTATCCCGGGTTTGCCCCCAGCACACGCCCGACGACTGGCAGGAGGAAGTGTCGGTGCGCTCGGACGGCTTGCAGATCGCCTTTCGCAAGACGCTCAAGGCGCTCGAAGCGCGCGGCTGGGAGATCGACCTGGCCCGCGTGGCCAGCGAGTTCGCGGGGCGCAAGGCGTGCGCGATTCCGTGCCCGGCACGGCGTGAATCGTCGGCCTGGGCCATCGCCGGCGTGCCAACCCGGGGAGGCGGCTGAACGTACCGGGCATCGACCTGCGGCGGCTACCTGACGCAGGGCACGCCGCGCACCTTCCAGCTGGCGATGGCGGCGGACTTCTAAGCGCAGCGGCCCGCGGGATCGGCAACCGCCTGATGCCCTCGTTTGCCGGGGGCGAACATCATCAGGCTGAGCAAGGCGAGGACCCAGGCGCCAATCCCGCCATACAGCATCACCCAGCCAAAGCCATGGACCAGCGCCGCATGCAGCGCGGCGCCGGACGCGTCCAGGGCCGGCAGTTGCGCGAAGGCGTCACCGGGCGCATCCAGGTTGCCCGCGGCAATGCGCTGCGCCAGCGCGCGCAACTGCAACGCATCGAACGCCCCCGGAAAGGCACGCTTCAGATACGCAGAGATCCCTGCGACCAGGATGAATCCCATCAACGCGATATTGACCGCCAGCGAGATCATCCGCGCGCTCATGTCGATGCCGGAGGCCATGCCCGCGCGGCTGCTGGGAACCGAGCCGGTGGTGGTGTTGGTCACCGGCGTGTTGGTGATGCCCAGGCCGATGCCGGCCAGCAGCGAACCCGGCAGCAGGGTGAGCCAGCTCGCCTGCGCCAGGCTGCTGCCGAGCTTCATCAGCATGAAGCCCAGCCCGATCGTGAACAAGCCCAGGGGAATGACCCTGCCGGCCCCGTAGCGCAGCGCAAGCCGCTCTCCCAGCGGCGGAAACAACAGCGTGGGCAGCGTGTAAGCCAGCAAGGACGAACCGGCGGTCACGCTGCCGTAGCCCAGGCCGCCGTGGAAATAAAGCGGCAGGTAAATCATGAATGGCCAGAAGCTGAAGTTCATGCCCATGGAGCCAAGCAGCGCGCCCGAGAAGTCCCGGCTGCGGAACACCGAAACATCGAACATCGGATGCGGATTGTGTTTTTCCGCAAGCAGGAAAGCCACGAAGCTGGCCGCCGTCGCGGCCGTCATGCCGATCGCGGCGGCGCGGGAAACCCCGGCCTCCGGTCCCTGCGTGATCAGGTAGGCCAGGCCGAAAACGGCCAGCGACAGCGTGACGATGCCCGCGATATCGAGCTTGCCCGCCTGCGGATCGCGCGACTCTTCCACGCCCGCGAAGACCAGCGCCAAGGTCAGGATGGCCAGCAGCACGTGCACCAGAAACACCCATTGCCAGCTGGATACGGCAACGATCATGCCGCCAACGATTGGCCCGAAACCCAGGCCGATCCCGAACACGACGCCCCAGGCGCCAAAGGCCTTGCTGCGTTCCTTGCCTTCCTGGAACTGATGCGACAGGATCGCCACCAGGCAGATCAGCATCGCGCCGCCGGCCATGCCCTGGAGGAACCGGCTGGCAATCAGCACGGCGGCGCTTTGCGCCAGGCCGCAGATCAGGGAGGCGATGCCGAACAAGGCAATGCCGAGGACGAACATGCGCTTGCGGCCAAAGCGGTCGGCCAGCGTGCCGGCCGCCATCAGCACCGTGGTGCAGGCGATGGTGTAGGCATTCATGATCCATTGCATGTCCCCGAAGCCGCCGTGCAGGACGTGCTCAAGGGTGGGCAGAATGACCGGCACACTGGAAATCTCCAGGCCGAACATCAGCGCGGCCAGGCAGACGGCGGCCAATGCCATTTGGTTTTTACGGGAATGAGTGAGGCGCATCGATGGTGCTTTCCAGGCGAATCCGGTTGCGGGGAACGGATGGCGTCATGCTCGACGCCGGTCTTGGCGCACATTGTGGGCGAGTCCTCGTCATGATAGAAATGATCTAATTTCTTCCGATTCATTAGCGTTCATCATAAATAAGGGACCATGGATTTCGATCCGACACTGCTGCGGGCCTTTGTCGCCGTCAAGGAAACCGGCGGCTTCACGCGCGCGGCGCAGCGGCTGCACCTGACGCAGTCCGCGGTCAGCCATCAGATCCGGCGGCTCGAAGAGCAGGTGGGCCGGCCGCTGCTGCACCGCACGACACGCACTCTGACCCTGACCGAGGACGGCAACGATTTTCTCCAGCACGCGGAGCAGATCCTGGCCTCGCTCGATGCACTTTCGCGCCGGTTCCAGCCCTCTCCCGTTTGCGGCGTGGTGCGCTTCGGCGTGCCGGAAACCTTCCTGGGCGAGCGGCTGCCGCAACTGCTGTCACGGTTCTCCAGGGCATTCCCCGCCGTGCGTCTCGATGTGAGCGTGGGCACTTACCTGGACTTGCGCGCGATGATCAAGGCCGGCGAACTGGATCTTGCCGTGGTGTTGTCGGCGCCCGGCGGGGAGGGCGGCACGGTGTTGCAGCAGACGCAGTTCGTGTGGGCCGCCGCCCAGGCCTTCGAGATCGCACCGGGTGCGTCGTTGCCGCTCGCGCTGTCGCCCTCGCCGTGCGTCAACCGGCAGGTGGGCGTGGCGGCACTGGAGGGCACCTCCATACCGTGGCACGTGGCGTTTACTTCGCCAAGCCAGGAGGGCATCCGCACCGCGGTACTGGCGGGGCTCGGCGCCTCGGTGCAAATCCGCGGCGACCTGAAGCCGGGGATGAAGGTGGTCGATGGCCAGTACGGCTTGCCGGCGCTGCCTGCAGCGGATTTCGCGCTGATCTGGAGCGATGGCGAGAAGACGCCGGCCGCGCGCGAGTTCGGGCGGTTGCTGGTGAGCCTGCAGGCGCCGCCGCCCAAGCCCGGCCGGCGGCTCAAGAATCCCTAGCGCTCGCAGCGCCGCGCGCTAGGCTACGCCGGGACGCGCCGGGAACCCATGCCCGCGCGAGGCCCACGCAATCAGCAGCCCCACAACCAGCAAGACAAGCAGCGCCCACGGGAACGCGCCGACGCCGGCCACGGCCAGTGCGCGGCCCTTGAGGTGATCCGGCACCATGCGCCGCGCATAGCCCGCGAGCATGCACCAGATCAGGCCGCCCGCCATGCCGGCCGGGAAGCGCGCCACCAGTGCCATCACGTAGCCGGGCGCCAGCGCGGTAAGCGTATTGAAGACCAGCAGTCCCGCCAGCGCTGCCAGCAGCAATGGCCGGCGGCGCCAGCCTTGCGTGGCCGCGGTGAGCGGGATGGCCGCCACCAGCGAGCCGATGGCGTAGAGGCTTACGAACTGGCCAGCGAGCGCCTCGGATACCCCCAGCCCCTCGCTGATCGGTGCCAGCTGGACGAAGGCACGCTTGTCAGCGTGCTGGACGACTACAACCAGGACCGCACGATGCTGCGCGTGCTGTGGCCGTCCAGTCGCCAGCTGTCGCCCAAGCTCAGGGCCTTCGTGGACTTCATCGCCGGCAACCTGCCGGCAGCCTGAGCACGGCGCGCCGGCGGGGCATAAAAAAACCCGCCACAAGGGCGGGCTGTTGGGCGGGAGGACGGGTATCCGTTCCCGTTGGCAAGGGGAAAGCGTCAGAACTTGTGGCGCAGGCCCACACCAAAGGTGTCGCCGTGCGACAGGTCGGTGATCTTGTCGTAGAAGTAAGCGGCGTAGACGTCGGTGCGCTTGGACAGGTTGTAGTCGTAGGCGACTGCCACCGTGTTGCGCTTGAAGTCCGCGACCGAGTTCTTGGTCTTGTCGTAAGCGTAGGACGCCAGGATATTGCCATTGCCGACCGGCACCGAAACGCCGACCTGGCCGTTGGTGTGCTTGATGTCGCCGTTGACGTTGTTGTTGATGTCCGACTTGATGTACTGGCCTTGCGCGAACAGCTTGACGATCTTGAAGTCGTAGCTCACGCCGCCCTGCACCGCATTCTGCTTGCTGAAGCCGACCAACAGCGGGCTGGTCGACGCGGTCACGTCACCCGGCGTGCTGTCGAACTTGACTTGCTGGAAGGCCAGCGTGGCAGCGAACGGGCCGTTGAAGTACATCAGGTTGCCGCCCCACTTGTTCTGGCCGGTGGCGCCAGCTTTCTCGCCAAACGAGTAGATCACGTTGGCGGTCAGGCCGCCGAAGTTCGGCGTGGAGTACAGCAGCGAGTTGTTCCAGCCCGAATCGCCGATGATGCCCGGGTCGTTCACGCGGGCCGTGGAGGCGCCGAAATAGGTGTGGAACACCATCGGCGAGAACACGTAGGAGTCGACCAGCGGGTTGAACAGGATGGTCGACACGAAGAAGGGCGTGGTGTTGCGGCCCAGCTTGATGGTGCCCAGCTTGTCGTTCTGCAGGCCCACGAATGCATTGCGGCTGAACATCGAGTCGCCGTTGAAGCGGCCCGAGGAGCCGCTGTCGGTGCGGAAGAAGCCGTTCAGGTCGAAGATGGCCTTGGTGCCGCCGCCGAGGTCTTCGGTGCCCTTGATGCCCCAGTACGAGGTCTGCATGCCGCCCGAATTGGCGACATAGGCGCGGTTGGCGGCTCCGACGTTCTTGACGCCGCCGACGAACATGTCGGCCTGGCCGTACAGCGTGACGCTGGATTGCGCCATGGCCGCGCCGCTGAAAAGGGCTGCCGCCATCGCTGCCAGCTTGAGGGCCGGCTTGATCTGCTTATGCATTGTGGGTTTCTCCGTGGTTGATCCGTTGCGTTCTCTGTGTACTGGGTCCCTGACGGGTTCTATTAGCTCTGGTGTTTTTCTTCGTGCCGGGCAGGCGCCGGACCTGGGCTCGGTCCGGCGCCTGCCCGTTACAGCAGCGTGGGTAAGTCAGCGGTAAATCAGAGGTATGGCAGGGCTAACGAACCCGCTGCCTTTTTGGCTCAGCCGGATACTAAGTCGTTCAGGCGGAATTGCGCAATGCGGTGGATCTGGTTGATGCAAGTTTGCAACTCCGCGGCCGGTTCGTTGTTCACGCGCCTTGCGAACTCGCCGATGATGCCGGCGCGGTCGTAGCCGCGCACCGCCAGGATGAAGGGGAAGCCGAATTTCTCGTTGTACTGGCGGTTGAGCGACTGCAGTTGCTCGAACTGCGCCGCGGAGCACTGGTCCAGGCCGGCGCCGCTTTGCTCGCGGGTGGATTCGGCGGTCAGCTCGCCGCGCACGGCGGCCTTGCCGGCCAGCTCCGGGTGGGCGCGCACCAGCTTGATCTGGGCGGCATCGCCCGCGCCGTCCACGATGGCGCGCATGGCGTCGGCCAGTGCGGCAGCATGGGCGAAGGGGCGCTGCGTGGCGGCGGCCTGCGCCACCCACGCGGAGTGTTCATAGATGCCGCCGAGCGCCTGGATGAAGTCGGCGGCCGGCATGGCGTTGAGTTGGTCGAGGGTGTAGGTCTGGCTCATGGTTCGGCTTATCGTTCGGCTTATGGTTCGGCTTAGGCGTGGTTCTGTGCGGAGCAGGGATGGGTTTCGGCCCAGTGGCGCGCGATATCCACGCGCCGGCAGATCCAGACCTTGTCGTGTCCCTGCACGTAGTCGAGAAAGCGCTGCAGCCCGCGCATGCGGCCCGGGCGGCCCAGCAGGCGGCAGTGCATGCCCACCGACAGCATCTTGGGGCGGTCCAGCCCCTGCGGATCGCCCTCGGCGTAGAGCACGTCGAAGGCGTCCTTGAGGTACTGGAAGAACTGCTCGCCGGTGTTGAAGCCTTGCGGCGTGGCAAAGCGCATGTCGTTGGAGTCGAGCGTATAGGGCACCACCAGGTGGGGCTTCTTTTCGCCGCCGGTGACTTCCACCTCGGTCCAGAAGGGCAGGTCGTCGCCGTAGTAGTCCGAGTCGTACAGCAGCCCGCCGTGCTCCACCACCAGGCGGCGCGTGTTGGGGCTGTCGCGGCCGGTGTACCAGCCCAGTGGCAGCGATCCGGTCAGCTCCTTGATGATCTGCATGCCGATGCGCATGTGCTCGCGCTCGGTGGCTTCGTCCATGCCCTGGTAGTGGATCCAGCGCCAGCCATGGCAAGCGATCTCATGGCCGAGCTCGACGAACGCGCGGGTCAGGTCCGGATGGCGCTGCAATGCCATTGACACGCCAAAGATCGTCAGCGGCAGCCCGCGCTGCTCGAACTCGCGCAGGATGCGCCAGACGCCGGCGCGCGAGCCGTACTCGTACACGCCCTCCATGCTCATGTGGCGGTCGGGGTAAGCCGCCGCGCCGATGATCTCGGAGAGGAACTGCTCGGAGCCGGCATCGCCGTGCAGCACGTTGTTTTCGCCGCCCTCTTCGTAGTTGAGGACGAACTGCAGCGCAATGCGCGCGCCGCCCGGCCAGCGGGCGTGCGGCGGCTGGCTGCCGTAACCGATCAGATCGCGTGGATAGTTGTGGCTTGTCATCAGGGTCATGGTTCTTCAGGAAACTGTGCCGGCCGCCGCCGGCTGGACTTATTCCGTGCCGTGCGAGTTGGCCGCGGCGTTGCGCATGGCTTCTTCACGCGACTGGATGCCGTTGAAGAAGACGTTGAGCACGACTGCCACGATGGTGCCCAGCACGATGCCGCTGTGGGTGAACGGGTCGGTCCACTTGGGCAGGTACTGGAAGAAGGTCGGCGCCAGCGTCGGGATCATGCCGAAGCCGATCGAGATGGCGACGATGAACAGGTTGAAACGGTTGCGGTTGAAATCGCACGAGCCCAGGATGCGGATGCCCGTGGCGGCCACCATGCCGAACATCACGATGCCCGCGCCGCCGAGCACGAACTGCGGCACCGAGGCCACGATGTGCGCCATCTTCGGGAACAGGCCCAGGCCGATCAGGATGATGCCGCCGGCCACCGCCACATAGCGCGAGCGCACGCCGGTCACCGTCACCAGGCCCACGTTCTGCGAGAACGAGGTGTAAGGGAAGGTGTTGAACAGGCCGCCAATCACGGTGCCAAGGCCGTCGGCACGCAGGCCGCGGGTCAGGTCCTCGTTGGATAGGCGCTTGCCGGTGATATCGGCCAGCGCAAGGAACATGCCGGTGGATTCCACCAGCGTGATCAGCATCACCACGCACATCGACAGGATGGCGGGAAGGTCGAAGGTCGGGATGCCGAAATGCAGCGGCGTGATCAGCGCGATCGCGCTGGCGTCGTTAAGGCCTTCGAAGGAGACCTTGCCCAGCGCCATCGCCACCAGGGTGCCGATCACGATGCCAAGCAGCACCGCGCAGTTGGAGATCAGGCCGCGGCCATACTTGCTCAGCAACAGGATCGCCACCAGCACCAGCGCCGCGATGCCCAGGTTGCCCAGGTCGCCATAGGCGAGGTTTGGCACATCCTTGACCACGCCGTCGATCACGGCACGGGTGGTGGGCTGGCCGCCGGCCGCCCAGTTGATGCCCACCCGCATCAGCGACACCCCGATCAGCGTGATCACCGTGCCGGTGACGACTGGCGGGAAGAGCCCCAGCATGCGTCCCATCAGCGGCGCCACCAGGATGCCGAATACCCCCGCGGCAATCACCGCGCCGTAGATGCCCAGCAGGCCCACATTGGGGTCGGAGCCGATGGCGATCATCGGCGCCACCGAGGCAAAGGTCACTCCCATCATGACCGGCATGCGGATGCCGAACTTCCAGAAGCCGAAAGCCTGGATCAGCGTGGCCAGGCCCGCCGCGAACAGGTCGGCATTGATCAGGAAGGCGAGCTGGTCCTTGGGCAGCTTGAGCGCGCCGCCGATGATCAGCGGCACCGCGACGGTACCGGCATACATCACCAGCACGTGCTGCAGGCCGAGCGCAAGCAGCCGGCCCGAAGGCAGCCGCTCGTTGGTTTGGTCCGTTGGGACCGTGGTGCTAGCGCTAGTCATGGATGTGTCTCCTCTCCTTTGGATTTGATGGGAACGTTGCCGGGCGGGGTGGCTCTCGGTATGTGACTCCGGCTTCGCGCATCGTCGGGGACGCGTTTCTCATGAGCAGGAATCGGGCCTTGGCCGCAGGTTGGCAACGGGAACAACTTGCTAGGTGGAGTGACCCAGCACGCTGCGAAGATCGAAATTGCCCGGTTCATCGGGCTGCACGCGGTCCGCGCATGCGCCGAGGTGGTGCGCCATACGGCTCTGGGCCAGGGCGGCATCGCCCTGTTCCAGTGCGTCGAGGATCTCTTCGTGTTCATCGAAGGAGCAGGCGTTATTGCCCGGCGCCTCGACGCTGGCGATCATCAGCGTGGTGCGCGACACCAGCCGGCGCATCATGGTGACCAGCAGCGCATTGCCCGAAAGCTCGGCCAGTGCGGTATGGAACTCGGCCGACAGGCGGATCCACTTGGGCCGCTCATTGGTGAGGAAGGCCTGGCGCTCGGCCTCCACCATCTTGCGCAGCGGCGCGATCACGCGCTTGACGTCGCGCATGCCGGCGAGCTTCTCCAGCACCGCGCGCTCCAGCATCTGGCGCAGCTCGAACATGTCGTGCGCCTCGTCGGTGGAGGGGCTGGCGATGAAGGCGCCGCGGTTGGGCTCCAGGTCCACCATGCCGTCGGCGGCAAGGTGCGCCAGCACCTTGCGCACCGTGTGGCGCGCGGTGGCATAGATTTCGCACAGCGAGTGCTCGGTCAGCTTGGTGCGCGGGGGCAGTCGGTGCTCCATGATCGCGTCATAGATCTCGTGATACATGCGCTCCTCGACGGAACCCTTGCGGGCGGGCTTGATTTCGGTCGGGGCGGCGGTGTCATCGGCACCGGCGATCAGCTTGAGACTCTTGGACATCTTGGCACCAGCGTATCGGTGAGGAGGGGAGCAGCGCGCCGTGTAAGCGGGGTGAAGCAGAGTGGCGCGCCCCAAAAATTGTTGACAATTATTTGGTTAGCACGGCAATATTGTCAACAAAACCGAGCTAGGTTTTCGACAAGTCAGGGTAATTCCTGAGTTGCCATCCGGAGTGGTGCGAAGCATTGTCGCCATGCACCAGTCCAGCGCCGGGATGCGTTAGAAATACGTACCGAGCGGGCACCATTCCCACAAATGGTGCTAGTGAAGGCAGCGGCGCCTCTCACAACCCAAAGCCCTAAGGAATAACAGGATGGGACGCTTGACCACACATGTGCTCGACACCGCAGCCGGCACGCCCGGCGCCGGCATGTCGATTACCCTGCATAAAATTGTCGACAATCGTAAGGAGACGCTGAAGACAGTCGTCACCAACCACGATGGCCGTTGCGACCAGCCCCTGCTGGATGGCGACACCATGGCGGTCGGGGTGTACGAACTCGAATTCGGCGCCGGCGATTATTTCCGCACCCAGGGCACCAAGCTGCCCGAGCCGGCTTTCCTGGACGTGGTGACGCTGCGTTTCGGCATCGCCGACACCAGCGCGCATTACCACGTGCCGCTGCTGGTCTCCCCCTGGTCGTACTCGACCTACCGTGGCAGCTAAGCGCGGCAACGGGCAATAAAGGAGACAAGACATGGAAGGCTATATCCTCGACTGGGCCAATCTGCTGCTGCGCTGGGTGCACGTCATCACGGCGATCGCGTGGATCGGTTCCTCGTTCTATTTCGTCTGGCTGGACAACAGCCTGACCCGTCCCGACGACCCAGACCTGCAGGAGAAGGGCGTGGGCGGCGAACTGTGGGCGGTGCACGGCGGCGGGTTCTACAACCCGCAGAAATACCTGAGCGCGCCCAAGACGCTGCCGGAGAACCTGCACTGGTTCTACTGGGAGTCGTATTCCACCTGGATGACCGGCTTCGGCCTGCTGGTGGTGCTGTACCTGTTCAACGCCAGCACGTTCCTGATCGACAAGAACGTGATGGACATGTCGCCGGGCGCGGCGATCGGGTTTGCGCTGTCGTATCTTGGCGTGGGCTGGGTGGTGTACGACTGCATCTGCCGCGTGTTCGGCAAGAGCGACCGCACCGTCGGCATCCTGGTGGCGATCTACGTGGCGCTGGCCGCGTTCGTGGCCTGCCACGTGTTCTCGGGCCGCGCGGCTTTCCTGCTGACCGGCGCGATGATCGCGACCATCATGAGCGCCAACGTGCTGGTGTGGATCATCCCGGGGCAGCGCAAGGTGGTTGCCGCGCTGCGCGCGGGCGATCCGGTGGATCCGGTGCATGGCAAGAACGCCAAGCAGCGCAGCGTGCACAACACGTACTTCACGCTGCCGGTGCTGTTCGCCATGCTGTCGAACCACTACAGCATGACCTACAGCTACAAGTACAACTGGGCCGTGCTGGTGCTGATCATGCTGGCCGGCGTGCTGATTCGCCAGTTCTTCATCCTCAAGCACAAGGGCAAGATCAACGTCGCGTGGCCGGCTGCCGGCGTGGCCGTGCTGGCGGTGGTCGCGGTGATGATCGCGCCGGTGCCGCGTGAGGTGGTCGCCAGCAAGGACGGTGCAGCTCCCGCGCAGGTGAGCTTCACCCAGGTGCAGGAAGTCATCAACTCGCGCTGCATCCAGTGCCACGCCGCGGCGCCAAAGATGATGCCGAGCGCCGCCAAGGGTATCAAGCTCGATACCGCCGACGAGATCAAGGCGCATGCGCAGATGATCTACCAGCAGGCGGTGCAGCAAAAGGCCATGCCGCTTGGCAACGTCACGCAGATCACGGATGACGAGCGCGCGCTGCTGGGCCAGTGGTTCGAGGCAGGCGCCAAGACCACCAACTGATTTGATAGAGATCAACAGGCCCGGCCGAGAGGCGGGCCTGTTACCGAGCATCGGTGATCGGCGGTCCGGTGGCTATGTTGTTGATGGCCGGAGGTCCGGACCGACGAGGGTTTGAGCGGGGCGCAAGCCCCGTTTTTTTATTTGAGAGTTGGTAATTGGGGGTTGGTCGCTGTTTCTTTTTGCGGCGTTGGTTTTTGGACCCAAGTGCCGTACGACATCGCCCTTGCTTGGTTGGTTGCTGTTTCTTTGTGCGGCGATGGCCCTTGGGTGCAAAAACCATCGCCGCTCAAACAAACAGCAACCAACCACGCAAGGGCGATGTCGTATGGCCCCCCAGCCTCCCAAAAACCCTACTGCAAATTAGCAATATAACTAGCAAGATTCTGAATATCCGCATCCGACAGCCCGCGAGCCACGCTAGTCATACTCCCCGCATCATTAGTCCGCTTGCGCGAGCGGAAGTCTTCGAGCTGCTTGACGATATACGCATACTGCTGCCCCGCCACACGGGGAATTTCATTCTGCCCGGTAAAGCCGCCGAGATGGCACATGGTGCAAAGCACTTCCTCGGCCTTCTTCCTGCCGGCTTCCACTTTTTGCCCGTCGGCTTTGAACTGCGAGGCGATGGGCTTCTGCGCGGCAAAATACTCGCCCAGGTCAAGCATGTCCTCGCGCGACAGCGGCGCCGCCATCGGCGTCATCATCGGGTCGCTGCGACGGCCTTCCTTGAAATCCTTTAGTTCCAGGTAGATGTAGCGTGCGGTCTGGCCGGCCAGCACCGGATAGAGTGGATTGCTGGCGTTGCCCATCGGGCCATGGCAGGCGACGCACGATTCGGCCTTGCGCCTGCCGGCGTCGGGATCGGCGTGCGCGCTGCTGGCGACGGCTGCCAGCAGCAGGCCCGCCAGAAGCGCCGGCCCCGGCAGCGCTAACCGCCGGGGCCGGGCCAGATAGGACAGGATACGCATCCCTATTGCCCTATTGCCCTACTGCACCGCGAACACCAGCACGCTGTTGCCGCGCTTGAAGTCCAGTTGCGTATTGCCGCCGGCCGCCACCGCGATGTACTGCTTGCCGCCGACCATGTAGGACACCGCTGGCGCATTCACGCCCGCGCCGCACTGGTACTCCCACAGCTTCTTGCCGGTGGCGGCGTCGAAGGCGCGGAACAGGCCGTTGCCTTCACCATTGAAGACCAGCCCGCCGGCTGTCGCGAGCACGCCGCCGATCAGCGGCTGGTCGGTCTTGTAGTCCCACACCACCTTGCCGGTATCGATGTTCACCGCGGAGAGCTTGCCCCACTGCGCCTCCGCAGGGATGGTCTTGAAGGCGCCGCCCAGCCAGAGCTTGCCGCCCGGGTAGGGCGAGGCTTCCACCTGGTAAGTCATCGGCTGGTGCAGGTTGGCGGCATAGGCCATCCGCGTCTTCGGGTTGAAGGCCATCGGCGACCATTCCACGCCGCCATTGGCGCCCGGCAGCATGCGTGCGCCATTGGCCGTGGGCAGGGTCCACATGTCTTCCTGCGGGATCATGGCTTGCGAGAAGCGGATAAGCCGGCCGTCGCGGCGGTCATGCACATAGACGTGGCCGGTCTTGCCGCCGTGGATCACGCCGGGAATCATCTGGCCGTTCTTGTCGCGCACGTCGACCAGGATCGGCGGGCTGGCGGCGTCCAGGTCCCATACGTCATGGGCGATGTACTGCGAGTGCCATTTGTAGGCGCCGGTATCCAGGTCCACCGCGACCATCGAATCCGTATAGAGGTTGTCTCCGGGGCGGATGGCGCCATACAGGTCGGGCGAGGGATTGCCCACCACGAAGATCGCCATCTTGTTCTTGCGGTCGATCGCCGGTGGCATCCACACGCCGCCGCCGAGCGCCTTGTAGAAATCGCCGCCCTTGTCCGCGAACTGCTTCTTTTCGGCCGCGATGTCGCGCTTCATGTCGCGCCCGGTGGCGTCTTTGGTGGCCCACACGCCTTCGTGGCCCTTTTCGGGGATGGTGTAGAAGGTCCAAAGCAGCTTGCCGTCGGTGGCGCTATACGCCTTGAGGAAGCCACGGATGCCGTATTCGCCGCCATTGGTGCCGATCAGGATCTTGTCGTCCACCACCACCGGCGCCATGGTTTCCGAGTAGCCCAGCTCGGGATCGGCGATCTGCGTTTCCCACAGTAGCTTGCCGGTCTTGGCGTCCAGCGCGACCAGCTTGGCGTCGAGCGTGCCCATGAAGAGGCGGTCGCCGGAGACGGCTACGCCGCGGTTGTTCGGGCCGCAGCAGAAGGTCGTGATCGGCCCCATCTTGTGCTTGTAGTGCCAGAACTCCTTGCCGGTCACGGCATCGATCGCATAGACGTGGTTATAGGACGTGGTCAGGAACATCACGCCGTTGACCACGATCGGCGCGGTCTCCATGGACTCGAGCACGGCGGTCTGGAACAGGAACGCGGGTTTCAGCTTTGCCACATTCTTGGTGTTGATCTGGCTGCCCGGGTAGTAGCGCGTCTGCACGTAGGAGCCATTCGAATGCACCCAGTCGTTAGCGTTGCTGCCGGCCGCGTCGAGCTGTGCCTGCGT
Source organism: Cupriavidus sp. GW822-FHT03E04 (assembly GCF_058801495.1). NCBI lineage: Bacteria > Pseudomonadati > Pseudomonadota > Betaproteobacteria > Burkholderiales > Burkholderiaceae > Cupriavidus > Cupriavidus sp. GW822-FHT03E04. Next base: position 213,338 of record NZ_JBXANI010000012.1, read on the forward strand.
CACCGGCGGGAGGGGCCGGGTCATGGCCGCGCCCGGGGTGGTCGCGCCGCCCTGGATTTCGTCCGCGCCGAAGGCTGCGGGAATGAGCGCGGCGGCCGCGGCGGCCAGTGCAAGCAACAGCAAGGGGAGGGTCACCCGGGCATGGCTGCGGGATGAGAGCATGGGAAGCTCCTTTTTTGAATTCTTCGTGCCCCGGCTTTCCCAGGGCGAAAGGGCGTGCTTGTCGCACACTGTGGCGGCCCGGGTCACAAGCAGTATAGGCAAGAGTGCAGGCAAAACAACCCGCATCGCGGCGCGCGTCAAACTGGTGTTCGCCGCGCTGCAGCATGCCTGTGGACGCTCCTTGAAATTGCGCGTCCTAACCTCCACACTTAGCTCCACACCTAGCCAGCAACGGTGTCGCGATAAGGCTGGCAACGTAGTCAACGGCAGCGGCGGGGGACGGACATGAACGGACGCACTGGGTGGCGCGCGGGGCTTGCCGCTGCGTTGCTATGCGGCATCGGAACGCTGTGCCTGCCGGCCAGGGCCGATGACGACATCAGCCTCAATGCCCGCCTGCTCGCGGCCGCCCGGGCCGGCGACGCGGCGGCGGTGAGCGCGGCGCTGCAGCAGGGCGCGGCGGTGAATGCGCGCAACCGCATCGGCGATACGCCGCTGCTCACCGCGGCCAAACGCGGGCTGACCGAGATGGCGCGCACGCTGGTCGAGCATGGCGCCGACGTCAGCCAGGCCAACGTGCAGGGCGTGACGCCGCTGATGGCCGCAGCCTTCGGCGGCTTTGATGAGATTGTGGCGATGCTGCTGGCGCGCCATGCGGAGCTGGCCGCCACGGATCGCGTCGACAAGACCGCCATGATCTACGCGGCCGGCGAGGGTCATGCCGGCGTGGTGCGGCAACTGCTGGACGCCGGCGTGGACGTCAACACCCTCTACGCCAACGGGCTCACCGCGCTGATGTGGGCGGCCGGCTACGACAAGGTCGATACGGTGCGCCTGCTGCTGTCCAGAGGCGCCCGGCCCGAGCTGCGCGACAACCGCGGGCTGACCGCGCGGGAGATCGCCGATCAGGCTGGCGCGAAGACCGTGGCCGGCTTGTTGAGCGCGCAGCATTAAAGACCCGGATTGCGGCCGCCACGGTACACGCTGTTGCGGCGTCTCCCCCTCTCCCCCCGCCTGTTAGACCAAAGTCCCATATCTGCAGCCAGGCAACTGTCATACGCTCAACCTAGCGTCGAATCAGGCTGGGTGCTGCGCTGCCTGTGTGGGGAATGTCGCCATGAGCAAAGTCAAGCCGTTCGTCGCAGTGGTGGATGACGACGAATCGGTGCGCCGTGCCATCAAACGGCTCCTGCGCTCTGTCGGCCTGTCAGCGGACACGTTCAAGAGCGGTGACGAGTTCCTGGACATGTTCGATTCCATACCGGCATATCGTCCGGACTGCATCGTGCTCGATATCCAGATGCCGGGCCTGAACGGGCTTGAGGTGCAACGCCGGCTTGCGGGCAGCGGCATTCCCGTGATCTTCATCACGGCACACGACGAGATCGGCACTCGCGAGCGGGCCTTGGCCGCTGGCGCGGCGGCCTATCTGCGCAAGCCGTTCGACGACGAGATTCTCATCCGGGTCGTGCGTGCGGCCATCCATCCACCTCCGTAGCGCGGCAGCCACCGCGGCGGTCTAGCGGCTATTGGACCAAGGTCCCATTGTTTTAGCCGGTCTCGGATATCACTATGGATCAGACCCCGGAAGAATGCTCGGTGGGCCTGCGCTTTACACAGCGTCGTCAGTGTCGTTAATTCTCATGCTTGGAGCACGCATCATGATCAAGACCCTTCGGTTCATCCTCGCGATTCCCCTGTTGCTGGTCGCGGTGGCCTGCTCTACCCAGCAGACTTCAACCGTAGGGAACAATCCACAGCTCGAAGCTAGTGCGCGCGGTGCACTGCAAAAGCTCAATGATACGAATCCCAAGACCAAGGATCTCCTGGCCCGGTCCAAGGGGGTTCTCGTCTTCCCCGACATCATGAAAGCGGGCCTTATCGTGGGCGCGCAAGGTGGCAACGGGGTGATGTTTGGCCCGGATGGCACGGTGCTGGGCTACTACAACGCCTCGGCGGTTTCGTATGGCCTGCAGGCAGGTGCCCAGACCTTTTCGGAGGCCATGTTCTTCATGACCGACTCGGCTCTCACCGATCTCAACGATCGTAACGGGTTGTCGGTCGGTGTCGGGCCGAGCGTTGTGGTGGTCGATGAAGGCATGGGAAAATCCCTGACCACCACCACGCTGAGTTCGGACGTCTACGCTTTCATCTACGGGCAGCAGGGGCTGATGGCCGGCCTGGGCGTGCAAGGCCAGAAGATCACCAAGCTCAGCCGCTGACCTGGCAGACGACCATGCAACGCACGCTGCGAACCGTAATTGGCCTGATGCTGTGCGCGCTGGCGTTAGCCGCCAGCGCGCAGCAACCCATCATCTATCCCGCCAAGGGGCAGAGCCCGCAGAAGCAGAGTTCGGACACCGCCGCGTGCCAGCAGTGGGCCAAGCAGACCACGGGCGTGGATCCGGTCGCTATCGCGCAGAAAGCCGGCCAGCCTGCAGCGCCGCCACAGCAAGGCGGACGCCTCAGGGGCGCGGCCGGTGGCGCAGCGGCCGGTGCGGCGATTGGCGCGATTGCCGGCGATGCAGGCAAGGGCGCCGCGATCGGCGCGGTCACCGGCACGGCGGCCGGCGGCGTGCGCCAGCGCCGCAAGAACGAGGCCGCGGCCGAGCAGCAGCAGGCGGGGCAGCAACAGGTCTCCCAGGAAATGGCGACATTCAATCGGGCGGTGGGGGCGTGCATGACCGGTCGCGGATACACCGTTCAGTAGAGAACGCAGCAGATGTAGAAGAAAGGCGCGGTCAGCTGGGGATCCAGACATGGCAACGAAACTGATTTCACCTCTGCGGATTGCAGCCGTCGGGCGCGTGCGCAGCCGCGCCTGGTTGCGGTTCGCGTTTGCCGGTGCAGCGTTGTTGCTGCTTGCCGCTTGCCACAAACCGGCGAACGAGTTGCCGCGCGCGACCACCGAGGTGACGGTCATGACCGTGTCGCAGCGCGACACGCCGGTCGACTTCGAATTTACCGCCCAGACGCAAAGCTCGCGCGAGGTCGAGATTCGCGCTCGCGTCGACGGCTTCCTGGAAAAGCGCGTCTATACCGAGGGGCAACTGGTGCATGCCGGGCAGGTGCTCTTCATGATGGACGCCGCGCCATTCGAAGCGGTGCTGCAGTCGGCCAAGGGCCAGCTTGCACAGCAGGAGGCCAGGCTCACCGTGACCAAGGCCAATCTTGCCCGCGTGATTCCGCTTGCCGCTCAGAACGCCCTCAGCCGGAAGGATCTTGACAACGCAACGGGCAACGAGAAGGAGGCGGAGGCCGCCGTGATCGCGGCCAAGGGCCAGGTCCGGACCGCCGAGCTTAACCTGAGCTACACCACGATCAAGTCCCCGCTCACCGGCTTGTCGAGCTTTGCGCGGCAGCAGGACGGCAGCTACGTGACCGCGGCGGCAACGGGCTTGCTGACCTACATCTACCAGCTTGACCCCATGTGGGTGAACTTCAGCATTTCCGAGAATGAGTTGCTGACATACCGGGGTCAGGTGGAGAAAGGCCAGTTGCGGTTTCCGGCGAACAACGATTTCGAGGTGGTTGTCGTGCTTGCCGACGGCAGCGTGTTCCCGGCTCGCGGGCATATCAACTTTACCAACCCCGCGTTCAACACACAGACGGGCACCTTCCTCGTGCGGGCCTCGTTCGCCAACCCGCAAGGCACCCTGCGCCCCGGACAGTTCGTGCGCGCGCGGGTTTCGGGCGCGGTGCGCCCGAATGCGGTCCTGGTGCCGCGCCGCGCGGTATTGCAGGGATCGAAGAGCCATTTTGTCTGGGCAGTCGACAAGGATGCGAAAGGCCATCAGCGGGTGGTCGAAGTCGGAGAGTGGCACGGCGATGACTGGTTCATCACCGAGGGCCTGAAGCCCGGAGAGCGGATCGTCGTCGACGGCGCCATTCGCGTGGTTGCCGACACGCCGCTGAAGATAACCCAGGCGCCGGCCAAGAGTGCCGCCGCCGCTGAACCGCGCAGCGAAGAGCAGAGCCTCTCGCAGCGCCAGTCTGCCCCTGGCGCAACGAACTGACCGGGCAGGCCACATGAACATCTCCCACTTCTGCATCGAACGGCCGATCTTTGCGTCGGTCATCTCGATCGTGATCACGCTTGGCGGCGCGCTGGCGATGCTAAGCCTGCCCATCGCGCAGTATCCCGACATCACGCCACCGCAGATCACGATTTCGGCGACGTACCCAGGCGCCACCGGCGACGTGGTTGCCAATAATGTCGCCGCGCCGATCGAGCAGCAGGTCAACGGCGCGGACAACATGATCTACATGAACTCGTCGAGTTCATCGACCGGCAACTTCACGCTCAATGTCTTCTTCCAGATCGGCACCAATCCGGAGCTGGCACAGGTCGATGTGCAGAACCGCGTGAACCTGGCGCTGCCGCAACTGCCGTCGTCGGTGCAGGCGCAGGGCATTCAGGTGCAGAAGAAATCTTCGGCGTTCATGATGGTCATCGCCATCTATTCGCCCACCGATCGCTACGATTCGACCTACATCGCCAACTACGCCAACATCTACGTGCTCGATGGGCTCAAGCGCGTGCCCGGAGCGAACCAGTCCAGCATCTTCGGCAACCCCGACTACGCCATGCGCATCTGGCTCAAGCCTGACCGCATGGCGCAGCTCGGCATCACGGCCTCCGACGTGCAGAAGGCCGTCGCCAACCAGAACCAGCAGTTCGCGGTCGGCAGCATCGGCCAGTCGCCAACCGGCGCGGCGGTGGAGCAATCCTTTGCCGTCACCACCACTGGCCGCCTGAGCGATCCGGCCGAGTTCGAGAACATCATCCTGCGCGCGGCAAACGGCGAGGCGGCGATCGTGCGCCTCAAGGACATCGGCCGTGCCGAACTCGGCCGCAAGGACTACTCGATCCGCAGCAAGTTCCAGGGCAAACCGGCAACGGTCATCGCCGTCTACCAGCAGCCGGGCGCCAATGCGCTCGATGTGTCCAGCCAGGTACGCAAGACGCTGGCGGAGATGAAGAAATCGTTTCCCGAAGGCCTTGAGTACAGCATCGCGATGGACACGACCGAGTTCACTCGCGCGTCGATCTCGGACGTTATCCATACGTTCTTCGAAGCCCTCGTGCTGGTCGTGATCGTGGTCTTTGTTTTCCTGCAGAGCCTGCGCGCCACGTTGATCCCGGTGCTGGCGGTGCCGGTGTCGATCGTCGGCACCTTCATGGGCATGCTCATGCTCGGATTCTCGATCAACATGCTGACGCTGTTCGGCATGGTGCTGGCCATCGGCATCGTGGTGGACGATGCCATTGTCGTGATTGAGAACGTCGAGCGAAACATGAACGTCCACAAGCTGAGCCCGAAGGACGCCGCCAAACGGGCCATGGACGAGGTCTCGGGGCCGGTGGTGGCGATCGTGCTGGTCATGTGCGCGGTGTTCGTGCCGGTTGCCTTCCTTGGCGGCATCACCGGGCAGCTGTACAAGCAGTTCGCCATCACCATTGCGATCTCGGTGGTGTTCTCCGGACTGGTCGCGCTCACGCTGTCGCCGGCGCTGGCGGCATTGTTGCTCAAGCCCGGGCACCACGAAAAGAAAGGCTTCTTCAAGTGGTTCGAAAATGCCTTTGCGCGGATGACCGCTGGCTATACGCGCATGGTGAAGCTGATCATCAAGCGCTTCGTGGTGGCGCTGCTGCTGTTCGCCGGCATGATCGTGCTTGCGGTGTTCATGATGCGCTCGATCCCGACCTCGTTCCTGCCGCCGGAGGACCAGGGCTATTTGCTCGGCGCGGTGATCATGCCAGACGCGGCGAGCCTGGATCGCACCGGGGCCGTGTCCCAGCACGTCACCGACTACTTCATGAAGCAGCCGGCCGTGAGCAGCGTCACGGTGGTCGATGGCTTCAGCTTGCTGGATAGCCAGAACAAGAACAACGCGGGAGCCTTTTTTATCGGCTTCAAGAGTTTCGACGAGCGCTATAAATTTGCCAACATCAAGACGCAGAACGCCCGTGCCGTGCTGATCGGCGCGTACGAGAACCTGTCCCAGGTCAAGGAGGGGATCATCCTGCCGGTCAATCCGCCGTCGATCCCGGGGCTCGGCACGACTGGCGGGACCGAGATGTGGATCCAGAGCAAGGGGGATGCCAGCATTCCCCAACTCGCAGGCGTGGTGAACGACTTCATGGCCAAGGCGAAGCAGCGGCCGGAACTCGCTCGCGTCACCTCGACCTTCAATGCGGCGTCCCAGCAACTGCTGGTCAGCGTGGACCGCGACAAGGCGGAGACCCTGGGCGTGCCGATCGAGGAGGTGTACAGCGCCATGCAGACCATGTTCGGCTCGCTGTACGTGTCGCAGTTCAACCGCTCGAGCCGGCTGTGGCAGGTCATCCTGCAAGCCGAGCCCTCGTACCGGCTCAAGCCCGGGGATCTGGATCAGATCTTCGTGCGCAGCAAGACCAACAGCATGGTCCCGCTCAAGGCCGTGATGAGCACCAGGTTCGTCACCGGTCCGGACCTGGTGACGCGCTTCAATAACTTCCCGGCGGTCAAGATTACCGCTAACGCCGCACCGGGCTACAGCTCCGGACAGGTCCTGTCCACGCTGGAATCGGTGGCTGACGAGGTGATGCCGCCCGACTACGGCGTGGGGTGGAGCGGCGAAGCCTATGAAGCCAGGCAGGCTGGCGGTACTTCGGGGCTGGTGTTCGTGTTCGGCCTGATCATGGTGTTCCTGATCCTCGCCGCGCAATATGAGAAGTGGAGCTTGCCGGTCGGTGTGCTGATGGCGGTGCCGTTCGCACTGTTTGGCGCGTTGCTGGCCATCTTGCTGCGCGGCCTCGAGAACGATGTCTATTTTCAGATCGGCCTGACGATGCTGGTCGCGCTGGCCGCCAAGAACGCCATCCTGATCTTTGAGTTCGCGGTGCTCAACCGCGAGGCGGGGGCGTCGGTCTACGATTCCGCCGTCACGGCGGCGGCCGAGCGGCTGCGCCCGATCGTGATGACCTCGCTGGCCTTCATCCTCGGCTGCGTGCCGCTGGCCATTGCGCTCGGCGCGTCGGCCAACAGCCGGCACTCGATCGGCACCGGCGTCATCGGCGGCATGCTCGGCGCGACGGCGATCGCGGTGTTCTTCATCCCGATGTTCTACTACGCGCTGGAGTCGATGTCGGAGCGCTCCGGCGGGGGCAAGAAGACCCCGGGCCCGCAGGGCGGTGCGCCCGGCGAGCCGCCGTCGGGCCCCACCGGCGCGGGCCCGGGTGCTCCGGCGGCTACGCCGTCTGCCAGGCACGAGGGCGAATGACATGCGAACTTCGGCGCTTTCGCTTATCGCCTTGCTGACGCTCGGCGGCTGCCTGCTCGGGCCGAATTACCAGCGCTCGGCCGTTGACGCGCCACCTGCCTTCCGCTTTGCCGAGGCCGAAGCCAAGGATGTCGTCAATACGACGTGGTGGGTACAGTTCCAGGATCCCGTGCTCAACGACCTGATTACGATAGCGCTGGCCGAGAACAAGGACGTGAAGATTGCAGCGGCGCGCGTCGACCAGTTCCTCGGGCAGTTCCAGAGCACTCGCTCGCAGCTGTTCCCGCAAGTCTCGGCGCTCGCCAACGCACAGCGCGAGCGCGTGCCGGTCGGCTCCGCGCTATTGCCGCCCGGTGTCGGGCCGGTCATCAACCAGTACCAGGCGACACTCTCGGCCTCGTGGGAGCTCGATGTCTTCGGCAAGGTGCGCCGCCAGACGGAATCCGCGCGCGCGAGCTTGCTGGCGAGCGAGGAGGGCCGGCGTGCGACCATCCTGACGCTGGTGGCTGCCGTTGCGTCGTCGTATGTGAACCTGCTGTCGCTGGACCGGCAAATGGAAATTGCCAAGGCAACCGTGGCCAGCCGGGCAGATTCCGTGCACGTCTTCCAGCTGCGCTATAGCGGCGGGGAGGTGTCGCAGATGGAGCTGGCGCAGAGCCAGTCGGAGTACGAGTCCTCGCTCGCGACCATCCCGCAGATCGAACTCCAGATCGCGCAACAGGAGGACGCACTGTCGATCCTGCTGGGGCAGAATCCCCAGCCGATCCTGCGTGGCCGGGGACTGGACGACCTGGCCTTGCCCATGGTGCCGGCTGGCCTGCCATCCGAATTGCTCACGCGCCGCCCGGACCTGCGCCAGGCCGAGCAGGACCTGATCGCCGCCAACGCACTGATCGGCGCGGCGCGCGCGCTCTACTTCCCGTCGATCTCGCTGACCGGCGTGTTCGGCACGGCAAGCGGCCAGTTCTCGTCGCTCTTCACCGGCCCGGCCCGGCTGTGGTCATACGCCGGCGCGGTGACGGTGCCGATCTTCACCGCGGGTAATATCGGCGGACAGGTCAGGCAGGCCGAGGCGCAGCAGCAACAAGCGCTGTTCGCCTATCAAAAGGCGATTCAGGTCGCGTTCCAGGAGGTCGAGGACGCGCTGGTGTCGCTGCAGAAGACGCGCGAGAGGCTCGTCGTGCAGGGCCGCCAGGTCGAGGCGCTGCGAACCTACGCGCGGCTCGCGCGGCTGCGCTACGAGGGCGGATACACCAGCTACATTGAAGTGCTGGACGCCGAGCGTAGCCTGTTCAACGCGCAACTGAGCTATGCGCAGGCGCAGGGAACGGTGTTCGCCTCCAGCGTTGCGCTATACAAGGCGATGGGGGGCGGCTGGGTGATCGACGCTGAGCGCATGACCCCGGTGGCGTACGGTGACGGCGGCGCGCCCATACGGCAAGGGGAGTCCGTCTCCAGCTCCAGCCAGCCACGGCCATGACAACCGCGCGCCTGATCGCCTGCCACGAGTGCGACCTGTTGCAGCGCGAGGCGGCGCTGCCGCCCGGCGGCATTGCGCGTTGCCGCCGCTGTGGCGCGGAGCTCTACCGGAGCCGGCCGGAAAGCGTGGATCGCGCGCTTGCCTTCACGCTCGCGGCAATGGTGCTGTTCTGCGTCGCCAATGCGTACCCGGTGGTGGGGCTGTCGGTGAACGGGGACCTGGTCCAGAGCACGCTCCTCGGCGCGGTCCGGATACTGTACCGCGACGGCATGTGGCCGCTGGCCGGCCTCGTGTTCGTCACCACGCTCATGATGCCGCTGCTGCGGATGGCGGCGATGGTGTACCTGTTGCTGCCGCTGCGCCTGCAACGGCTCCCGCGCCGGCCCGACGTAGCGTTTCGCATCCTGGAGATGGCGGCGCCGTGGGGCATGACCGAGGTCCTGATCCTCGGCATGCTGGTGGCGCTGGTCAAGCTCGCCCATATCGCTACCGTGGTGCCCGGCGTCGCGCTGTGGGCGTTCGGCGGGGTGATGCTCTTGCTTGCCGCCGCCACCGCCGCGTTCGATCCTCGCGACCTGTGGGCGCGGATGGAGGCGGCATCGAGCGTGCACGGAGCGGGCGGTGTGACTACCGCGTCGGCTGCCACGGCGGCCCGGGCGGGGCTTCTCGTTTGCCACGGCTGCGGGATGCTGTCGAAACCGCCCCCGCACGCCCATGAAGGCAGCTGCCCGCGGTGCGGTGCGCACCTGCACTTTCGCAAGCCGGCCAGCATCGCGCGCACCTGGGCGTTCCTGATTGCCGCGATGATCCTTTACATTCCGGCCAACGCGTTGCCCGTGATGGACACAAGCTCGCTGTTTGGCGCGCAGCAGGACACGATCCTGAGCGGCGTGGTCTATCTCTGGACCTCGGACGCCAAGCTGTTGGCCGCCGTCGTGTTCATTGCCAGCATCGCCGTGCCGATGCTCAAGATCATCGCGCTGCTGTTTCTCGTCATCTCGGTCCAGTTCCACTCGCCGTGGCTGCTTGAGAGGAAGACGCGCATCTATCGGTTGGTGGAGCTGGTAGGGCGCTGGTCGATGCTCGACATCTACGTCATCACGCTCCTGGTGGCACTTGTGCAGTTCAGCGCGCTGGCGACGATCAAGGCCGGCCCGGCCGCGGTGGCGTTCGGCGCGGTGGTTGTGCTGACGATGTTCGCCGCGATGTCGTTCGATCCGCGCTTGATCTGGGACACCACGGAGAAAGATCATGGTTGAGCCGCCCGAACGGCGCGACGAGTCGGGCTCGCCCAATTTCCCCGAGGCGGTGGTCAAGCCGCGCTCGCGCTGGCGCCTGCAGCTGGTCTGGCTGGTGCCGTTGGTTGCGGTGTTGATCGGCGGCTGGCTCGCGGTGCAGGCTGTCTTGCAGAAGGGCCCGACCATTACCATCAGCTTCAAGACGGGGGAGGGGATCGAGGCAGGCAAGACCAAGATCAAGTACAAGGACGTGGACATCGGCGTGGTCAAGAGCGTCGCTCTGTCCAAGGACCACGGCGGTGTGGTTGCGAGGGCCGAACTGGCCAAGGACGCCACCTCCTTGCTGGTCGACGACACTCGCTTCTGGGTGGTGCGGCCGCGCGTTTCCGGTGGCACCGTGTCCGGCCTCGGTACGCTGCTGTCCGGCTCGTTCATCGGCACGGATGTCGGCACGCAGGCCAAGGCGCGGCGTGACTTCGTCGGCCTTGAGAACCCTCCCGCCGTCGCTAAGGACGTCCCCGGGCGGGAGTTCGTGCTCAAGAGCGAGGATATGGGCTCGCTCGATGTGGGCACGCCTGTTTTCTTCAGGCGCCTGCAGGTCGGCCAGATTACGGCTTACACCCTCGACGCGGATGGCAATGGGGTCACGCTGCGCGTCTTCATCAATGCACCCTACGACAAGTATGTGCGGGCCGACACGCGCTTCTGGCATGCCAGTGGCATCGATGTGTCGCTCGACACGAGTGGCGTGAAGGTCAATACGCAATCGATGGTCGCGATTCTGATCGGCGGCGTTGCGTTTCAATCGCCTCAGGATTCGGCGGACGGCCGGCCGGCCCGGGCCAACACTGAATTCGGTCTGTTCCACGACCGCGCGGAGGCGATGAAGCGTCATGACAGGTTTGCCGATACCTACGTGCTGATCTTCAAGGAGTCGGTGCGAGGGCTGGCGGTCGGTGCGCCAGTCGACTTCCGCGGCATCGTGGTGGGGGAGGTAACGGGGATCTACACGCGCTTCGACCGGGAGAAGAAAGAGTTCAGCATTCCGGTCGAGATACGAATCTATCCGGAGCGCTTCACCTCCCGCTATGAGTCGGGCACGAAGGGAGGCAGGCTGACGGACGAGCCTCATAAGCTGGCGCAGTTCCTGATCGAGCATGGTCTGCGCGGCCAGTTGAGAACCGGCAACCTGCTCACCGGGCAACTCTACGTTGCATTGGATTTCTTCCCGGCGGCGCCCAAGGCCAAGATGGACTGGGATGCCAAGCCGCCCGAGTTGCCGACCGTGCCCGGTGGCCTGCAATCGCTCCAGGACTCGGTGACGGCGCTGATTGCCAAGCTCAACAAGGTGCCGCTCGAGGGCATTGGCAATGATCTGCGCAAATCCCTGCAGCAAGCGGATGGGCTGCTCAAGACACTCAACACCGACGTGGCTCCGGAGGCGCGCGCCGCCATGGTCTCCGCGCGCGCGGCGCTAGAGTCAGCCAACAACGCGCTCGCGCCCGACTCCGCGCTGACGCAAAGCACGGCGGAGACAATGCGCGAGCTGTCGCGCACGGCGGCATCGCTCAGGGCGCTTGCGGACTACCTCGAGAGCCATCCCGAAGCGTTGCTTCGCGGCAAGACGGAGGATAAAAAGTGATGCGCCCCATTCGTTTAATGGCCGCGGCACTTGGGTTGGCGGTGCTTGGCGGTTGCGCGAGCTCGCCTCGGTCAACCTACTATACGTTGACACCCGCGCGGGCGCAGGAACGCGCGGACGCCGATGTCCCCGTGGCCATCGCGATCGGGCCGGTGGCGGTGCCGGAGATGGTCGACCGTCCGCAACTGGTACTGCGCGTTAGTGCGACCCAGGTCAGGCTTGACGAGTTCGCCCGCTGGGCGGAGCCGCTGAAGCGGCAGATCCCGGCCGTGCTCGGCGCAGACCTGGCCCAGTTCTTCCCGGGAGCGCTGGTGTCCAGCTATCCGCAGTGGGCCGATCCGGGGACGGCATACCTGGTGTCTGTCGACGTCCAGAGGTTCGACTCGGCCCCCGGCGATGCGGCCGTCATCTCGGTAGTGTGGTCCGTACGGCCGCCAAAGCAGGGGCCACTGGTGAGCGGGCGCAGCGACGAGCGGGAGCCCGCCGGCGCCGCAGGGTATGACGCCCTCGTCGACGCGCACAGCCGGGCGCTGGCGGCTGTCAGCCGCGACATTGCTGGCGCGATACGTGCGGCACGCACGGCACGTTCACAGTGACGGCGCAGCGCGGCTGGGGTGGAGGCTGGCGCTTGAGCCTGGCTCGCCGTATCGCGGCAACAGGGGGTGAGACATGAACCACCTCGTCATCGCCTTGATCGTGTTCGCCTGTGTTTTCGGCAGTTCACTGCTCGGCATGTGGGCGCGCGCCATGCTGCCTGAACACCACCTCAGCGATCAGTCCATCAGCGTGGTCAAGATGGCGACAGGCCTGATCGCCACGATGGCGGCGCTGGTGCTGGGGCTGCTGGTGTCGTCGGCGAAAGGCACGTTCGACACCGTGAGCAGCGAGCTTGTGCAGAATTCCGCCAGCGTCATCCAGCTCGATCGGGTACTGGCCAAATATGGGCCGGACGCGCAGGAGGTTCGCGTTTTACTCAAGCGTGTCTATGCCGAAAAAATCCAGATACTCGACTCCGGGGACGAGGCGCAGCTGGCAAAGCTTGGCAATGCCGAGTCTGTCAGCCAGCTGGAAGGCTTTCAGCGCAAGCTGGAGGCGCTTGCGCCGCGCGACGACGCGCAGCGCGAGCTGAAGGCGAAGGCCCTGCAGATTGTCGATAGCGTGTTCGCTGCGCGCTGGCTCGCGTTGCTGCAGACAAAATCCTCGATCCCGATCTCCCTGCTGATCGTGCTGGTGCTGTGGCTGTCCATCGTATTCGGCACGTTCGGGCTGTTCGCCGAGCGCAACGGGACCATCGTCGCCGCGTTGATGATGTGCGCCTTGTCGACTTCCGGGGCGATCTTCCTGATCGAGGAAATGAGCACGCCGCTCTATGGGCTGGTCAGCGTGTCGCTTGCATCCATGCACGACGCGTTCGCCCATCTTGGCCGGTAGCGCAGGAGGCGCCGCGCTCCGCGCGCTGCTGACCTACTCTTGAGCAGAGGACGCGCCGGCGCGAGGCGTCTGTGCTGGCCATAACAAGGAGTCGTGATGAAGATGCTAGCCATGTTGGCATGCGTAATGCTGTGCGCGAACGCCTATGCCGAATGCACCACCAACGCGCGCGGGGCTGTGGTTTGCAACAACGGAGAGTCTGCCGCCGGGTATAACCGGAACACGGGTAACGGCTTTACGTCGGAGAAGAACCAGAACGGCGTGACAACGACGCAGACCACCAAGGGCGGAGAGGTCAAGACCAAGGATGGCAAGGGGGTCTATACAAGCCCGAGCGGAAAGACCTGCGCCAGGACGGCCCGCCATCAGGGCTGCAATTGAAGCGCTGCGGTTGGCGTCAGGGCTCTCCCGGGCTATGTTATGGCGCAGCGGCAGCGGCTGCACCCTGCGGTGGGTGAAGGAGCGGATGGGGGATGCCGACCTTGTCGCTGATGCGCACAAGCTCGGCCAGGGAGTGCGCCTCCATCTTTCTCATCACGCGGGCCCGGTGGACCTTGATGGTCTTTTCCGCCGTGCCCAGCTCACAAGCCATCTGCTTGTTCAGGCGGCCTTCGACGACCAGCGTGAGCACTTCGCGCTCGCGCGGCGTGAGGCGGTCAATGCGGCTGTAGATCGCTTCGATCTCGATGCGGCCCGCGCGTGCTTGCGACGCGCGCCCCAGCGCGGCTTCGATCGCGTTCAGCAGCTCGCTGTCGCTGACCGGCTTGACCAGGAAGTCCGTCGCGCCCGCTTTCATGGCGCGCACGCTTGCCGGGATATCGCCGTGTCCGCTGAGGAAGACGATCGGCAGCGGCCAGCCCGCGCTGCTGAGCTGGCGCTGCAACTCCAGGCCGTTCAGGTCGGGCAGTTGCAAGTCGAGCACCAGGCAGGCGTTGCTCTCGGCAGACAAGACGCTGTCGAGGAACGCCCGCGCCGTGCCGAATCCTTCGGCGCGGTAGCCTGCGCAGCCAATCAGGCGCATCAGCGCCCGGCGCACCGCGTCGTCGTCATCCACCACGAAGACGGTTGGTGTGGGGTTGTTCATGGGTGTTCCCCCGAATGGACGGGCTCTGTTTTGGCTGCGACCGGCAACGTGAAATAGAAAGTGGCACCTTGATCGCTATTGTTCTGCGCCCAGATGCGTCCGCCGTGCATTTCAACGATGGAGCGGCTGATGGACAGCCCGAGGCCAAGCCCTTCGCGCTTTGAGGTGAAGAATGGCTTGAAGACCTGGTCGAGTTTGTCCGCGCTCAGGCCGGGGCCACGGTCCCGCACCGCCACGCGCACCATGCTGGCGCCTTCGCGCGTGGCGTCAACCATGACCACGCGGTCCCGCGCCGGGCGGGACTCGCTTGCGTGGAAGGCGTTGAGCAACAGATTCAGTACCACCTGCTGCACCTGGACGCTATCGCCCTGGACGCGCGGCAGCGTGGGCTCGGTGTGCTGGACCACGCGGATTCCGCGTACGATCGCATCGCTGTGCACCAGCAGCGCCACGTCGCCAATGACGCGCTCAAGACTGATGGGCGCGGCTTCGAGGTCGCCCTTCTTGACCAGCCTGCGAATCCTGCGGATCACTTCGCTCGCGCGGTGGTTGTCCTCGACGATATCCTGCAAGATCTCACGCACTTCGGCCAGGTTGACAGGCTGCGTCGACATAAAGCGTTGAGCGGCCTGCGCGTTGCTCAAGATGGCCGTGAGCGGCTGATTCAACTCGTGCGCGAGCGAACTCGCCAGCTCACCCAGCGTGGAGACACGCGTCAGATGGGCAAGCTCTTGCCGGTTACGCTGTAGTTCGTAGCGCTCGGTCCGGTCGATGACGACGGTCAGCAGGAGCGGCTCCCTGTCGAACGAGGCATCGTTGGCGGTGATTTCCGCCGGGAACTCAGTGCCATCCTTGCGTCGCGCGAACTGGTCATGCGTGCCGCCTGCCGGCCGGGACAAGCGCACGGTCCCGCTGTCGCCCTGCAATCCTGGAACGAGCGCGTCCGCAGACGCGCCGATCAGTTCCTCCTGGCGATAGCCGAAGAGCTTTTCCGCGCCAGCATTGGCCAACAGGATCTGGCCGCGCGGATTGGTCATCAGAATGGCAAATGGCAACAAGGCCAGCAGGCCGCGCACGCTTTCATCATGCTGCAATGCTCGCGCGGAGCCGCGGAACCCGTCAGATGTATCGCCACGGGGATCAAGTGGCCCATCCCGTGGCTCCGGGCGTATGGCGGTGCGCTGGACGCGGCCAGGGGAGAGCATGGCAAGGCGTGCGCCAATGGGGCGCCAGCCCTGACGCCAGCCCTGACGCCAGGACTGGCGAAATCTCGGACCCTTGGCGGGGTGTGGCTGCGCTGCGGGGGAGTCCTCCGCCGGGTAGCGCCACGTTGCACCGTTGGCCCGCGCGCGCCGGAATTGCAGCAGCAGCAACAACAACAGCAGCGCGATGAACGCTGCCTCGAGGAGGGCAGCAGTGCGGATGATGGTCATGGCGCCGTGCTCCCTGTCAATGGTTCGCAGGCAGGCATGCGAACCCGGCGCCGTCGGCAAGCCGGCGAGCGATTGAGCCATTCAGCGTGCATGCGGTGGCATTGGGCAGCTGCGCCGTGGCAGCGAGATGCTCGCCACCGCCTACATGCGCTGGGCTGATCAGCGGACCCGTCTTAAGTGCTTCCTCGCGCTCCCGCGCCCAGGTGGGTAAAGCGTCACTGGCGGGACGGGTGGCCCCACGATCATGTGGCATGGAGGCAAAAAAAGTGTAGGCGCTGGCGTTGCTTTGTAAAAGACATAAGTCGCGATTGTGGAACTTACCATGCGCGGATTCGCGCAAGCGGGGCAGCCTTGCCGGCGGCGCGATCCCGCGATGGAAATGGGACCAAGGCCCATTGCCGGTGGTCGGTGCGCGTGCATTGGACCATGGTCCCGTATCGCATATCGGCGCCCTCAGCGCATCCAACGCGACAACACGATGACATAGATCGCCGACGCGGTGAGTTGGGCCGCCGTGACTGGCAGTCCATAGCGCATGAACGTGGCGAACGTGACGGGCTTGCCGTGGCGCGCGCAGATGCCAGCGCACACGATGTTGGCCGATGCGCCGATGAGAGTGGCGTTGCCACCGAGCGTTGCCCCGAACATCATGCCGACGAACACCGGAATCGTGGTTGCCGGCCACTGAGTGAAAAGCGCGCCAAGCGCGGCGTCGGGGACGACCTCCGCCGCCACCAGGTAGCCCTTGATCATCAGGATCGACGCGGCTGCCACCGGGACGTTTGCCAGCAGGCTTGAGAGCAGGCCGATGACTGCAATCATCACCAGGGCAACGAGCGTCAGTTGGGTGCCGAACGACCCGTGCAGCTTCAGCGCCATGACTTGCAGCAGGCCGGTCTTGGTCACCGCCTGCACCAGGCAGAAGATGCACCCCAGGAACAACAGCGTCTTCCAGTCGACGTCCCGCAGCACGTCGTCGGTTGGCTCGAAGCGGGCTTCATACCCCACCAGCAGCGCCAGGGCGCTGGCGATCAGCGCGGCCATGGGCGGCACGAGCCGGGTGGGCAGGTGCTCGCCGAAAACGAACAGCCCCACCATCGTCAAGAGGACGGCAAGCGAGAGCCCCGCATAGACGGGGCGCTCGAGCCGTCTGTGTGGCTGGCGCTGCGGCAAGGCACGCCGCATCCGCCACAGGTCCGGCATCAGCAGCGGCAACAGCGGGACGATGACGAGCAGGGCGACCACGCCGCCCAGGCTGACGCGGCGCAGGTACTCGCCGAATGTCATGCCGATCGCGCTGCCGACGAGGAATGTCGCCGGGTCGCCGACCAGCGTGAGCAGGCCGGCAGAATTGCTCACGATGGCGGTCAGCACCATCGGCCCGACAAAGTCCACCTCCAGGGCGATGGCCACGCGGATGATGATAGGGGCGAGCAGGATCACCGTGGTCGCGTTCGGCAAGAAGGCGCACAAGGGCGCAACCATCGCGATCAGCAACAACAGGAAGCGCTTGCCGCTGCCGCCCGTGGCGCTCAGGTACAGGTCGCCGAGGCGGTCGAACAGGCCCGTGGTGGACAGGATGCGCGCCACCACCATGCCACCAAACAGCAAGCCGATGGGGCCGCCGGAGGTGCGGGTGGCGCTCAGCAGATCCTGTTCGTTGAGGATCCCCAGCGCGATCAGCACGCACACGCCGATCAGGGCTGCCACCGCCATGTCCAGTAGGTTCAAGGCGATGACCAGGATCACGGCCCCGAAGACGCCAAGGACGATATAGATCTGCAGCTCACTCATGCGGCGACCTCCGCGGCCCGTTGCATCGATAGCACCTATCCCACCTATCCCACCTATCCCACCTATCGTATCTACCGCATGGGCGGCGCGTACATCAGGCCGCCCTGCGTCCATGGCCGGTTGAGGCCGCGCTCCAGCTTGAGCGGGCTTTGCGCGCCAAGATTGCGCTCGAACATCTCACCGTAGTTGCCCACGCTTTGCACCGCGCGCACGGCCCAGCCCGGCGCGACGCCGAGCGCCTTGCTGGCGTCGTCGCCGGGCTCGAGGGAGGCGCCCAGCAACGGATCGCGCATGCGCTCGCGCACGTTGGATTGCGTGATCCCGTTTTCTTCAGCGGCAACGAGCGAGAAAAGTACCCAGCGGACCAGTGTCAGCCACTGCTGGTCGTCGTTGCGCACGACCGGTCCGAGCGGCTCCTCCGAGATCCGCTCGGGCAGGATGACGTAGGCTTGCGATCCGCCCCGGCCCCGCAGGCGTACGGCTGCGAGGTGCGAGGCATCCGCGGTATAGGCGAGGCAGTGTCCCGCAAAGAAGGCGTCGGCCACTTCGGTTGCGGAGTCCACGGCGAGCGGGCTCACGCTCAACCGTTTCGCCGCGAAATAGGCGGCCAGATGTTCCTCGCTCGATGTCCCTTTCTCGACGCAGACGGTGGCGCGGTCAAGCGCGGCAATTGACTTCGGCGCGCCCTGCTGCGGCACCATGAAGGCCTGGCCATCATAAAAGAGGATGCCGGCGAACTGCACGCCCAGCGTGCTCTCACGCGCGAGGGTCCACGTGGTGTTGCGGCTGATCAGGTCCACCACGCCGGTGCGCAGGGCCGGAAACCTGGCTGAAGCCTTCAGCGCTACGAAGGTGACTTTGTCGGCCCGGCCCAGCGCCGCCGCCGCTACGGCGCGGCAGAAATCGACGTCAAGGCCAGACCAGCGTCCCGCCGCGTCCTTCGCCGAAAACCCCGCAATGCCCTCGCTGACACCGCAGCGCAGCGTGCCACGCGACCTGGCCTGCGCCAGCGTATCGCCATCCGCGGCATGGGCCGGCAAGGCGGCGGCAGCGAGCAATGGCAACGTACCCAGCCACAGTCGTTTGACGATGCGTCCGACGATGCGCCGAAGGTGGATCATGCTTGCCCCCAAGCCAGGTGCGGCAGCGCGCCGCCGCTGCCGACAGATTCACTCTGGCAGCGATCCCCTGGTGCGTCAATTGGCCTTTCGTCGTACGGGCGAGGGAGATTGGTGGGGGCACCACGTCTCGCCAATATGCAATATAGGAGACTTGGAATGAGGCGCCTGACGATCACCGGCATTCCTGCTGTTGAGGAACGCGATCGGCAAGGGTCTGAGCGCTTTTCTGTTTTGCGTGGACCAAAAGGGCGGCTACGCTATTAGGAGTCCCCGGAGAATTCGCAAACCTTCGACCTACGCTCGTCTGATCCGCGGTGTGGTCCGCCATGCCGGCGGCGGCGAGCCAGCCACCACGGATGGCGGCAAATGACGGGCCGCACCGCCTGGCCCAGCCCAAGGAGACGCCAATGATGAAGGCAATAAGACAGTTTTCTCGCCTCGGCGCGCTGATGGCCGTGCTGGCTCTGCCGTCCTTTGCAAATGCTCAGACAGCCCAAACTACCCTGGGCAACGAGAAATTCGGCACGGTTCATTTTCCGACCTCGTGCAACCCGGCGGCCCAGCGGCAGTTCGAGCACGCGCTGGCGATGCTGCACTCCTTTTACTATCCAAATACCGTTTCGGCATTCAAATCCGTACTTGAGGACGATCCACAATGCGCCATTGCCTATTGGGGCATTGCGATGAGCCAACGTCCCAATCCATTGCTAACACCCTTCGACGAGACTAGCCTGAAAAACGGGCTGGAAGCGTCGCAAAGGGGCCTGGCGCTTGGTCCGAAGACGGAACGGGAAGCCGACTGGCTGCGCGCGATCGATCTGTTCTACGAGGACTACCGCACGGTCAACCAGCAGCAGCGCACGCTGGCGTACGAGCAAGCGATGGCGAAGCTCTCCGCCAAATATCCACGAGATACCGAGGCCGCCATTTTCTATGCACTCGCCCTCAACGAGGGCGCATCGCACAGTGACAAAACTTACGCCAAGCAGCTTAAGGCAGGCGCCATTCTGGAGAGGATTTATCGCGAGCAACCGGACCATCCAGGCGTTGCCCACTATCTGATTCACAGCTACGACTGTACAGCGCTTGCGCAGCGCGGCCTGCCCTTCGCCGAGAAGTATGCGTCGATTGCCCCCGATGCACCCCACGCGCTCCACATGCCTTCGCATACCTATTCGATGCTGGGGATGTGGCCGGAGTCCGTGAAATCGAACGAGGCCGCCCTGGTTGTCATGGTCGGGGATGCCGCCAAAGCCTGGCCCGGGGCGACGCATCCAAACGCCGCGCACTCGTGGGACTTCATGGAGTACGCGTACCTGCAAATGGGAATGGATCGGCTCGCTTCCAGCGTGCGGGACCAGGCAGAAGCGGCACGGAAGTTCCCCTTTGAGCGGCCCGCTCTGTACACGGCGCTTGCCGCCATCCCTGCGCGCTATGCGCTGGAGCGCGGTGCATGGCCGGAAGCCGCGGCGCTGCAACCGCGAGGCAGCAGCTATGCGCAGGCCGAGGCGATCACGTATTTCACGCGGGCACTTGGCGCCGCACGCAGCGGCGATCCGCAAGCCGCGCAGACCGACATCGAGAAGCTGCGCGAACTCCGCGCGAACCTCGAGAAGTCAAGGCAACCCTACTGGGTCGAGCAGGCAGACGCGCAAATCCTCGCTGCAAGCGCCTGGGTCGAGTTGGATATGGGCAGGAATGAGGAAGCCGTGAGCCATATGCGGCAGGCGGCCAAGCTCGAAGACGCGAGCGAGAAGGATGTGGCCATGGAAAACCGTCTGTATCCGATGCGCGAGCTCCTGGGCGATATGCTGCTGGGACTGAACCAGCCTGGCGCTGCATTGCAGGAATATGAGACGTCCCTGAAGTCCACCCCGAACCGGCTGCGAGGACTGTATGGCGCGGCAAAATCAGCGCAGATGATGCACAACGATGCGAAGGCGGCCAACTACTTCAAAAGGCTGGTCTTGCTGACGGCCAACGCCGATGCCACCAGGGCTGAGATCAAGGAGGCCAGAGGCTATCGCGACAACGCGAAGCCGAGAGGATCGTATTGACAGTTCCGTTTTTGTTAACTAACGGCTTGCACGATGCCAGGCTCTGCGACAGGCATCGCCGAGCGCACAATGTCCCCGGCGCCGGCGCGCGCCGGTGGATTCAAGGCGCGTCGAGCGTCCCCGGGCTCTTCGGGTAGGTGACAACGCCCCAGCTCAGCGCCACGCCGGCCACTTCACGCAGCGGCTGGTAGGTCCGCGCGTCCACCACATAGACAGCGTTCGAGCGGCCACAGGCGATCAGCAGCCGCGCGTCGTCGGGGGTGAAGCTGAAGTGCCAGCAGCGTTTGCCGGTGGCGATGTTGGCGATGTTCTCATAGCTGTCGGCATCGAATACCTGGATGGTGTCCGCCCGCGACGCGGCCACGAACAGCCGTTTGCCAGCGCGGTCGAAGGCGGCCCCGTAGGGCCCGCTGCGCGTCGGCACCTTGCGCAGGATGTGGTAGTCGGCCGCATCGAGCACCAGGAACGCGTTGGCTGACTCCAGCGTGACGATATAGCGCTGTCCGTCGGGGCTCACCTTGATGCCGCGCGGGCGCGATCCGGGCGGCGTCTTGATCAGGTTGAGGCGGCGGCCGCTGGCGCGCTCGTAGACCGACACCGTATCGTCGCCCTCGTTGGTGACCAGCAGCAGGCGCGCGTCCGGCGAGAATTCGATGCCTTCGGTCTCCAGGCCGCTGGGGATCGCGTGCGTGACGCGCCAGTCCTTGAGGTCGATCACCGCGATCTGCGCCGGGACCGGCGCGTCGTCGCCAGTCTTGCCCGGCTCGCCGGGCTCATAAGTGACGAAAGCCTGCCCGCCGGACACGCGTACGAATTCCGGGTTCTTGCCGATCGGGATGCGCTTGGCCAGTTGGCCATCGCGTGTGTCGATGACGGTAAGGTCACCAGTTCCCTTGTTGGCGGCCAGCAGGTATCGTCCATCCGCACTGATGGCGATGCCGCGCGGACCCTTGCCGCCGGTGTCGAGGGTGTTTGTGATGTCGAGCCGGTCGAGGTCGATCACCGCGATGCCGCCGCTCTCGCTCGACACATAGGCCTTGGCCGCCTGAGCGCCTCGCGGCGCCGGGCCTGGCGCGCAAGCGGCGCAGGCCAGCGCGGCGCATAGCGCCAGCATGATCCGGCCAGATTGGCCATTGCCCTGTCTTGTCGCCATGCACGCCTCCCGCTTGCGTTGCTTGTCGCTGTTCCCGGCCCGATGCCGTCCGGCTGCTTTCCATTCTTGGTGACGGCGCGGCAACTGCCAAGGATTTCCCGCATGCCTGCGGCCGCTAGCGTCCGCCCCATTCATAGCGCACGCCCACCAGGAAGAGGCGCGGGGCGCCCGGTGCGACGAAGCGCTCGATCGGCACCGCCGCGCCGGGCTGCAGCAGCGTGCCGCCCGGAAACACGTTCAGGCCCGCCTGCCCATAGGCTTCATAACGGCGGTCGAACACATTGTCGACGCGCGCGTAGAGCTGCCAGCGTGCATCGACCTGCCAGCTCGCCCGCAGGTTGAACAGCACGAAGCCGGCGGTGCGCGCCAGGCGCGGATCCTGCGCGCTCAGCGCGCCGTCCTCATTGCCGGCCACCGGGCGCGACGACGATACGACCATGACGCCGCCGAGCGTGACCGACGCGGTTGCACGCCAGTCACCGCTGAGCTTGAAGCTGTGCAGCGGCACGCCCGCCATGCGCGTGCCGGGGCGCACGTTGACGGGCGCCGCGAACGGCGTCTGGATCTGGCCGTCCGCCTGGTAGGTGGCTTGCAGGTAGCTGTAGCTGGCGCGCAGCATCACCGGGCCCAAGCGCTGGCGCAGCCCGAGTTCCAGCCCCTGGCTGCGGGTCTTGGGGAAGTTGGTGAAGTAGCCGAGCGGGCTGACCGGCGAGCGCTGGAACAGGATGTCGTCGCGGTTGTCGCTGCGGTACAGCGCGAGCGTGAGGTCGGTGGCATCGCTGGCCTTCCAGCGCCCGCCGAACTCCACCGTGCGCGATACCACCTGGCGCAGGTACGGATCCGCCTGCAGGCCGGTGGGCAGCTGGCAGGCGTTGGCCGGATCCGCGCAGCCCAGCTCGATGGCGGTCGGCATGCGCGTGCCTTGCGAGGCCGAGGCAAAGACCGTGAGGCCGCTGCGCAACTGGTGCGAGAGCCCAAGCGAAGGATTGAGCTTCGAGAACGTGAAGCGTT
The DNA here is from genome assembly GCF_058801495.1 of Cupriavidus sp. GW822-FHT03E04. NCBI lineage: Bacteria > Pseudomonadati > Pseudomonadota > Betaproteobacteria > Burkholderiales > Burkholderiaceae > Cupriavidus > Cupriavidus sp. GW822-FHT03E04. The sequence continues at coordinate 236,210 of NZ_JBXANI010000012.1, forward strand.
CGTCGGATGCATTCGGCAAGGTCAGCACCGTGTGCGTGCTCGAGGTGTTCCAGCGCGCGCTCGCGGTGAGGTAGCTGTGCGGCAGCAGCTTGACGGTATCGGAGGCATACAAGCTGACGGTGCTGGTGCGTCCATCGAGCGAGGCGTTGGTGCCGGGCGTGGCGCCGGGGTCTGCCACCGCCACGCGATCGTCGCTGAAGCCGGCGGGCTGCGTGTCCTGGCGATACGATGCGCGGCTCAGCGCAAAGGCGGCGCCCAGTACTGCGTCGTGGACGTTGCCCGTATGGGACCACTGCCCGGACAGCCCGTAGTCATGCGTGTTGACGGTCGAGGTGTTGAGCACCGCGCCGGCCGGCGCGGCGCCTGGCTCGCAACCCGCATTGCCGGCGTTGCCCTGGCAGCCAAGCAAGGTGTCGAGGTAGTCGTCGCTGACGTCCCCGGTGCTGGCCTTTGCGTGCCCCAGGCGAGCATAAGCCGTCAGCGCGATCTGGTCCTCGGCGTTGAGCTGGTGCGTGCCGTTGAGCGTGACCTGCAGCGAGCGCGTGCGGGTGAGGTCGGGCGCGGTGTAGATGGCATTGCGCTGGCTGCCGTAAATGCTGTCTGGCAGCAGGCCATTGCCGGACAGGCTGCTGCTGCTGCCCAGCACGCTCACGCTCCATTGCGTATCGGTGGTCGAGCGGCCGACCTTGGCGAACAGGTTGCCCAGGCTGCTGCCGGATAGCTGGCGCCAGCCGTCCTCGCGAAAGCCCGTGCCCGCCACGAAGGCGTGCCAGCCATCGCCAAGCATCTTTCCCCCGCTCACGTCGAGCCGTGCGCGGCCGTGGCTGCCGAGGCTCAGGTCGGCCTCCACGCCGGGATGCGTTTCGCCGGACTTGGTGGTCAGCGCCAGCGCGCCGCCAAGCGCGTTGAGGCCGTAGAGCGGATTGCTGCCGGGCACCAGCGTGATGGTGCTGATGGCAGCCTCGGGGATCGCCGTCCAGTCGACCACATCGCCCAGCGCGCCATTCTGGCGCACGCCGTCCAGGTAGAGCGCGATGCCCTGCGCCGCGCCCAGGGTGGAGGACAGGCGGTAGCCGCGATAGAGAATGTCCTTCTGGAACGGGTTGCCCTGCACGTCGTTGATCACCACGCTGTCCATGGTCTCGCCGAGGAACGAGGACAGGTTGCCAGACTTGGCGCGCTCCATGTCGGCGTCCGTCGCGGTTTGCACATTGCCGGGAAACGCCTCGCGCGGGATGGAGAACGACGGCAGCGGCGCGGGCGCGACCACGGTGACCTCGCGCAGGTTGTGGACCTCGTCGCCAGGCGCTGGCTGCGGCGTCTGGGCGGCCACGCCCGCCGGCGCGCCCGCAGCCAGCGCCGCCAGGGCCACCCGCGCCGCCCGCGCCACCTGTGCGCATGCGGCTGCCCTACGCTGCGCGGCCGGCGCGAGCCTTGAGCGGCGCGGACGGGGGAGGGCGGGGGCCATTACCGTCTCCGTGGGGACAAGGACGCAAGGGCGGGGGATCGCGGGTGATGCAAGTGCTACTTACTGTAGTGCACAGGGTGGCAAGCGCCAAATCGATCACGCGGCGGCAACGGGGCGGCGGCGCGCGCTGCATTTTTCGCCTAGAGTTTGAAGGCGTGCCAAGTGCACCGCACCCGCTTGCTGTGTTGCAGCACCACGATGTTTGATGGTCATCGGATCGAGGAGTCCGCCATGCCGTTTCCAGAGCGCATCGAAACCATCAGCCGGCAGCGCCGCCTGCTCACCGGCAGCGTGAGCCTGGCGTTGCTGGCGATGTGGCTGGGGATCTCGCCCTCGCGCTTGCGCGCGCAGGCTAGCCGGGACAGCGCCCTCGTGCCCATCGGCGTGATTGGCTCGGGCCGCATCGGCAGCACGGTAGGCGGCCTGTGGGTGAAGGCAGGCCATCCCGTCCTGTTCTCCTCGCGCCACCCGGATGAACTCAAGCCGCTGGTCGAAAAACTTGGCCCGCTTGCCCGCGCGGGCACGGTGGCCGAGGCGCTGGCGTTTTCCAATGTGATTTTTCTCGCCGTCCCTTACAAGGCGTTGCCTGAGATATCGGCGGAGTATGGCAAGGCCTTTGCCGGCAAAGTGGTGGTGGATGCGACCAACGCCGTGCGTGCGCGCGATGGTGCCATCGCCGAAGAGGCGATGCGCAAGGGCATCGGCATCACCACCGCAAAGTACCTGCACGGCGCGCGTATCGTGCGCGCCTTCAATTTCATGGGCGCCACCAACTTCGCCAATCAGAACCACCGGGCTGAGGGCCTGATCGCGGTGCCGATCGCCGCCGACGATCCCAAGGCCCTGCGCATCGGGGAGCAACTGGTGCGCGATGCAGGCTTCGAGCCGGTGGTGGTCGGCCGGCTTGCCACGGCCGACAGCTTCGCCCCGGGCGGGCCGCTGTTCCATCAGATCGGCTCGGCCGACGCCATGCGCGCGCGCATGGCGGAGCAGGGCGGGAAGATGGTGGCGACGCCTAAGTAATCATGCCGGCGCCACCGGGCCTCAGGTCTGAGCCATGCCGCCATGGGCGGCGGGCCCGTGCGGGGCTTAGCCGTGCCAGGCGCCCTTCATCCAGACCCAGCCGCCGCCCTCGAAGCGCCAGACCCAATGCCCGGGCACCCAGTAGGCATGCTGCGCGGGCGGGGCAACCGTGATCTGTTCCACGATCACGGGCGGCATCACCGGCACCGCCTGCTGGACCCAGCGGCCGTGCACCCAGAACCAGTCGTTGCCTTCCCACTTCCAGTGGCCCGGCACCCAGTTCCAGCCGTAGGCAGGCGCGGGGCCGCGGTCTTCGTGCACCGGCGGCGGCATGTTGCGGACCATCTGGTGGGGTGGCGCAGGCGCCGGCTGGCGTACTACCACGCGCTCGGTCACGCAGCCGGCAAGGCTGCCGAGCACCGCCAGCGAGGCGAGCGCCGGCAGGGCGGCGCGGAGCAGGCGGCGGCGTGCCGGCGCATGGGGTTTGCTGATTGCCATTTGTCTCTGTCCTGTTTGTCCTGTCGGCGCTGATTTGCGCTCGGGCGTTGTCCAAGGGGCGGCCCAGGGTCGGGATGCGCAATGACCTTGGGACCGATACCTTGCTTAACGAGGCAAGCGCCGCTGTGCGGGACAAGCGCGCGGAAAGACTTTGTAATTGAGTATTACGCGTCCCAAAAGACAAACCGCAGCCAGGGCGGCTGCGGCAGGTGGTGGGGGTGGTGGTGGGTTATGCCGGCACTGGCGCGTTGGCGCTGGTCTGCCGGCCGCGGAAGTCCGTCCAGCAGAGTGCCTTGAAGTCGTACAGCTTGCAGCGGCGCGCGGTATGGAAATACCAGCGCCAGGTGAAGTTCTGGATGATGATGCGGCCCGGCAGCGCATGCTCCAGCAGCGCCTGGGCGCGCTTGAGGCGGTACAGCGGCACGCTCATGTCCACGTGGTGCGCGGTGTGCTCCATGATGTGGTGCAGCGCCGCGCCGATGCCATAGCGAAAGCGCAGGTGCACGGTGGTGGAGACGAAGGGCTGGGCACGCGCCCACATGGCCTTGGTGTCGTACCAGGCCACGCTGGTGTGGGTGTGGTGCACGTAGAGCACGAAGCCCACGGTGAAATTCCAGACCAGGAACGGCAGCCCGAAGCCCAGCCCGACCAGCAGCGCCACCGACTGCCCGGTGGCGATGGCCAGCCACGCCAGCGCACCGATCCAGGCCACGCCGAAGAGCGCCACCAGCGTGCAGTCCCACATGAAGACGGCGCGGCGCGTGGGCATCTGGCGGCGGCTGGGGAAGAACATCTTGAACCACCAGATCTCGACCAGGTAGTACAGGCCCGCGCCAAAGCCGGTGCGGTAGACCCGCTCCAGCGCACGGCGCCAGCGCGGCAGGGCCTGGAATTCCTCGAGCGAGTAAGGCTGCCAGACGAAGTCGAAGCCCTTGAGGTTGGAGTAACCGTGGTGAACCACGTTATGGCCCACTTCCCACAGGCTGTAAGGCGTGAGCGACGGCAGGAAGGTCAGCCGGCCCAGCCATTTGTTCAGGCCACGCCGGGGCGTCAGGCTCTGGTGGCAGGCATCGTGGCCGATGATGAACAGGCGGGCGATGATCAGCCCCGTTGCCACGCTGGCGGCCAGCTTGGCGAGCCAGTGGGAGAACAGCACCACCCCGGCCAGCGCGGCCAGGAACAGCGCGGTGTCCAGCGCGAACAGCGCCAGCGCGCGCGGCGTGCTGCGCGCGCCAAGCGGGATCAGCCAGCCGCGGATGATCTTGCGCGAGGGCAGGGGGACGTCAGGGGAAATCGGCTCCGGAAAGGAAGCTTGCTGCGTGGCAATCATGCAAAAACCTTCAGTTGTCGAACGCGGGGTCGGGCTGGGCCCGAGACTGGCGGTGCACGGCCACAGGGCGGCCGATGATGTGACAGCTTAGAAGTATTGCATGACAGGGGTGTTGATCCGGGTCAAGCCCGCGAGGCCGGACCCGGTGCCACCTTGTTAAAAGTGATGATTAGTGCGCGGCGGAGGCCGGCGCGCTCGCCGGCTCGCCCATCACATACACCTCGCCGATGACGCGGTCGTCACCCAGCATGGCGAAGGCGAACAACTGCTCTTCCAGCGTTTCCGAGCGCTCGCTGCGGCGCGCGATCAGCGGCGTGGCCTGCGGATCGAGCACGATGAAGTCGGCCTCGCAGCCCGGGGTGAAGCTGCCCACGCGCTCGCCCCAGCCCAGCGCATCGGCGGCGGCGCGGGTGGCCAGGTAGAACATGCGCAGCGCGCTCAGGTGGTAGCCGCCCATGCGCGCCACCTTGTGCGCGGCGTTCATGGTGCGCAGCATCGAAAACGAGGTGCCGCCGCCCACGTCGGTGGCGAGCGTCACATTGAGGCGGTGCGCATCCGACTGGTGGAAGTCATAGAAGCCGCTGCCCAGGAACAGGTTGGAGGTGGGGCAGTGCGCCACCGCCGCGCCGCTGTCGGCTAGCCGCTTGCGGTCGTCCTGGTCGAGGTAGATGGCGTGGCCGTACAGCGCGCCCGGGCGCAGCAGGCCGTAGTGATCGTAGATGTCCAGATAGCTGCGGGCTTGCGGGAACAGCTCGGCCACCCATTTCACTTCGTCGCGGTTTTCCGCCACGTGGGTCTGGATGAAGGCGTCCGGGTAGGCCTTGGCCAACTCGCCGCAGGCTTGCAGCTGCGCTTCGCTGGAGGTGGGCGCGAAGCGCGGCGTAATGGCGTACGACAGGCGGTTCTTGCCGTGCCAGCGCGAGATCAGGTCGGCCGAATCGCGCGCGCCGGACTCGGCGGTGTCGCGCAGGAATTCGGGGCAGTTGCGGTCCATCATCACCTTGCCGGTGACCAGGCGCAGGTTGCGGCGGTCGGCTTCGGCAAACAGCGCATCGGCCGAGGCCGTATGCACGGTGCTCCAGGCCACGGCGCTGGTGGTGCCATTGCGCAGCAACTCGTCGGCGAAGAAGCCGGCCACGGCCGCCGCATATTCCGGCTCGGCAAAGCGGCGCTCCTCGGGGAAGGTATAGGTCTCCAGCCAGTGCAGCAGGCCGGGCGAGGGCGAGGCGATGATGTCGGTCTGCGGGTAGTGCACGTGCGTGTCGATAAAGCCCGGCACGATCAGCTTGCCGCGGCGGTCGATCACTTCGGCGCCAGCCGGGATCTGGTCGGCCAGGTCGGCATGGTTGCCAACCGCGGCGACATGCCCGGCGGTGACGATCAGCACCCCGTCTTCCCAATACTGATACGCGTCGTCATGAAACTGGGGGTCGCGCAGGAAGTGCAGCACGCGGCCACGGATGGCGCGGGTGATGGACTGGGTGGGGGGCGTGGTCGTCATATCGATGTCTCGTCATGCGCCGGCGCGCGCATGGCGCGCCGGCATCTTGGTGTGAGCCGCGCTTCAGGCCGTGGAGGCCGCGGCGGGCAAGGGGGATTGCCAGAAGTGGTCGACTTCGGCGAGGAAGGCAGTCTTTTGCGAGGCGGGCAGGAACGACGCCTCGAAACTGTTGCGCGCCAGCTTGTGGCCATCGGCCGCGGTCAGCGGCAAGGCTTCGAAAGTGGCTTCCCAGTTCGCGTTCATATAGCCGCCGAAATAGGCGGGGTCGTCCGAGTGCAGCGTGACCAGCACGCCGGCTTCCAGCAGGCGGTGCAGGGAGTGGTCGCGCAGGTCGGGGTAGACCTTGAGCTTCTGGTTGGACAGCGGGCATACCGTGAGCGCCACGCGCTCGCGGGCCAGCCGCTCGACCAGTGCCGGGTCGTCGATGGCGCGCACGCCGTGATCGATGCGCTCCACCTTGAGGATGTCGAGCGCGTCGGTCACGTATTGCGCCGGGCCTTCCTCGCCGGCATGCGCCACCAGGTGCAGGCCGAGCTCGCGGGCGCGGGCAAACACGCGGGCGAACTTCTCCGGCGGGTTGCCCTGCTCGGAGGAATCCAGCCCGATGCCGACGAAGCGGTCGCGGTAAGGCAGCGCGGCTTCCAGCGTGGCGAAAGCGTCTTCCTCGGAGAGGTGGCGCAGGAAGCAAAGGATCAGGCTGCTGGAGAAGTCGTACTGCGTGCGGGCCTGGGCGAGCGCGTCGGAAATGCCGTCGATCACCACATGGATCGGCACGCCGCGCTCGGTATGGGTCTGCGGGTCGAAGAAGATCTCGGCGTGGCGCACGTTGTCGGCGACGGCACGCTGCACGTAGGCCATCGTCATGTCGAAGAAATCGTCCTCGGTCAGCAGCACGCTGGCGCCGGCGTAATAGATGTCGAGGAAGGATTGCAGGTCGGTGAAGGCGTAGGCCTCGCGCAGGGCTTCCACGCTGGCGTACGGCAACTTGACCTTGTTGTGCTGGGCCAGCCGGAAGATCAGCTCAGGCTCGAGCGTGCCTTCAATGTGGACGTGCAGTTCCGCCTTGGGCGTCTGGCGGATACGGTCTGCGAGCGCGGCATCGAGCGTCATGGGGTTCCTTTTGCGGTCTTGGTTTGCGTCGAGCTCGTCGCTTTGCCGCCGCGGCTGGCGACGAGCGCGCCCAGATGGGCGAGGCGCTGGTCGCGAACCTGCAGCAACTGGGCGACGATGGCAACCGCAATCATAGCCGGAGCCTTGTCCGTGATGCCGCAGACGCCCATCGGGCACGTCATTTCCGCAAAGCGGGAAGGGTCAATCCCGTGCTCCGCCATGCGGTGCTCGAAGCGCGCGCGCTTGGTCTTGGAACCGATCAGGCCGAAGTAGGCGAAGTCGTCGCGCCGCAGGATGCGCTCGCACAGCGTCTGGTCCAGCGCGTGGCTGTGCGTCATCACCAGGAAGTAGCTGCCGGCCGGCGCATGGTCGACCACGGCTTCGGGGATGTCGCTGGCTTCCGGGGTGACGTTGTCGGGCAGGTCGGCGGGGAACAAGGTGTCGCGCTCATCCACCCAGTGCACCTGGCACGGCAGGTTGGCCAGCACCTTGACCAGCGCATGGCCCACGTGGCCGGCGCCGAACAGCACCACGTGCAGCGCGTCCGGCACCAGGGTGTCGGTCCAGCCGCCGTCCGCCTGCAAGGCCACCGAGGGCAGCAGCGCCGGCGCTGCGGCGTGTTGCACCGCGCCGGTGCGCGGCACCGTGCGCATCAGCGCGCGTCCGGTGCCGAACGCGGCCTGCACCGCGTCCAGCCACGGCAGGTCGGCTTCGCCCAACACCTCGAAGGCGAGCAGCACCACGCCGCCGCAGCATTGTCCCAGCGCCGGGCCCAGCGGGATGCGCACGATCTGCCGCATCGCGTCGCGCTCGGCCAGCATGGTGCGGGCGATCTCCATGCCGCGCCACTCGAGATGGCCGCCGCCGATGGTGCCGACCAGTTCGTTGGCGGTCACCAGCATGCGCACGCCCGCCTCGCGCGGGGCGGAGCCTTTCACCTCGGCGATGGTGACCATCGCCACCGGCACGCCCGCGCGCACCCAGCGGGTGGCGTCGGCGAAGCGGAAGGGTTTGAGGGGCGCGTCCTGCATGGTGATGCCTTTTTAGGTTGATGCTCTGGGTGAAGCTTGTTACTTCAGCTTGTTACTTCGTTACTTCATTTCGGTCTTCAGCGAAGATGGCCTGTGGGAGCCGGCTGGCGCATCCGCAAGCCGCTGTCTCCTACTGCACCACCCGCACCGCCCACACCGCGTCCACCGCATCCAGGATTGCCTCGCTGGTCGCGGGCGCCACCAGCGGCGGGTTCACCTTGTAGTCCGCGACGCTGGCCACCGCGTCGCGGATCGCGAAGAACACCGAGAACGGCAGCAGCAGCGGCGGCTCGCCCACGGCCTTGGAACGATGGATGCTGTCTTCCGCATTGTCGTTCTCGAACAGCCGCACGTAGAAGTCTTCCGGGCAGTCGTTGACGGTCGGGATCTTGTAGGTGGAGGGCGCATGCGTCATCAGCTTGCCGTCCTTGTTCCACCACAGTTCCTCGGTGGTCAGCCAGCCCATGCCCTGGATAAACCCACCCTCTACCTGGCCGATGTCGATGGCCGGGTTGAGCGAGCGGCCGGCGTCGTGCAGCACGTCGGCGCGCAGCAGGCGCCATTCGCCGGTGAGCGTGTCCACCAGCACTTCCGAGCACGCCGCGCCATAGGCGAAGTAATAGAACGGCCGCCCTTGCAGCTTGGACTGGTCCCAGTACAGCTTGGGCGTGGTGTAGAAGCCATCGGACCACAGCTGCACGCGTGCCACGTAGGCTTGCCGTGCCAGGTCGCTGAAGTCCAGGCGGAGTTCGCCCGCGACCACCAGGTCGTCGCCGAACTGCACGCTGTTGGCGTCCACGCCAGCCTGGCGCGCGGCAAACGCCGCCAGCCGCTCGCGGATCTGCCGCGCGGCGTCCTGCGCGGCCTTGCCGTTCAGGTCGGTGCCGGTGGAGGCGGCGGTGGCCGAGGTGTTGGCCACCTTGCTGGTATCGGTCGCGGTCACGCGCACGCGTTCGAGCCGGATACCAAGCTCATGCGCCACCACCATCGCCACCTTGGTGTTCAGGCCCTGGCCCATCTCGGTGCCGCCGTGGTTCACCAGCACCGAGCCGTCGTTGTACACGTGCACCAGCGCGCCGGCCTGGTTGAAGTGGGCCACGTTGAAGGAAATGCCGAACTTCACCGGGGTGATGGCGATGCCCTTCTTGAGCACCGGGCTGGCGGCGTTGAACGCGCGCGTGGCCTCGCGGCGCGCGCGGTAGGCGCTGGTCGCTTCAAGTTCGTCGAGCAGTTCGTGGATGACGTTGTCTTCCACGGTCTGGCCGTAAGGCGTGACGTTGCGCTCGGTCTTGCCGTACAGGTTGGCGCGGCGCACGTCGAGCGCATCGCGGCCCACGGTGCGTGCCACGTTGTCGAGGATGTACTCCATGGCAAAGGCACCCTGCGGGCCGCCGAAGCCACGAAAGGCAGTGTTGCTCTGCGTGTTGGTCTTGCCGCAGTAACCGTCGATCTGCACGTTCGGCAGCCAGTAGGCGTTGTCGAAATGGCAGATGGCGCGGGTCATCACCGGGCCGGACAGGTCGGCCGAGAAGCCGGCGCGCGAAACCATCTCCACCGACACGCCGTCGAGGCGGCCGTCGGCATCGTGGCCGACTTCGTAGTCGAAGACGAAGTCGTGGCGCTTGCCGGTGATCATCATGTCGTCGTCGCGGTCCGGACGCAGCTTGACCGGGCACAGCAGCTTCCAGGCGGCCAGCGCGGCGCAGCAGGCGAACATGGCCGATTGCGATTCCTTGCCGCCGAAGCCGCCGCCCATGCGGCGGCACTCCACCAGCACCTGGTGCGCGTGCCAGCCCAGCATATGCGCCACCGCATGCTGCATTTCGGTGGGATGCTGGGTCGAGCACCACACATGCATACCGTCGTTTTCCTTGGGCGCGGCGTAAGCGATCTGGCCTTCCAGGTAGAACTGCTCCTGGCCGCCCAGGCGGATATTGCCCTTGTCCCGATGCACGGCGGCGGCGATATGGCTGGCCGGCTCGCCGCGCGTGAGGTGCATCGGCGGCAGCACATAGCTGCCGGCCTGGTGCGCGGCCTCGGGCGACAGCACCGGCGCCAGGTCTTCATACTCAATCGCACCCAGGCGGGCGGCACGGCGCGCGGCATCGTGCGAGGTGGCCACCACCACGAAGATCGGCTGGCCGATGAACTGCACAAGGCCGTTGGCCAGGATCGGGTCGTCGTGGATGATCGGGCCGCATTCGTTGGCGGCGGGAATGTCCTCGGCGGTCAGCACCGCCACCACGCCCGGCGCGGCGCGCACCTTGTCGAGCGAGATCGACTTGACGCGAGCATGGGCGCGTGTGCTCATGCCGAGCGCGGCATGCAGCGTGCCTGCCAGCTCGGGGATGTCGTCGGTGTAGGTTGCCGTGCCGGCCACGTGCAGGTGGGCTGATTCGTGCGGGCGCGAGACGCCCACTTGCTGCGTCGAAATGGCGGTCCTGGCTTCGCTCGCGGCGTCGAGCAGGAAGGGTTCGGTTTGCTTGTTCATGCCGATCTCTCCTTACGCGGTAGCGGTGGCGGTGGCCGCGCCCGCGCCGATGGCGCGGACATTGACGGCGGCGGCGGGCAGCGCGTCGGCGCGCGTTTCCAGCCAGAAGCGGTACAGCAGGTTGGCGGCGCCGCGGCTGCGGTACGCGGCGGTGGCGCGCATATCGGACAACGGCGTGAAGTCCCGCGCCAGCGCGCTCATGGCTGCGCGGGCGCTGGCTTCGGTCCAGGGCTGGCCGATCAGCGCGGCTTCCGTCAGTGCCCCGCGCTTGGGCGTGGCAGCCATGCCGCCGAAGGCCACGCGCGCATGGCGGATCACGCCGTTTTCCAGCGTCAGCGCAAAGGCCGCGCAGACAGCGGAAATGTCTTCGTCAAAGCGTTTTGACAGCTTGTAGGTACGGAAGTGCTCCGGCCCGGCCAGCGGCACGCGCAGCGCCGCGACGAACTCGCCTTCGGCCATGGCGGTCTTCTGGTAGGCCAGGTAGAGGTCTTCCAGCGCAAGGGTGCGGCGCACGTCGCCGCGCTGCAGCACCACTTCGGTGCCAAGCGCGATCAGCGCGGGCATGGAGTCGCCGATCGGCGAGCCGTTGGCGATATTGCCGCCCAGCGTGCCGGCATTGCGGATCGGCAGGGAAGCGAAACGCTTCCACAATTCCTCCAGCTCGGGATGGACGTCGTTCAGCGCGGCGTAGGCGCGCTCCAGCGAGACCGCCGCGCCGATTTCCAGGGCGCCATCGATTTCGCGGATGCCGTTCAGGTCAGCCACCTGGCCCACGTATAGCAGGTTGCCCAGTTCGCGGAACTGCTTGGTCACCCACAGCCCCACGTCGGTGCTGCCGGCCAGGATGCGCACGCCGGGCTCGGCGGCCTTGATGGCGGCAAAAGCCGAGGCGGTGCGGGGCGCGTAGAAGTGCTGGCCTTCGGCGCTGTAGTGGAAGGTGTCGTCGCGCTGCAGCGCGCGCAGCGTGTCGGCGATCTGGCGCGGGTCCAGCTTGCTGGCCTGCGGCGCAGGCAGCGCCATCATGCGCTGGCCAGCTTCGATGATGGGGCGGTAGCCGGTGCAGCGGCACAGGTTGCCGGTCAGGGCGTCGCAGATGGCCTCGCGCGCCGGGGCGCGGCCGGTGCCGGCGTCCTCGGATTTTTGCTGGTACAGCGCCCACAGCGACATCACAAAGCCGGGGGTGCAGAAACCGCACTGGGAGCCATGGCACTCCACCATCGCCTGCTGCACCGGGTGCAGCGCGCCGTCGGCCTGGCGCAAGTCTTCCACGGTGATCAGCGCGCGGCCGTCCAGCGTGGGTAGGAACTGGATGCAGGCATTGACCGCCTTGAACTCGACCTGGCCGTTTTCGCCCAGCTCGCCCAGTACCACGGTGCATGCCCCGCAATCGCCTTCGGCGCAGCCCTCCTTGGTGCCCGTGCAGCGCGCGTCCTCGCGCAGGTACTGCAGCACGGTGCGGGTAACGGGGGCGTCTGCGACCTCCGTGACCTTGCCCCGGTGGTAAAAGCGGATGGTTTGCGTCTCCATGGTGTCTTCTCTCTTTGTGGATGGGGCCAAACATAGCACTGACGCCGATGATGCAATATTCGGCCCAGGTGATATGCCCCATCAAGCGGGGAGAGCGTTCTGGCGGCCGGCGAGGGCGGCGGCCACCGGATTTGACCAATGACGGGGTGCGTGACATACACTATGCGCCGTTCCCATTCCCCACGCCACCGGCCGCAAAGCGCGCCAGGCGCCCCCTCGCCATGCACGGACGCGACCATCTCGACACCTATTTGCTGCGGGTGCTGCACACTCTGCTCACCGAGCAGAGCGTGACCCGCACCGCGGTCCGCCTCGGCCAGTCGCAGCCCGCCATCAGCAATACGCTCAAGCGGCTAAGGGAAATCACGGGGGATGCCATCCTGGTGCGCGGCAAGAGCGGCATGGTGCCGACCGAGCGCGGCCGCGAGCTGCTGCAGCTGGCCGAACAGAGCCTGGCGGCCATGGACCGCATCGCCCGGCCGCCCCAGCATTTCGACCCGGCCACCACGACCCGTACCTTTCACCTGGGCGCGCCGGACTACCTGGACGCCTTCTTCCTGCCCAACATCGTCGAGCGCGTGCGCCGGCTGGCGCCCGGCGCCAAGCTGTTCGTGCACCCGATGACGTCATCGAGCGACTTCCTCGACAGCCTGGAGCAAGGGCAACTCGACATCGTGGTCGGCAACTGGCTGTCGCCACCGGAGCATCTGCATATTTCGCCGCTGTTCGACGACGAGGTGGTGTGCATGCTGGGGGCGCACCATCCGCTGGCGCGCAAGGGGCTGACCCTCAAGCACTACCTGGAGATGCCGCACCTGGCGCCGGCGCCTTATGCCTCGATGCAGCGCAGCATGATCGACCAGGCGCTGGCCGAGCAGGGGTACAAGCGCAATATCCAGGTCACGTTGCCGTATTTCGGGCTGGTGCCGTATGTGTTGATGAAGACCGATATGGTGTTCACCACGGGGCGGCAGTTTGCCGCGCATTATGCGCAGTACCTGCCGCTGAAGATGGTGCCTTCGCCGGTGGCGTTTCCGCGGATGCGGTTTTATCAGCTGTGGCATGAGCGGTGTCATGCTGCGCCGGATGTGATGTGGATGCGCAGGATGATTGCGGAGGTGGCGGGGGAGTTGCCGGTGTTGCCGCAGTTGGTGAGGGAGGGGTAAGGGGGTGTTTGTGCGCAAGGGCAGAACCGTTGGCTCTTGCTCTTTTAGTTGGTGATTTTTGTTGCGGCGTTGGTTTTTGGACCCAAGGGCCATACGACATCCCCCTGCGGGGGCTGCCGGTCACTTTTCTTTGACCGGCAAAGAAAACTAACGAAAAGAAAGCCGCCCTGCCGGGAGCAGAGCAATAAGGCTTATGTGGGGCAGTGGTTGCGTCGTACGGTCCGGAGTGTTGGCTGGCGGATCCTACCGGCCTGAAGGACATCGCTACTGCATGACCCAATGGTCACGTGGTGGTGCCCCTGATCGCTTTGCGCGGTGCGCGTTCTGGCATCTGCCGTTCGCGGTGCGCAGCACCACGATCCTGCCTGCCTGGGTGGTTTCGTGGTTTTGTCTCTGGCGGCGGGCGCCCGGGTATTTGATGCCCTGCCGTACCGGCGCGAGCGGCACCTTGCTATGAACTTCTCTGGTTTCGTGGTGGGCACCGTGGCCCGTCCGCGAGGGCGCTCACACCCACGGCGCTCGTCCTCCGAGACAAAACCACGAAACCAGCCACACCCGAAACGGCGCAGCACTTCGCCCCGCGAACGGCAGATGTGGGTACGGGCACCGCAAGCGAGGTCAGGGGCCGCACCACGTAACCATTGGGTCATGCAGAAACGATGCCCTTTTGGCCGGTAGGATCGGCTAGCCAACACTCCGGGCCGTACGACGCAACCACTGCCCCACATAAGCCTTATTGCTCTGCTCCCGGCAGGGCGGCTTTCTTTTCGTTAGTTTTCTTTGCCGGTCAAAGAAAAGTGACCGGCAGCCCCCGCAGGGGGATGTCGTATGGCCCTTGCGTCCAAAAACCAACGCCGCACAAAGAAAACCCAACCAAGGCAACAAGCGCCAACGGTTCTGCCCTTGCGCACAAACACCCCCTTCACTTCCCCCTATAACTAGGAAAAAACAACTGCTCGCCTTCCACCCGATAAGCCGCAATCGTATCCTGCCCATCCTTAGAAGTAATCCACTCCACCAACTTCATCGCATCCACGTAATTGGTACCAGGATGCTTGGCCGGATTCACCGCCATCACGCCATACGGATTGAACATCCTGGGATCGCCCTCCAGCAGGATCGCCAATCCGGTCTTGGCGCGATACGCGCCATAAGTGGCCCGATCAGACAACGTATAGCCCGGCATCTGCGCTGCCATGGTCAGCACCTCGCCCATCCCTAGCCCGGCATTCACGTACCACGGCTGCCCCTTGGGCTCGATCCCCGCCTGCTTCCAGTAGTCCTTCTCCATCACGTCGGTCCCGGAGTTGTCCCCGCGCGAGATGAACTTGGTGCCGCCGGCGGCGATTTTCCTGAAGCCGGCCAGCACGTCCTTGCCACCTTTCAGCCTGGCCGGGTCGCTGACCGGGCCAACCACGATGAAATCGTTGTACATGACGTCCCGGCGGTTGACGCCGTAGCCCGCCGCCATGAATTCGTCTTCCATCTTGCGGGCGTGCACCAGCAGCACATCGACGTCGCCCATCTCGCCCATCTTCATCGCCTTGCCCGAGCCTACGGCGATCACTTTGACGGTGACGCCGCTTTTTTGCTCGAACCTGGGCAGCAGGAATTTCAGCAGGCCGGAGTTCTCCGTGCTGGTGGTCGTGGCCAGCTTGAGTTCGCCGGCGATGGCGCTGGTGGCGGTGGTGGCGCCGGCCACGCCAACCAGGCAAACCAGTCCGATAGCGCACGCGGCGCGGTTCGAAATATGGCGTAAAAGGCCTTGCTTGCTGACCGCTCGCATGGATTCTCCTTGTTTTATGTTTTCAGAAACACAATTGCCACAAACTCATGAGATCGGTGAGAATGCAGAAAAATACGTGGAAATTAGCGTCTTGCATTCTCGGTGAACCACATCTCTAAAGTAAATATGAAAAGCGTTTCATATGACATTTCGCTTTGACCTGTTCCCGGTCGTCGCCGCGGACGACAATCCTCGCTCCAACGGCAAGGTGTTCCAGCTGCTCAAGGCCGTGCGCGAGACGGGCTCCCTGCATCGCGCGGCGCGCGAGATCGGGTTGTCGTACCGGCACGCCTGGGGCGTGATGCGGTCTTGGGAGGAGATGCTTGGGCGCAGCATGCTCGACATGGAGCGCGGCCGGGGGGCGTCACTGACTCTGTTCGGTGAGCGCTTGCTGCGTGCGGAGGGGCGCTTGCGCGATTCGATCGACCCGGTCGTGCAGAAGGCCATGGTCGATTTCCTGGCGGACCTGGACGACGCGGCGCAGCCGCAGACCCGCATCCGCTTCTCCGGCAGCCATGATCCGGCCATGGAGGTCCTGGCGGGGGCGTTGCACGACGCGCCGGGCGGCCTGCAGCTCGACACTGTGTTCTGCGGCAGCGTGGAGGGCCTGATCTGCCTGCAGGAGCGGCAGTCCGAGCTGGCTGGCTTCTACGTCTCGCCGATCCAGAAGGCTGGCTCCGTGGCCCACGTGACGCTGCGCAAATGGCTGCGTCCGGCCTCCGTGCGCTTGATCCGGCTGGCCTGGCGCGAGCAGGGCCTGATCGTCGCGCGCGAGCTCGCGGGCGAGATCCACGACCTGCGCGACCTGGCCCGTACCCGCGCCCGCTTCGTCAACCGCCAGCGCAGTTCTGGCACGCGCATGCTGTTCGACCAGTTGCTGGCCACCGAGGGACTCTTCCCGGACCAGATCGTTGGCTACGAAACCCCCGAGTTCAGCAACGAGAAGGTGGCGCAAGCGGTGCATGACGGCCATGCCGAGGTGGGCTTCGGCCTGCGCATGAATGCTGAGGCCCATGGGCTGGCCTTTGTGCCGCTGACCCGCGAGGCCTACTACCTGGCGCTGCGCAAGAACGACCAGATCACGCCCTGGGCGCATGGCTTGCTTTCGCATTTGGCCGACCCGGCCTTCCGGCACCGCATCGAGGCGCTTCCCGGCTACGCCATGGCCGAGCCTGATGGCATCCTGACGCCGCAGGAGGCACTCCCATGGTATGGCCCCGACGGCAAGGAAGGCGGCTGACGCCGTCCACCGGGGAGGGGGGAACCCGGCTGTTTGAGCGCGCGCGTATTACACTGGTTGCATAGGCGGGGCTGCATGCCCGCCAGACAGACCCAGCAAGGAGCGCCATGCTAGAAACGGCCGCGTTGGCCGCGGGCTTGTCCTGGACCAGCGGATTCCGCCTTTACCTCGCCGTGTTCACGGCTGGCGCACTGGGCCGCCTGGGCTGGCTGCACCTGCCGCCCGGCCTGCAGGCGCTGGAATCGTGGTGGGTGATCGCGCTGGCCGCGGTGCTGGCCCTGGCCGAGTTCGTGGCCGACAAGGTGCCGGGCTTCGATTCCTTCTGGGACAGCATCCAGACCTTTATCCGCATTCCCGCCGGGGCGATCCTGGCCGCCGCCGCCTTCGGGCAGCTCGATCCGCAATGGATGGTCGCCGCCGGGCTGGTCGGGGGCACGCTGGCTGGCACCGCCCATGCCGCCAAGGCCGGCACCCGCGCCCTGATCAACGTCTCGCCGGAACCGTTTTCGAATTGGGCTGCCTCACTGAGCGAGGACGTTGCCGCCAGCAGCGGGCTGCTGCTGGCTTTTTTCCTGCCCGTGGTGTTCCTGGTGGTGCTGGCCGTGCTGCTGCTGGTGGCGGCGTGGCTGCTGCCCAAGCTGTGGCGCGGCTTGCGCCATTTGCGCGACGCGTTGGCCAAGCGTGCTCCGGCGGCCTCGCCGGCGGGGCGTCAGCCCCGGCGCTGAGTGGCGGGTTCGACCCTCGCTTTGCCCAATCCGGCCATAATCTGGCCCTGATCCGGCGGATGCGCGCCGGGATCCTCCCGCTGGTGTCCTGCCGTCGCGCCAATCCTGGCCTGCGGCTGGTCCGGCTGGCAGCCACCATGCATGTGCACGGACAAGAGATTAGAGATAAGAGATCAATGTCTTCAGAACCCGCCTCCCAGCATGTTCCCACCGCAGCCGCAGCCACCGCAGCCGCAGCCACCACCACCGCCGCCGCCGCGGCATCGTCCGGCGCCCGCCCGACGCGCTTCTCGCCCTGGCGCCAGGCTTTGCGCATGGCGCGGCGCGATTGGCGCGCCGGCGAGCTGAGCCTGTTGCTGTTCGCGCTGGTGCTGGCCGTGGCGGCGCTCAGCAGCGTGGGCTTTCTGGCCGACCGCATGCGCCTGGGGCTGGAGCGCGACGCGCGCCAGATGATCGCCTCCGATGTGCTGATCGTGTCCGACCAGCCGTTCGATGCCGTCTTCGCCAGCCATGCCGCGCAAGCGGGCCTGGCCACCACGCAGACCGTCACCTTCCCGAGCATGGCGAGCGCGCGCGTGCCTGGCAAGGCCGCCACGACGCAAGGGCAAGGGGCGGCTAGCGGGGCTCAGGCCGATGCCCCTTCGCAACTGGCTGCGCTCAAGGCGGTCGCGCCCGGCTATCCGCTGCGCGGGCAGCTCAAGGTGGCGGCCGGGCCCGGGGCGCCGGAAGCCGCCGCCACCGGCATTCCCGCCGAGGGCACCGTCTGGGTGGACGAGGCCTTGCTGGACTCGCTCGGCGTTGCCATGGGCGACACCATCCAGCTGGGCAGCCGCGGCTTTCGCATCGACCGCATCCTCACGCAGGAACTGGATCGCGGCGCTGGTTTCATGAATTTCGCGCCGCGCGTGATGTTGCCGCTGTCTGACCTGGCCGCCACGGGGCTGGTGGGCTGGGGCAGCCGGGTCTCCTACCGCCTGCTGGTGGCCGGCCCCGATGCCGCCGCGCAGGCCTACCAGAAGTGGGCTGAGGCCGAGATCGGCAAGCGCGCGCTGCGCAACACCCGGGTCGAGTCGCTGGAATCCGGCCAGCCGCAGATGCGCGCCACGCTGGACCGCGCCGAGCGTTTCCTGTCGCTGGTGGCGGTGCTGTCGTCGATGATTGCCGCGGTGGCCATCGCCATGTCGGCGCGCCGCTATATGCAGCGCCACACCGATGCCTGCGCGGTCTACAAATGCATGGGCCTGTCGCGCCGCGAGATCCTGCTGGCTTTCGGGCTGGAGTTCCTGCTGCTGGGCGTGGGCGGCGCGGTGGCCGGCGTGGCGCTCGGCTACCTGGCGCACTACGGCCTGCTGCTCTCGCTGGGTAACCTGCTGACTGTGACGCTGCCGCAGCCTTCCGTCCTGCCGGCCGTGGTTGGTGTGCTGGCGGGTGTCGTCCTGCTGGCGGGCTTTGCCTTGCCGCCGCTGCTGGCGCTGACCCAGGTGCCGCCGCTGCGCGTGCTGCGGCGTGACGTCGGCGCGCCGCCGGTCTCGACCTGGATCGCCTACGGGCTCGGCCTGGGCGCCTTCGTGGCGCTGCTGCTGGTGGCCGCGCGTGATCTCAAGCTGGGGCTGACCACCGCGGGCGGCTTTGTCGCCGCCGGCGTCGTGTTCGCGCTGCTGGCCCTGGGCCTGCTGAGCCTGCTGTCGCGGCTGATGCGCGGCCGGCGCCTGGCGCGCGGCAGCGTGGGCTGGCGCTTTGCGCTGGCGGTGCTGGAGCGCCGCCGCGGCGTGACGGTGCTGCAGACGGTGGCGCTGGCGGTGGGCCTGATGGCGCTGCTGCTGCTCGGCATGACCCGCAACGACCTGATCGCCTCCTGGCGCAACGCCACGCCGGCGGACGCGCCCAACCGCTTCGTCATCAATATCCAGCCGGACCAGCGCGCGCCGCTGACCGGCATGCTGCAGCACGCCGGCATCGCCGACCTGCTGTACCCGATGGTGCGCGGCCGCCTGACGCATATCGCCGGCCAGCAGGTACGCGCCGAGCGCTTTGCCGATGGCCGCGCCCGCAACCTGGTCGAGCGCGAGTTCAACCTGTCCTATACCGACGCGCTGCCGGCCGGCAACCGCGTGGTGGCGGGCAACTGGTTGGGCGCCGGGAAGGGCGGGGCCGGGGCCTCGGTGGAGGAGGGCATCGCCAAGACGCTGGGGATCCGGCTCGGGGACACCTTGCGCTTCGATGTGGCGGGGCAGTCGGTGGAGGCGCCGGTCACCTCGCTGCGCAAGCTGGACTGGGGCTCGATGCGGGTCAATTTCTTCGTCATCCTGCCGCCCTCTGCCATGCAAGGCTTGCCACAGACCTATATCACCGCCTTCCACCTGCCGCCCGCGCAAGCCGCGCTGGGCAACCGCATGGTGGCGGCCTTCCCGAACATCACGGTGGTCAACACCGACATGATCCTGCGCCAGATCCAGGACGTGCTCGACCAGGTCATAGCCGCCGTCGAGTTCCTGTTCGTGTTCACGCTCGCAGCCGGCGTCACCGTGCTCTATGCGGCGCTGTCCGGCGCGCGCGACGAGCGCAAGCGCGATGCCGGGCTGCTCAAGGCGCTGGGCGCATCCGCCGCGCTGGTGCGGCAGACCCAGTACGCGGAATTCCTGGTGGTGGGCGGGCTGGCGGGCCTGCTGGCCAGCCTGGGCGCGATCGCGGTGGGCTGGGGCTTGTCTCAGTTCGTGTTCGATTTCCCCTACCGCTTCAATGGCTGGATCGTGCCGGCCGGTGTGCTTTCTGGCATGCTGTGCGCTTTCGCGGGCGGCTGGCTGGGTTTGCGCGAGGTGCTGCGGCAGCCCGCGCTGGCTACGCTGCGTGATGCGTGATACCTGAAGCCTGAACCACTGAAGCCCGAACCATCCCTGAGTGTTTATGAGTACCGATTCCAAGCCTGAAAATGCGGCATCCACGGCATCCGATGCCGCCCCCGAAGTCACCGCCTATGAGCTGATCGGCGGCGAGGCGCGCGTGCGCGAACTGGTCGACCGTTTTTACGACCTGATGGATCTGGAGGACGAGTTCAAGGGGCTGCGCGCGCTGCATCCCGCCTCGCTCGACGGCTCGCGCGACAAGCTGTTCTGGTTCCTGTGCGGCTGGCTGGGCGGCCCCAACCACTTCATCGAGCGCTTTGGCCACCCGCGCCTGCGCGCGCGCCACATGCCGTTCGAGATCGGCACCAGCGAGCGCGACCAGTGGATGCGCTGCATGGCGCTGGCCATGCAGGACGTCGGCCTGCCCGAAGACCTGCAGCTGCGCCTGATGCAGGCCTTTTTCGGCACCGCCGACTGGATGCGCAATGTGCCGCGTTGATGGCCAAGGCCACCCGACCTGCCACGGATCCCGACACCATGGCTGACACGCATCCCAACCCCGCCACGGACCTGCCTGCCGACGCCCGGCGCGTGCTCGATTTCTGGTTCGGCGCGCCTGGCTCGCCGGCATGGAACACAACACGCTCGGTATGGTTCACCAAGTCCGCTGACTTCGACGCCACGGTCCATGCTGCCTTCCTGCCACTGTGGGAAGCCACGCACGCGGGCGCGAATGCGGGCTGGGCGCAAAGCCCCGAATCCGCTTGCGCACGCATCGTGCTGCTCGACCAGGTGCCGCGCAACGTCTTTCGCGACGACCCGCGCAGCTTCGCCTCCGATGCGCAGGCGCTGGCAACAGCCCGGCAGATGGTGGCGAGCGGCGCTGATCGTCTGCTGCCCACGGCATTCCACCGCATGTTCTGCTACATGCCGTTCGAGCATTCCGAAGCGCTTGCCGACCAGGACACGGCCGTGCAGTTGATGACGGCGCTGCGCGACCAAAGCCAGGGCAAGGTGGACGTGGTGGACTGGGCGCTCAAGCACCGCGCGGTGATCGAGCGTTTCGGGCGCTTCCCGCATCGCAACGCCATGCTGGGGCGCAGGGATACGGTGCAGGAGAGCGCCTTCCTGCGGGAACCCGGCTCGTCGTTCTGAGCGGGCCCCGCGTAGCGCAGCCGCTATCGCGGGGTGGTGGCGGTGTGGTGGCGGGGCTGGGGCGCAAGCCGATGTGGCTGGCCCTCGGCATCCGGGCCTCGGGCCTCGGGGCGCGTGGAGCACCATCAGGTCTGCTCGCGCTTCTCCTGCCACTTGTCCACCAGCAAGCGCGGCGCGTTGGCGAGCTTGTCGAGGATGCCTTCGGGCGTAGGCGCCACATGCAGCAGGTCGTTGTGGACCTGCTTCAGGAAGCCTTCGTCCACGGCGTGCTGCATGAAGCCCAGCATGCTGTCGTAGAAGCCTTCCACATTGAGCAGTCCCACCGGCTTGGCGTGATAGCCCAGCTGCAGCCAGGTGAAGGTCTCGAACAGTTCCTCGAAGGTGCCGACGCCGCCCGGCATGGCGATGAATGCATCGGCGCGATCGGCCATCATCTGCTTGCGCTCGTGCATGTTGCGCACCACGTGCAGCTCGGTCAGGCCGCGATGGCCGACTTCCTTTTGCATCAGCGCATCGGGAATGATGCCGATGGCGGTGCCGCCGTTGGCCAGCACGGCGTCGGCCACGGTGCCCATCAGCCCGACCTTGCCCCCGCCGTACACCAGCGCAAGGCCGCGCTCGGCCAGGGTCTTGCCCATGGCACGCGCCGCGGCGGCGTACTCGGGGCGATTGCCGGGGCTGGAGCCGCAATAGATGCAAACGGACTTCACTTTTTTTCCTTTTCTGTTTGCGCCGCCTTGGCGGCGGCGTATTCCTGGGCTTGCTTGTCGAACGCCTGGCGGGCCTTGCCGCGCAGGTAAGGGGCCAGGATCGAGAAGATATGGTAGCTGGCGCCGTGCAGGTAGCCGCGGATCAGCTCGGGGTCGTTGTACTGGCGCGGATGCTGCACGAACTGGAACGACAGCCAGTAGGTGGCGATCACCACGATATTGGTGCAGATGGCCTCGACCTGCTCGGGCGTGGCCTCCATCTCGCCGTCTTCCTGGAACTGCCGGCAGATCTCCATCGCAAAGCGCTTCTTCTGCTCGACGATGCGCTTGAAATTGGTCTCAAGCATGCGGTTGCGCGCCAGCAGGTCGTTGATGTCGCGGTACAGGAAGCGGTAGTTCCACAGGAACTCCGCCATGTACTGCAGGTAGCCCCAGCTTTCGTCCAGCGTGGCCTTGTGATCGTCGGGCAACTTCAAGCGGCGCTCCATCTCCTGCTCGAACAGCACGAAGATGGAGCTGATGATGTCGTCCTTGTTGCGGAAATGATAGTAGAGATTGCCGGGGCTGATCTCCATGGCTTCCGCAATGGTGGTGGTGGTGACGTTAGGCTCGCCCACCTCGTTGAACAGGCGGAGCGAGACGTCCAGGATGCGGTCCCGGGTGCGGCGGGGACCGGCTTGCTGTTTGGGTTCCATAGGCGACCGGGCGAGCGGCAATTCGGTAAGTTGAAGGCGATTATAAGCAATCGCCGTTTGCCGCAATGCCGCAAGCGCCTTTGGCCCCGTCCGCGCGCCGCCGTGCCGGGCCTGCGCCGTGCTTGCGCCGCTAGCCTGTCAGGCCGCCAGCGCGCGCAGCCAGTCCATCACGATCGGCCCGGCAATGGCCAGCCAGGTGCCGCCGCATAGCACCAGCGCCAGCATGACCGCTGCGCTGCCGAAGTCCTTGGCGCGCTTGGACAGGCTGTGCCGCTCCAGCGAGATCCGGTCGACCGCGGCTTCCACGCTGGAGTTGAGCAATTCCACGATCAGCACCAGCAGCAGGGTGCCCAGCAGCAGGATGCGCTCGACAATGCCGACCGGCAGCAGCAACGCGCAGGGCGTGAGGATCACCACCAGTGTCAGCTCCTGGCGAAACGCGCTTTCTTCCAGCACCGCGTAGCGCAGGCCGGACACCGAGTTGATGCCGGCATGCCAGGCCCGCGCCAGGCCGCGGTTGCCCTTGTGGGGGTTTTGCTCAATCGTGTAGTCGCTGTTCGGCGAGTCCGGGGGCGGTGCCGGGGCTGACGTGACGGTCTGTGGCGCCGGCGGGCGGTGCGGTTCGGACGGTGGGCGATGCGGAGTCGGCATGTTCGGAGAAGGGGCGGGCAGTGGTGCCGTTCGTGCCGTTGGGGGTCGCGCGTACGGCCGGCAGCGGCTGCAGGTGAGTCAGGAACTGCTCGGAGGCGGCGCGCCACGAGAACCGTTCGGCATGGGCGCGAGCGGTGGCGCGGTCAATGCGCAGCGCTTCCAGGCAAGCTTCACGCAAATCTTCGTGCATCACCCCGGCGTCGCTGTGGCCGAGCACATCGATTGGCCCGGTTACCGGATAGGCCGCCACCGGCAGCCCGCTGGCCAGGGCTTCGAGCAGCACCAGCCCGAACGTATCGGTGCGGCTGGGGAATACGAAGACGTCGGCCGAAGCATACACCTTGGCCAGCTCCGGCTGGGTCAGTACGCCCAGGTAGTTGGCCGCCGGATAGCGTGCGCGCAGCGACGCCAGCGCCGGGCCGTCGCCCACCACCCACTTGGAGCCGGGCAGGTCCAGCGCGAGGAAGGCCTCCACGTTTTTTTCCACGGCGACACGCCCTACGTAGAGAAAGATCGGGTGCGCCGTGTTGAGCACGTTAGCCTGCTGGGTGGTGAAGACATCGAGGTCGACGCCGCGGGTCCACAGCACGCCGTGGGTGATGCCAAACTGATGCAGGTCTTGCAGCACCACCGGTGTCGGCGCCATCACGGCGCGCGCCGGGCCGTGGAACCAGCGCAGGAAGCGGTAGGTCCAGGCAAGCGGAATGCCGAAGCGCGCCTGCACGTACTCCGGAAAGCGCGTGTGGTAGGCGGTGGTAAACGGCAACTGCTCGCGGATCGCATAGCGGCGCGCGGCTAGCCCGAGCGGGCCTTCCGTGGCGATATGCAGCGCGTCCGGCGCGAAGGCGCGGATGCGCGCGCGGACCTTGGCGCCGGCGAACAGGGACAGCGCGATCTCCGGATAGGTCGGGCAGGGAATGGTGGTGAATTCCTGCGGCGTGATCAGTTCCACCGTGTGCCCCATCGCGATCAGCTCGCGGCGGGTGGACTTGAGCGTGCGCACCACGCCGTTGACCTGCGGCTCCCAGGCATCGGTGACGATCAGGATCTTCATAGCTGCTCCTTGCGGCCAGGCCGCGTGTGTGGCCGGCCTCGGCGAGGCCACGGCCATACCGTTGTACGGATGGCGGCGTGTGGGGCGGGTGCCGCGCTCAAGTCTCGTCAGGCTGTGGCGACGGCGCGGCGCCCGGCCGTGGCCGGCGCATCGAGCAGGGTGGTCCAGTAGACGATCTGCAATTCGCCGTCCTGCGTCTCCACCAAGGCGGAGAGGCTCTCCACCCAGTCGCCGTCGTTGCAGTAGAGCTGGCCGTCGACCTCGCGGATCTCGGCCTTGTGGATATGGCCGCAGATCACGCCATCGCAGCCGCGCCGGCGCGCCTCATCCACCATCGCCTGCTCGAACGAATTGATGTAGTTGACCGCGTTCTTGACCTGGTGCTTCAGGTACTGCGACAGCGACCAGTAGGGAAAGCCCAGGCGCGCGCGGATGCGGTTGAAGTGCCGGTTGACGGCCAGGATCAAGGTGTAGAGCGAGTCGCCCAGGTAAGCCAGCCAGCGCGCGTGCTGCACCACGCCGTCGAACAGGTCGCCGTGCACCACCCACAGGCGCTTGCCCGCGGCGGTGACGTGGACGGCATCTTCGCGCACCGTGATATCGCCGAAGGCCAGGCCGTCGAACTGGCGCGCCACCTCATCGTGGTTGCCCGGCACGTAGATCACCTCGGTACCCTTGCGCGCCTTGCGCAGCAGCTTCTGCACCACATCGTTGTGGCTCTGCGGCCAGTACCAGCCGCGGCGCAGCTGCCAGCCATCGATGATGTCGCCGACCAGGTAGAGCTGGTCCGATTCATTGTGCTTGAGGAAGTCGAGCAGGTAATCGGCCTGGCAGCCGGCCGTGCCGAGGTGGATGTCGGACAGCCAGATGGCGCGGTAGTGGCGGGTGGGATGGGACGGATGCGGGGGCTGGGTGGTGGCTTCAGGGGGCGGGACGCTGGCCGGAGAGGTGGCGCAACGCCCGGGAGGCCGTTGCTGCAAGTCGCTGGCCGGTGGCATGAAGGCGGCCAGCGCGGCAGGCAATGACATGGGCCGCGGCAGGGATTGCGACTCGGCGGTGCGGCTGCGCAGCAGTTGCGTGGCCTTGGCCAGATGTCCGCGGGCAGAACGAAGAGCTTGAACCATGGCGGCCTCGGTAGCGACGATGGCTGCATTGGGCCAGTGGCGCGTGACGAAGCTGTTAAGGAAACATGAACGTCATATGACTGTTGTGGGGGAGGTGGTTATTGCGTGGCTATTGCGTGGCTTGCGCGGCTGGCGGGGGCTTCCAGTTGCTGCCGCCGTCGTCTCATCAGGCCGCTGGCGCCACCGCTGACAACTGCGCCAGCGCCCGCAATACAGCCTGCGTGGCCACCGGATGCCGCAGCAGGCTGACATGCCCGACGCCGCTGAGCGCCACATGATGCGCGCCCTCCATCCAGGAGGTCCCCAGCGGCCCGGCAATCGAATCATGCCAACTGAAGATCGACACCAGGGCAGCGCGCTGGCGTGACGTTTCGCGCGCTGCCAGCGCGCGCAGCCAGGCGCTGGCGCAGCGCATCTGGCGGGAATTGAAGCCCCTGCCGTAGCGGGCCAGCACGCAGCCGTGATGCGGCGTGCCCAGCGTGACGATGCCGCGGCAGGGCGGGGGCTTGCCGCGTCCCGCCAGCGCGGCGCGCGCGGCCAGGCCGCCCATGCTGTGGCAGAGCACCAGCGGCGGCTGGCCGGTGGTGGCGGCGATGCGCGCGATGGCGGCGCGCACTTCGAGGGCGTATTGGTCGATGTCGCCAAACACCGGGTCCAGGTCGATCGCCTCGCAGTGGTAGCCGGCCGCCGCCAGGGCGGGCTGCATGTCGAGCCAGACGGCGTGGTTGCAGCCATAGCCGTGCACCAGCAGCAGCGGCGGGCACGAGCCCGGGGCTTTGGCCGGGCGCAAGCGGCGGTGCGAGCAGAAGGGCTGCAGCCAGTTGAACATCCGGAACACGGCGGCGTATTCGCGCAGGTAGCAGCCCAGCGCCTGCCATGGCGTCAACCGGGCTGGCCGCAAGGCCTGCAGGGCGGGTGGGATGGGGGGGCGCGTCGCCTCGGGCTCGCCCAGGCTGAACAGGGTAAAGACAAAGGCGCTGGCAACAGACAGCCCAAAGATCGCCAGCACCACGCCAATGCCGGCTAGCAGGCCGATGGCGAGGGGCCACCCATGCAGGGCGTTGAGTTCGGCAGCGCAGCCTAGTGCCACGGCGGCCTGCAATGCCACCGCGATGCGGCGCAAGGCGGCAGCCGACAGGTTCATGGCTTGGGCGGGCGCAGGTCGGCCAGGCGGGTGCGGGCCAGGCGGTCATGCAGGAACTGCCGCCTGGGGTCGAGCAGGGCCAGCATGACCCAAGCCAGCAGGCCAGCGCACAGCACGCCGACGAACGGGCCCTTGACCAGGCCGAGCACGTGCCCGAGCGCCGCTGAAGGCGGCAGCCAGAGCCATGCCAGCAGGTAGCGCAGCGCGGCCTGCGGCCAGCGCGGGGGCACGCCCGCGGCCGTCTCAACCCGCATGCGCCAGGTCTGCATGGCGAGCGTCTGTCCGTTGCGCTGCCAGAACCAGACGAAGTAGCAGCCCAGCACCAGGAAGCTCCAGCACTGCATCGTGAACGGGCCGTCCAGCCCATGCTGTTGCAACGCCGGGCGCGCCAGCAGATAGACCCCCGTCGAGGCGCTTAGCACGCCGAACAGCAATACGCCTTCGTACAGCATGCAGGCGATGCGGCGGCGGATCGTCGGTGCATCGGCCGGGCGCGAGGGACTGGCCGGCGCGCCCGATGCGGCCGGCTTGGCGTTGGGTTTGGGCGTGGTCACGGCGGGCATGGCGGGTATGGCGATAGGGCGGTAGGGCCGTCAGGCCGGAGGAGGGCAAGGCCGGGCAGCGAGGGCCGGGCAGCGAGGCTGCAAGCGAGCACGGCCGGGCCGGCGCAAGCGGCATTATGCCAAAGCGCGGGTGGGGCGGGTAGCTTGCGTGGGAGGGCGCGGGTGCAAGCCGGCCGCACAACCGCGTAGCGGTTCAGCGGCGCACCGGCTCGTCGGGCGTGGCGGTAGCGCTGGTGCTGCTGGCCGTGGCCTCGGTGGCCGCTTCGCGCGGCGTGTCCACGGTCGGCACCGGTGCGCCGGCAGCGGTGCCTGGCAGGGCAGCTTGGGACTCCGCCGCCGGCGTGCCGGCAGCGGGCGGGCGGGCGCGCGCGGCGGCCGATGTGGCGCCGGCGGGTGCCTTCTTTTCCAGGTGCAGCTGCCGCGTGGTCTCGGCTGGCAGGCGCTTGCCGGAGGGCAGGGCGCTGACCGCGCCGGGGCGGCGCGGCACTTTCTCGGCAGCCGCCAGGTTCTTTTTTTGCTCTTCCGGCAGTTGCTGGTACTTGTTCCAGGCCTCGGCCTTCTTCTGGGCGGGCAGCGAACGCGTGATCTGGTAGTTTTCGCGCGCCAGGCGACGCTGCTGAGGCGTCATCTTGACCCATTCGGTCATGCGGGTCTGAAGCCGCGCCTGTTCCGCGGGCGAGAATTTCTCGTATCGTTCCGCGATCTGCAGCCATTTGCGCCGGTTGAGCTCGGGGAAATTGTTCCACTCGCCTGCCAGCGGCGCGAGCACGCGCTGCTGGACGGCATTGAGCTCGTTCCAGTTCGGGTGCGCATTGGCGATGCTGGCCGCGGGTGCACCACCGGGGTGGCCGCCCTGAGCCTGGCAAGTGGCCGGAACCAGGGACCAGATCGTGACGGCGGCGGCCAGGCCGGCCAGCAGCAAGGCCGCCAGCCGCCGGCGCGGTGCGTCGGGGATGATGTCAGCGCCGGCCATGCCTACTGACCGCGCTTGAGGAACACGTGGAAGCCCTGATCCGCGTATGCCGTCGGTGGGAGGTCGTCGAGCAGCATCGCTGCGTCCACATCCGCCAGCTCATCGACGCGCTTTTGCTGCTGCCAGTGGTAGATGCCCGCCAGCCCGGCGGCCAGCGCCACCAGCGTCCATACCAGCCCAAGGCGGCGCAGCCAGGAACCTGCGCGGTGGAGTGCCGAGTCGTCCTCGTCGAAAGAGAGCGTGGGCATCCCAGCCGAGGCCAGCTGCGGCACGGCGACGGCGGCATGCGCTTTCTTGCGAGACAGCGCAATCCGCCGTGCGGCGGCAAGCCGATCGGTCACATTGTCCGGCAACGCATTCGCAGAGGCATCGAGTGCCGTGCGGATATCGTGTGCCAGGCGGCGTTCGTTGATTTCTTTTTCGTTTCTGGTGCTCATAGTCGGACCCCCCGCGCTCGCAATGCCTGCGCCAGTGTGTGCGTGGCACGGGAACAGTGCGTCTTGACGCTGCCTTCGGAGCATCCCATGACGGCAGCCGTTTCCGCGACGTCCATATCCTCCCAGTAACGCATCAGGAAGGCTTCGCGTTGACGTGTCGGCAGGCGCTGGATCTCCTGTTCGATGATGTGCATGGTCTGGGCGCGTTCCACCTTGTCGGCGCTGCTTTCCGCAGATTCGGAGCCGATTTCGGCCTCGAAAGTGTCGAGCAGGTCATTATCCTCGCCTTCGCGATCGTCGCGCAGGTTGGAAAACAGGGTGACCCAGGTATTGCGTACTTTCTGGCGGCGGAACCAGTCGTGAATTGTGTTCTGCAGTATGCGCTGGAACAGCGGTGCGAGCTCTGCGGCGCTCTTGTCGCCGTATTTTTCGGCGAGCTTGATCATCGCGTCCTGGACGATGTCCAGGGCGGCTTCGTCGTCGCGCACCGCAAACACGGCCTGTTTGAAGGCGCGCCGCTCGACGCTGGCGAGAAAGTCGGATAGTTCCTGATCGGTTGCCATGCAGGCGGGGTACAGACGGTGGGGCCTTGGCCGGTGGAAGTGCAGGGTAGGGCTTCTTGCACGTCCAAAATGGTGGGATGCTAGCAAATAACCCCCCCGGTGACCATCCTTGTTCTCTTTTGTGGTCATTCAGGCTCAGCGCGTGGCGGGGGAGTCTGAAGGATGGCGGGATGCCCCCTCGCGCAAAAAAGCCCGTAGACAAGCCCGAATCAATCCAGTATCGTCGCGGGTTCACACGACATCAGTGGTTGTCTCATTCGGCCGCTTATGAGGCGGTCTATCATGCAGACGCGCACCGCTTGAACCCGTGCCACAAGCCCGGCAGAGAGCATCCGAACAATTTTTTGCCGAAAATTGCAAAGGACTAAAATGAACATGCCCAGCGCGGAATTCCACGCAGACAGCAATTCATCCGCCGCACCCGAAATGATCGGGGCGGAGATTCTCGTTCACGCACTTGCCGAAGAAGGCGTCGAGTACGTCTGGGGCTACCCTGGCGGCGCAGTGCTGTATATCTACGACGAGTTTTACAAGCAAAAGAAGATCGAGCACATCCTGGTGCGCCACGAGCAGGCCGCGGTTCATGCCGCAGACGGCTATGCGCGTGCGACCGGCAAGGTGGGCTGCGCCCTGGTGACCTCTGGTCCCGGCGTCACCAATGCGGTGACGGGCATTGCCACGGCCTACCTGGACTCGATCCCGATGGTGATCATCACCGGTAACGTGCCGACGCACGCTATCGGCCAGGACGCTTTCCAGGAATGCGACACGGTCGGCATCACCCGCCCCATCGTCAAGCACAACTTCCTGGTCAAGGACGTCCGCGATCTCGCCGCGACCATCAAGAAGGCGTTCTATATTGCCGCAACCGGCCGTCCCGGCCCCGTTGTCGTCGATATTCCCAAGGACGTCTCGCGCAATTCCTGCAAGTACGAGTATCCCAAGTCGATCGACATGCGCTCGTACAACCCGGTGAACAAGGGCCATTCGGGCCAGATCCGCAAGGCGCTCGCGCTGTTGCAGGGCGCCGAACGGCCGTTCATCTATGCGGGTGGCGGTGTGGTGCTGGCCAATGCCAGCGAAGAGCTGCGCCAGCTTGCCGCGCTGACCGGCCATCCGGTCACCAACACGCTGATGGGCCTCGGCTCGTTCCCCGGCACCAGCAAGCAGTTCGTCGGCATGCTCGGCATGCACGGCACGTATGAAGCCAACATGGCCATGCAGAACTGCGACGTGCTGATCGCCATCGGGGCGCGTTTCGACGATCGCGTGATCGGCAATCCGGCGCACTTCACCTCGCAGCCGCGCAAGATCATCCATATCGACATCGATCCGTCTTCCATCTCGAAGCGGGTCAAGGTCGACATTCCCATCGTGGGCCACGTCAAGGATGTGCTGCAGGAGCTGATCTCCCAGCTGCAGGCCAGCGACGTCAAGCCCAAGCGCGAGGCCCTGGCCAAGTGGTGGGAACAGATCGAGCAATGGCGTTCGGTGGACTGCCTCAAGTACGACCGCAACTCCGAGATCATCAAGCCGCAGTACGTGGTGGAAAAGATCTGGGAACTGACGCACGGCGATGCCTTCGTCTGCTCGGACGTGGGCCAGCACCAGATGTGGGCCGCGCAGTTCTACAAGTTCAACGAACCGCGCCGCTGGATCAATTCCGGTGGCCTGGGCACGATGGGCGTGGGCCTGCCGTACGCGATGGGCATCAAGAAAGCCTTCCCCGAGAAGGAAGTGGTGACCATCACCGGCGAAGGCTCGATCCAGATGAACATCCAGGAACTGTCGACCTGCCTGCAGTACGACACCCCGGTGAAGATCTGCGCGCTCAACAACCGCTACCTCGGCATGGTGCGCCAGTGGCAGGAAATCGAGTACGACAACCGCTACTCGCATTCCTACATGGACGCGCTGCCCGACTTCGTCAAGCTGGCCGAGGCCTATGGCCATATCGGCATGCGCATCGAAAAGACGGCTGACGTCGAGCCCGCCCTGCGCGAAGCCTTCCGCCTGAAAGACCGTACCGTGTTCCTCGATTTCCAGACCGACCCGACTGAAAACGTGTGGCCGATGGTCCAGGCCGGCAAGGGCATCTCCGAGATGCTGCTCGGCGCGGAGGACCTGTAATGCGACATATCATTTCGGTCCTGCTGGAAAATGAACCGGGCGCGCTGTCGCGCGTGGTGGGCCTGTTCTCGGCGCGCGGCTACAACATCGAGACGCTGACGGTGGCCCCCACCGAAGACGCCTCGCTGTCGCGCATGACGATCGTCACCAGCGGTTCGGACGACATCATCGAGCAGATCACCAAGCACCTGAACCGCCTGGTGGAAGTGGTCAAGGTGGTGGACCTGACCGAGGGCGCGCACATCGAGCGCGAGCTGATGCTGGTCAAGGTGCGCGCGGTCGGCAAGGAGCGCGAGGAAATGAAGCGCACCGCCGACATCTTCCGCGGCCGCATCATCGACGTCACCGAGAAGACCTACACCATCGAGCTGACCGGCAACGGCGGCAAGCTGGATGCCTTCCTGGACGCCATCGACCGCGCCGCCATCCTCGAGACCGTCCGTACCGGCGGCTCGGGCATTGGCCGCGGCGAGCGCATCCTGAAGGTCTGAGCCTGATTGCAGTATCCAAGGGCGGCGCCGGTGCCGGCATTAGCCGGGCGGTGGCCGCCAACCCGACACACGAAAACGAAAGACTGAAGGAACCATCATGAAAGTGTTTTACGACAAGGACGCCGACCTCTCCCTGATCAAGGGCAAGAACGTCACCATCATCGGCTACGGCTCGCAAGGCCACGCCCACGCGCAGAACCTGAACGACTCCGGCGTCAAGGTCACCGTTGGCCTGCGCAAGAGCGGCGCATCGTGGAACAAGGCAGTCAATGCCGGCCTGCAGGTCAAGGAAGTGGCTGACGCCGTCAAGGACGCCGACGTGGTCATGATCCTGCTGCCGGACGAGCAGATCGCCGACGTGTACAAGAACGAAGTGCACGACAACATCAAGCAAGGCGCCGCACTGGCCTTCGCCCACGGCTTCAACGTGCACTACGGTGCCGTGATCCCGCGCGCCGACCTCGACGTCATCATGATCGCCCCGAAGGCGCCGGGCCACACCGTGCGCTCGACCTACGCCCAAGGCGGCGGCGTGCCCCACCTGATCGCCGTGCACCAGGACAAGTCCGGCGCCGCCCGTGACATCGCCCTGTCGTACGCTACCGCCAACGGCGGCGGCCGCGCCGGCATCATCGAAACCAACTTCCGCGAAGAAACCGAAACCGACCTGTTCGGCGAGCAAGCCGTGCTGTGCGGCGGTACCGTCGAGCTGATCAAGGCTGGCTTCGAAACGCTGGTGGAAGCTGGCTACGCGCCGGAAATGGCTTACTTCGAATGCCTGCACGAACTCAAGCTGATCGTCGACCTGATCTATGAAGGCGGCATCGCCAACATGAACTACTCGATCTCCAACAACGCCGAATACGGCGAATACGTCACCGGCCCGCGCGTCGTGACCGAGGAGACCAAGAAGGCCATGAAGCAATGCCTGACCGACATCCAGACCGGCGAGTACGCCAAGAGCTTCCTGCTCGAGAACAAGGCCGGCGCCCCGACCCTGATCTCGCGCCGCCGCCTGACCGCTGAGCACCAGATCGAAGAAGTGGGTGCCAAGCTGCGCGCGATGATGCCCTGGATCGCAAAGAACAAGCTGGTCGACCAGTCGAAGAACTAAGCTGTACTACAGCCCGACGGCCCGCCGCTACTGACGGCGCGGGCCGCAGCCGTTCAGTCATCCGCACATTTCCCCCTCTCGAGGGGTTATTCAGGCGGGGACTGAACGGCTTTTTGTTATCCTTGTCAGACTTTATCCACCAAGTAAGCATTGCATGAACTATCCTCATCCGCTGATTGCCCGTGAAGGCTGGCCGTTCCTGGCTGGCGCCTTTGTCATCTCGCTGCTGGTGCAGGTCAGCGCCGGCTTCTGGTGGGCCTTGCCGCTGTGGATCATTACACTGTTCGTGCTGCAGTTTTTCCGTGATCCGCCGCGGTCCATTCCCGCCCAGCCGAACGCCGTCCTGGCGCCCGCCGATGGCCGCATCGTGGTGGTCGAGAAGACCATGGACCCGTACGCGGGCCGCGAGGCGCTGAAGATCAGCGTCTTCATGAACGTGTTCAACGTACACTCCAACCGGGTGTCCGTGGACGGCAAGGTCGAGAAGGTCGAGTATTCCCCCGGCAAGTTCGTCAACGCCGACCTCGACAAGGCTTCGCTCGAGAACGAACGCAACGCCGTGGTCATCCGCCGTGCCGCAGACGGCAAGGTGGTGACCTTGGTACAGGTGGCCGGCCTGGTGGCCCGCCGCATCCTCTGCTATATCCGCGTCGGCGAGACGCTGTCGCGCGGCCAGCGCTATGGCTTCATCCGCTTTGGCTCGCGCGTCGACGTCTACCTGCCGGTGGATGCGCGCCCGCGCGTGACCATCGGCGAGAAGGTGTCGGCCTCGTCGACCATCCTGGCTGAGCTGGATTAATCCGGCGACGCCGGAACAGATCAGACCCACTGGAGAACAGGCATGGGTGCTTTCAACCGACGCAATAAGCGCGTTACCAATAGCAACGTGACCAACTTGCGTCCTTTCCGCCACAACCAGCTGCGTGGCAACGAGTCCGACAATTTCGACGACGAGGCCGGGGACGATCACGACATCGAGTACGTGCGCCCGCGCCGTCGCGGCATTTACCTGCTGCCCAACGCGTTCACCACCGCGGCGCTGTTCGCCGGCTTCTTTGCCATCGTGCAGGCCATGAACATGCGCTTTGACAGCGCGGCCATCGCCATCTTCGCCGCGATGGTGCTGGACGGCATGGATGGGCGCGTCGCACGCATCACCAATACGCAGAGCGCGTTTGGCGAGCAATACGATTCGTTGTCGGACATGACCTCGTTCGGTGTGGCGCCGGCGCTGGTGATGTATGAGTGGATCCTGCACGACCTGGGCAAGTGGGGCTGGATTGCCGCCTTTGTCTATTGCACCTGTGCCGCGCTGCGCCTGGCGCGCTTCAATGCCAACATCGGCGTGGTCGACAAGCGCTTCTTCCAGGGGTTGCCCAGCCCGGCGGCGGCGGCGCTGGTGGCAGGCTTTGTCTGGCTGGTGATCGACAACAAGCTGCCGGTCAAGGACCTGTGGATGCCGTGGGTGGCGTTCGGCATCACGCTGTACGCCGGGCTGTCGATGGTCTCCAATGCGCCGTTCTATAGCGGCAAGGCGCTCGACGTGCGCTATCGCGTGCCCTTCGGCATGATGGTGCTGGTGCTGGTCTTGTTCGTGGTGGTCTCGACGGATCCGCCGGTGGCGTTGTTCGGCCTGTTCGTGGCCTACGCCATCTCCGGCTACCTGCTGTGGGGCTGGCATGCGCTGCACGGCAAGCCGGCCGAAATCCGCAAGGTGCGGGACGGCGGGAAAGATCGTTCCTGATCGCAGGTTGGTAAAAAGGCGCTACGGCGCCTTTTTTTACATTTGTTTTCCAGGCTGTCGCATTGCCGCGGCGTTTGCCGTGGTTCACTGTAGCCTCGGTTGTACTGTAGTCCCCCTTGTTGTCCACTTATCACTGGAGGTTCTCATGGGCATGCTCGACTTCATCAAGGAAGCAGGAGAGAAACTGTTTGGCGGCAGCGCAGCGCAAGCCGCGCCCGCGGCGGCTCCGGCCGATGCGCCGGCGGCGGATGCCGATGCCGATGCGGCCAACCGCGCCGCCGGCGATGCCATCGAAGGCTACATCAAGCAGATGAACCTCGACGCCACCGGGCTGATGGTGCAAGTGGACGGCTCGCAGGGGCTGGTGACGGTGTTCGGCGTGGCGCCGGACCAGGCCACCCGCGAGAAGATCATCCTGTGCTGCGGCAATGTGCAAGGTGTGGACAAGGTCGACGACAAGATGTCGGTCAATGTCGACTCCACCGAATCGACCTGGCACACCGTGGTCAAGGGCGACACCCTGTGGGCGATCTCCCAGGCGGCCTACGGCAACGGCGCGCTGTACACCGCGATTTTCGAGGCCAACGAGCCGATGTTGACGAATCCGGACAAGATCTACCCCGGCCAGAAGCTGCGCATCCCGCCCAAGGCCTGACGCCCGCCGTCCAGGGGGCATGGCGCCCCCTGGCCCGTTTTTCGGCTATCGGCCTGATGCTGGCCTGATTGAGGCATCCATATTGCACACACCCGGCTTCTCGGCTATAGTCGCTCACATGATTTCGCGCCAAGCCCTACTCGCCCGCACCATTCTAGGTGGCCTACTAGGCCGTCAGGTCGGGACGCGTTCGCGCTGAGGGAAGCCAAGCCCCTCGCGTAAAGTCACACAGGATTTATAAACGCCCCGGCCTGCATCACTGCACGCCGGGGCGTTTTGCATTCAGCACGAACACAGCAGTACAGCAAAACGAACGGCGAATGCCGAGGCATCCACCCGATTCGCCGAATACAAAAGTCAGCCCAGGAGCCCCAACCATGTCCGACAAACTCATTATTTTCGACACCACCTTGCGCGACGGCGAACAGTCGCCCGGCGCCTCCATGACCCGCGAGGAAAAGATCCGCATCGCGCGCCAGCTGGAGCGCCTGAAGGTCGACGTGATCGAAGCGGGCTTTGCCGCCAGCTCCAACGGCGACTTCGAAGCGATCCGCTCCATCGCCCAGGTCGTCAAGGATTCGACCATCTGCTCGCTGGCCCGCGCCAACGATCGCGATATCGCCCGCGCCGCGGAGGCGCTCAAGCCGGCCAACGCCTTCCGCATCCATACCTTCATCGCCACCTCGGCGCTGCATATGGAAAAGAAGCTGCGCATGACGCCGGACCAGGTTTTCGAGCAAGCCATCCAGGCGGTGCGCTTTGCGCGCCAGTTCACCGACGATATCGAATTCTCGCCCGAAGATGGCAGCCGCTCGGACATGGATTTCCTGTGCCGCGTGCTGGAAGGCGTGATCAAGGAAGGCGCTACCACCATCAACCTGCCGGACACGGTGGGCTATGCCGTGCCGGAAGGCTACGCGGGCCTGATTCGCTCGGTGCGCGAACGCATCCCCAATTCCGACAAGGCCATCTGGTCCGTGCACTGCCACAACGACCTCGGCATGGCCGTGGCCAATTCGCTGGCGGCGGTCAAGCTCGGCGGTGCGCGCCAGGTCGAGTGCACCATCAACGGCCTCGGTGAGCGTGCCGGCAATACCAGCCTGGAAGAAGTCGTGATGGCGGTCAAGACGCGCCGCGACTACTTCGACATGGACGTCGGCGTGGATACCACGCAGATCGTGCCGGCTTCCAAGCTGGTGTCGCAGATCACCGGCTTCGTGGTGCAGCCCAACAAGGCCGTGGTGGGCGCCAACGCCTTCGCACATGCTTCGGGCATCCACCAGGATGGCGTGCTGAAGGCGCGCGATACCTACGAGATCATGCGCGCGGAAGACGTGGGCTGGACCGCCAACAAGATCGTGCTGGGCAAGCTCTCGGGCCGCAACGCCTTCAAGCAACGCCTGCAGGAACTCGGCATCGAGCTGGAGAGCGAGGGTGAGGTCAATGCCGCGTTCACCCGCTTCAAGGAACTGGCCGACCAGAAGTCCGAGATCTTCGACGAAGACATCATGGCCATCGTTTCCGACGAGGCGCACGACGTCAACGAGCACTTCCGCTTTATCTCGCTGTCGCAGCACTCCGAGACCGGCGAGCGCCCGCATGCGCGCGTGGTGTTCAATATGGACGGCAATGAGGTGACGGGCGAAGGCGAGGGCAATGGCCCGGTCGATGCCACGCTCCACGCCATCGAAGGCAAGGTCGCCAGCGGCGCCGAGCTGGTGCTGTATTCGGTCAATGCCATCACTGCCGGCACGCAGGCACAGGGCGAAGTCACGGTGCGGTTGTCCAAGGGCGGGCGCATCGTCAACGGCGTGGGCACCGATCCCGATATCGTGGCCGCCTCGGCCAAGGCCTACCTGGCCGCGCTGAATAAACTGCACGACAAGGCCGTGCAGAAGATCAACCCGCAGATCTGATCCCGATCTGACCGGTAAGCCCGCGGCCTACCCGGCCGCGGGGCTTGAATCGGCCCGCCGCATTCCCATGAGGATGATGGCGGGCTTTTTGCATTTTCCCGCTCTCAGCGGCGTCGGCCGGGCCCATCCGCGAGCGGGTCTGGCGTGATCTGGGTCTGGCGCAGCACGCCGCCGTCGTCGAAATAGAAATTGAACATCGACGGCCAGTTGTCCTCATGCTTGAAGCGGTAGGACCACACTTCGCGCTTCATCAGCGGGTAATACTGCCTGGGCTCGCGCGGCTTGCCAAAGTGTTGCTCCACGTCCAGCTTGGTCCACACATCGACTTTCGCCTTGTAGAGTTCGTTGGTCTGCAGCATCTGCCGGAACATGGTCAGATGGCCGCTGCTGTCGAAGTCTGCTGCGTAGGATTGTTGCCCGAAGGGTTGCTTGGAGTAGATCCAGCGCTGTGTGCCGTCGGCTAGCTGGTAGGTATCGGTTGGCATGCCGAACTGGGCTTGTACGGCGGCTTCTGGCGCGCCCACCATGTCCTGGCCGGCTTTGACCGGTTGCAGCACCGAGCAGGCCGGCAGGACGGCTGCCGCTGCTGCTAGCACGAGCCACTGGGCGGCACGGCGCGACGATGAGGCGTTCATGGCAGTCCTCTTATTAAAATTCGTGATGATATGGACTAAGAGTGTAGCGGCGCGCAAAAGTTGTGTGCGCCTCATGTGGCACGTGCCGGCTTTTTGAGGGTAAGCGCCGCCATGGCGCCGCCATCCTCGCCCAAATTCCCGTTTTGCCGCGAATGCGATCCGATTTGCCTAGGCTGGGCCACTGGCTTACCATGCAGCGCTTTGGCGGGAGATCACTCGATGTGGGCTAAACGATGGCTGGCGGGCTGTTTGCTGGCGGTGGCGGCGAGCGCCGGCGCGCAGGAGCCGATCCGTCTCGGCATGATCGAAGGGTTGTCCGGCCCCTTTGCCAACGCGGGCGACGCGGTGGTGCGCAACCTGCGGATCGCCATCGACCGCGTCAATGCGCGCGGTGGCGTCAAGACCGCGGAAGGCGCGCGGCCCCTCGAGCTGGTTACCTTCGATAGCAAGGGCAATGTCGACGAGAGCCTGATCCAGTTGCGCGGGCTGGTGGACAAGCGGATTCCCTTTGTCCTGCAAGGCAACAGCTCAGCGGTGGCTGGCGCGCTGGTCAGCGCGATCAACCGCCATAACAGCCGGCAGCCCGATGCCCGCGTGCTCTTCCTGAATTACTCGGCGGTCGATCCCACACTGACTAATGAGGGGTGCAGCTTCTGGCACTTCCGCTTCGATGCCAGCGCCGACATGCGCATGCAGGCCCTGACCGAAGTCATCCGTGCCGATGCCGGCGTGCGGCGCGTCTACCTGATCGACCAGGACTACAGTTTCGGGCATCAGGTGTCGCGTTCGGCACGGGAGATGCTGGCGGCCAAACGGCCCGAGCTGCGCATCGTGGGCGATGAGTTCCACCCGATCGGCAAGATCAAGGACTTCGCCCCGTATATCGCCAAGATCAAGGCCAGCGGCGCGGATGCGGTGATCACGGGCAACTGGGGCAACGACCTCACCCTGATGATCAAGGCCGCGCGCGAGGGCGGGCTGAATGCCAAGTTCTACACCTTCTACGGCAACGGCCTGGGCGCGCCGGCGGCTATGGGAGACGCCGGGGTAGGGCGCGTGCTTGCGGTGGCGGAGTGGCACCCCAACGTGGGCGGCGCGGCTTCCGACGCGTTCTACCAGGCGTTCCGTGCCCGTTACCCTGAGCCCAAGGACGACTACGTTCACCTGCGCATGCAGATGATGGTGGAGATGCTCGCCCGGGCCATCGAGCAGGCGGGTTCGACCGACGCCGTCAAGGTGGCGCGTGCGCTGGAGGGCATGCGCTACGTCAACGACTTCCATGATGCGACGATCCGCGCCGACGACCACCAGGTGCTGCAGCCGCTCTACGTGTCGGTGATGGAGAAGCAGGGTGGCGATGTGCGCTTTGACAATGAGGGGTCGGGATATGGCTTTCGCACGGTGAGGAAGCTAAAGTCGGCGCAGACCATGTTGCCCACGACCTGCAAGATGGAACGGTTCTAGCGGTTCCAGGCCTGCGTTGCCGCAAACGCCATCGCTAGCCCGTTTTCCGTTATAATCGCCCGCTGTCATAGCCAGCCGGTTGTCAAAAACCGGTCCGGCGAGACAGTTGCCTGTATGTAGGACACGCACAAGGCACGACGCATGCGGCACATTTCGTGCTGTAGCGTTCGCAAGTGAAAAGGAAATCACCATGGCAGAAGCCCAAATCAGCAGCAAAACCGAAGTCATCAAGCAGTTCGCACGTGCCGCCAACGACACGGGTAGCCCCGAAGTCCAGGTCGCTTTGCTGACCACCCGCATCAACGAACTGACCCCCCACTTCAAGGCCAACATGAAGGATCACCACAGCCGCCGCGGTCTGCTGCGCATGGTGAGCCGTCGTCGTCGCCTGCTGGACTACCTCAAGGCCAACGATGCCGACCGTTATCGTTCGCTGATCGAGAAGCTCGGCCTGCGTAAGTAAGCAGCCAGGATCGTCCGGATGGCAGCACGAATGGATGCACTGCACGCCTTCGCGTGAGCCACTAATGCCTGCGTCAGCCTCGCTGATGCAGGCATTTTGTTTTTGCGGATGAAATGCCGCAGGTCCGGCCCTTGTTCGGTCGCTGTCCTGTCGATGTCCAGCATTGCTGCAAGTGATTTTTGCTCTACTTGATGGTGCCATGGCCCCGGGGGCTGGCACACGTTGCGCCAAGACGTGCAACGGAGTAAGTTACTGTGTTCTTTAGCTTTTTTTAGCTTTTTTACTGTTAATCCATACCGGAGTCGGGCAAGGAAGCGGGGCTTTGTGTCATTCCAGCGCGGTATCTGCCCAGGCAGATGCCACGTACCAGCTACCAGCTATCAGGTATCGCGCTGGAATGGCATAGCACTTCCCTGTGACTGAGGCCGACGCTGATCCGGCAGTTCGCCCGCGGCTGCTAACGCGGGCGTTGCACAAGCGTGCAAGCACGAACAAAAGGAACGCTCATGACCATGTTCAACAAGATCGTCAAGGAATTCCAGTGGGGCCAGCACAAGGTGCGCCTGGAAACCGGCGAGGTTGCCCGCCAGGCTGGCGGTGCCGTGATCGTCGACATTGAGGACACCGTGGTGCTCGCCACCGTTGTCGCTGCCAAGTCGCCCAAGGCCGGCCAGGATTTCTTCCCGCTGACCGTCGACTACATCGAGAAGACCTACGCTGCCGGCAAGATCCCCGGTGGCTTCTTCAAGCGTGAAGGCCGTCCGTCGGAAAACGAGACGCTGACCTCGCGCCTGATCGACCGCCCGCTGCGCCCGCTGTTCCCGGAAGGCTTCTACAACGAAGTGCAAGTGGTCATCCACGTGCTGTCGCTGAATCCGGAAGTCCCGGCTGACATCCCCGCCCTGATCGGCGCCTCGGCTGCCCTGGCAGTGTCGGGCATTCCGTTCAGCGGCCCGGTCGGCGCGGCGCGCGTTGGCTACAAGGACGGCCAGTACCTGCTGAACCCGACCCGTTCGCAGATCGCCGCTTCGGAACTGGACCTGGTGGTTTCCGGTACCGAGCGCGCTGTGCTGATGGTGGAATCGGAAGCCCGCCAACTGTCGGAAGAGGTGATGCTGGGCGCCGTGGTCTACGGCCACGAGCAGATGCAGACGGCCATCAATGCCATCCATGACCTGGTGCGCGACGGCGGCAAGCCGGAGTGGGACTGGACCGCGGCACCGAAGAACGAAGCGCTGATCGCCAAGGTCGGCGAGATTGCCCTGCCGCTGCTGCAGGACGTCTACCAGCTGCGCCAGAAGTCGGCTCGCAGCCAAAAGCTCAAGGAAGTCTACGCCACTGTTGCGGCCAAGCTGGCCGAAGCCGGCGTGGAAGCCGACAAGGTCGAAGTGGGCAACGTGCTGTTCGACATCGAAGCCAAGATCGTGCGCAGCCAGGTGCTGTCGGGCGAGCCGCGCATCGATGGCCGCGACACCCGCACCGTGCGCCCGATCGAGATCCGCTCGTCGGTGCTGCCGCGCGCTCACGGCTCGGCCATCTTCACCCGTGGCGAAACCCAGGCGCTGGTGGTTGCCACGCTGGGCACCAAGGGCGATGAGCAGATCATCGACGCGCTCGCCGGCGAATACCGCGACCGCTTCATGCTCCACTACAACATGCCTCCGTTCGCCACCGGCGAAACCGGCCGCGTGGGCAGCCCCAAGCGCCGCGAAATCGGTCACGGCCGCCTGGCCAAGCGCGCGCTGATCCCGGTCCTGCCGAAGGATGACGAATTCGCCTACACCATCCGCCTGGTGTCCGAAA
The DNA here is from genome assembly GCF_058801495.1 of Cupriavidus sp. GW822-FHT03E04. Taxonomy (NCBI): domain Bacteria; kingdom Pseudomonadati; phylum Pseudomonadota; class Betaproteobacteria; order Burkholderiales; family Burkholderiaceae; genus Cupriavidus; species Cupriavidus sp. GW822-FHT03E04. Next base: position 277,433 of record NZ_JBXANI010000012.1, read on the forward strand.
TCACCGAATCCAACGGCTCGTCGTCGATGGCATCGGTGTGCGGTGGCTGCCTGGCACTGATGGACGCAGGCGTTCCGATCAAGGCGCACGTGGCCGGCGTGGCCATGGGCCTGATCCTGGAAGGCAACAAGTTCGCCGTGCTGACCGACATCCTGGGCGACGAGGACCACCTCGGCGACATGGACTTCAAGGTCGCGGGTACCGACACCGGCATCACCGCGCTGCAGATGGACATCAAGGTCCAGGGCATCACCAAGGAAATCATGCAGGTCGCGCTGGCGCAAGCCAAGGAAGGCCGCCTGCATATCCTGGGCAAGATGCAGGACGCGATGGGCCATGCACGCACCGAGCTGTCGGAGCACGCACCGCGCATGATCACCATGAAGATTCATCCGGACAAGATCCGCGAAGTGATCGGCAAGGGCGGCTCGACCATCCAGGCCCTGACGAAGGAAACCGGCACCACCATCGACATCCAGGAAGACGGCACCATCACCATCGCCTCGACCTCGACCGAAGGCATGGCCGAAGCCAAGCGCCGCATCGAAGGCATCACCGCGGAAGCCGAAGTAGGCAAGATCTACGCCGGCACCGTGCTCAAGCTGTTGGACTTTGGCGCCATCGTCAACATCCTGCCGGGCAAGGATGGCCTGCTGCATATCTCCGAGATCGTCAACGAACGCGTCAAGGACATCAAGGACTGGCTCAAGGAAGGCCAACACGTGCGCGTCAAGCTGATCCAGGCTGACGAGAAGGGCCGCCTGCGCCTGTCCCTGAAGGCCGCGCTGGCCGAAGAGGGCGGCAGCATCAGCCCGATCGCCAACACCAGCGAGGCACCGGCTGCTCCGGCAGCACCGGCAGCACCGGCAGCGCCGACGACGCCTTCGGCTGATCAGCAGCAGTAAGCGTTTTACGGTGCCGGTAGAACGACGGTACCCGTAGCAGAAAAAGCGGCTGGCGATGTCCAGCCGCTTTTTTGTTTACACTCCCGCCAGTCCCACCCCATGCGGCCCGGCTGTTCGGCCCGCTGCATGGCGGGTGCCCAGATTGATTCCCCCGCCCTGCGTGCGCGAGCCCGCCGCATGCGCGAGGTCCCTAACCGCAAGGAGCAGCAATGCAAGCCATCGAAATCCGCGAGTACGGCGCCCCCGAAGTCCTGCAACTGGCGCAACGCCCAGACCCGGTGCCCAAGGCCGGCGAGATCCTGATCCGCGTGGCCGCGGCCGGCATCAACCGTCCCGACGTATTCCAGCGTACCGGCAACTACCCGGTGCCACCCGGCGCGTCCGACCTGCCGGGGCTGGAAGTGGCCGGCGTGGTGGCCGGCGGTGACCTGGCGCACTCCGACAACCGCTTCGGCCTGAAGCTGGGCGATCGCGTGTGCGCGCTGGTGCAGGGCGGCGGTTACGCCGAGTTGTGCGTGGCCCCCGCGGCGCAATGCCTGCCGGTGCCGGCGGGCCTGTCGGATGTCGAGGCGGCCGCATTGCCGGAGACGTTCTTCACCGTGTGGAGCAACGTATTCGATCGCGGCTACCTGGGCCGCGGCCCGCTGGGCAAGGACGAGACCCTGCTGATCCAGGGCGGCTCGAGCGGCATCGGCACGACCGCCATCCAGATCGCCAAGGCCCTGGGCCACAAAGTCTTCGTCACCGCCGGCAGCGCCGACAAGTGCCGTGCCTGCGAGGAGCTGGGCGCCGACCGTGCCATCAACTACAAGACCGAGGACTTTGTCGCCGAAGTTAAGGCCCTGACCGGTGGCCGTGGCGCAGATGTCATCCTCGACATGGTGGCCGGCCCGTATCTGGCGCGCGAGCTGTCCTGCGTCGCGGACGATGGCCGCATTGTGATCATCGCGCTGCTGGGCGGCGCCAAGGCCGAGATCCCGCTGGGCGATATCCTGCGCCGCCGTATCACCGTGACGGGCTCCACGCTGCGTCCCCGCCCGGTGGCGTTCAAGGGCGAGATCGCGCAGGCGTTGCACCAGCACGTGTGGCCGCTGCTGGCCGCGGGCAAGATCAAGCCGGTGATCCACCAGACCTTCCCGGCCGCCCAGGCCGCCGATGCGCATCGGCTGATGGAGTCCAGCGAGCACATCGGCAAGATCGTCCTGACCTGGTAATGCTGCTGGTAGCGGGCTGATGGCCGAATGCGGCCGGGTGCGGCCGGCGCCTCGCGCCCCAGGCCGATTTCGGGGCCCTTCTGTGGCGTAGGGCCCTGGCCCGCGCTACAATAGCCGGTTTGATTGAGAGGGGCGCCCTGTGAGACAAAAGCTCGTTATCGGCAACTGGAAGATGCACGGCAGCCTGGCTGCCAATGTGACCTTGCTGGAAGCGATCAAGGCAGCGCCCGCAAGCGCGCGCCTGGCAGTATGCGCGCCGTTCCCGTATCTTGCGCAGTGCCAGGCGTTGCTGGCAGGGTCCGCGGTGGCCTGGGGCGCGCAGGACGTGTCCGCCGAGGCGCGCGGTGCCTTCACGGGCGAAGTCGCGGCCTCCATGCTGGCTGAGTTCGGTGTTTCGTATTCCCTGGTGGGGCATTCGGAGCGGCGCAGCTACCATGGCGAGACGGATGCCACGGTAGCGGCCAAGGCGGTGCGCGCGCTGGAGTTCGGCATTGTGCCAGTGGTGTGTGTGGGCGAGAGTCTGGCGCAGCGCGAGGCAGGCGAGACCGAGGCCGTGGTAGGCCGTCAGCTCGGCGCCGTGCTCGAGACCCTGTCGCTTGAGCAGCTCGGCCGCATCGTGCTGGCCTATGAGCCGGTGTGGGCGATCGGCACGGGCAAGACCGCAAGCAGCGAGCAGGCTCAGGCCGTGCACGCTTTCCTGCGCGCCCAGGTGGCGGCGCGCGACGCAGGCGTGGCCGCTCGCATGGCCATGTTGTACGGCGGCAGCGTGAAGCCGGACAATGCGGCAGAACTATTTTCCATGCCCGACATCGACGGGGGCCTTATCGGAGGCGCCTCGCTGAAGTCGGACGATTTCCTCGCGATCGGCAACGCCTGAATGCCGGCCGCTCATAGGGTCTGATCAGGCAAGCGAATCGAACCAAATGGCAATTTTCAAAACTTTGTTGGTAGTGGCGCAGGTACTGTCCGCGCTTGGCGTGATTGGCCTGGTGCTGCTACAGCACGGCAAGGGCGCCGATGTCGGTGCGGCGTTCGGCTCGGGGGCCTCGGGCAGCCTGTTCGGCGCCACCGGCTCGGCCAACTTCCTGTCGCGTACCACCGCCGTGCTGGCGACGCTGTTCTTCATCTGCACGCTGAGCCTGACGCTGATGGGCAACTACCGGCCGGCAGCTTCGCTGGGCGTGATGGGCTCCGCGCCCGCGGTGGCACCGGCGGTGGCGGGGGCTTCGGCGCCTGCTGCTGCATCGGCTGCCGCGGCCTCGAATCCTTCTGCGCCTGCTGTACCGAAATAATCAACGAGCCTTGTGACTTATTCTTGAAGATTTTTGCTGTTGTGCATTGAACAAAACAAGAATCCTAGGTTAGAATACAAGGCTTGAAACGATCCCCCAGCGACGGGGCTCCAGCCAGGATAAAGTAGTATCCCAGCCAGAGTTCCGAAGGGTGTAAAAACCCAGGGCCCTGAAAAGCCCGGCGCGAGGCAATATTGTTTCTCCCCCAGCCGACGTGGTGAAATTGGTAGACACGCTATCTTGAGGGGGTAGTGGCGAAAGCTGTGCGAGTTCGAGTCTCGCCGTCGGCACCAAACAACTTGATCGGGGCATACATCCGGAGACCATCCCGGATGTATGCCCCGGCCAGTCCGCAAGGCGGCGTCGTAATTTCTACGGAATGGCGCTTGGGGTGGGCAACAGGACGCCGCTTACCGCTGGTGCTGTTGACAACATTCCAGATAAGGCTGGCCGTACCTTGAATCTCGAAGCCTACTTCCCCGTCCTCATCTTCATCATCTTCGGTGTCGTGCTCGGCATTGCACTGATGTCGATCGGCCGAATTCTCGGTCCAAACAAACCTGATCCCGCGAAGCTCTCTCCGTACGAGTGCGGCTTCGAAGCGTTCGAGGACGCGCGCATGAAGTTCGACGTGCGCTACTACCTCATCGCTATTCTTTTTATCCTGTTCGATCTCGAGACCGCCTTCCTGTTTCCCTGGGGTGTAGCCCTGCGGGATATCGGCTGGCCGGGTTTCTTCGCCATGGGCGTGTTTCTGCTGGAATTCATCGTGGGCTTCGTCTACATCTGGAAAAAGGGCGCGCTCGATTGGGAGTGATGTGATATGGCAATCGAAGGCGTTCTCAATGAAGGCTTCGTCACGACTACCGCTGACAAGCTGATCAACTGGACCCGCACCGGGTCGCTCTGGCCGATGACCTTTGGCCTGGCGTGCTGCGCTGTGGAAATGATGCATGCTGGCGCCGCGCGCTACGACATGGACCGCTTCGGCGTGATTTTCCGCCCGTCGCCGCGCCAGTCGGACGTGATGATCGTGGCCGGCACGCTGTGCAACAAGATGGCCCCCGCACTGCGCAAGGTCTATGACCAGATGGCAGAGCCGCGTTGGGTGATCTCGATGGGTTCCTGCGCGAATGGCGGTGGCTACTATCACTACTCGTATTCAGTGGTGCGTGGTTGCGATCGGATCGTGCCGGTGGATATCTACGTGCCTGGCTGCCCCCCGACGGCGGAAGCGCTGATCTACGGCATCATCCAGCTGCAGAACAAGATCCGTCGCACCAACACCATCGCGCGCAAGGGCTGACATGTCGAACCTCGATACTCTGAAGGCCGCGCTCGAAAAGGTACTGGGCAAGCGTATCCAGAAACTGGTGGAGGCGCTAGGCGAGATTACCCTTATCGTCAAGGCCGATGACTACCTGGAAAGCGCGCTGATGCTGCGCGACGATCCCTCACTGCATTTTGAGCAGCTGCTCGATGTGTGCGGCGTCGACTATTCCACCTATGGCGACGGCGCCTGGGACGGTCCCCGTTTCGCGGCCGTGACGCACCTGATCTCGATCAAGCATAACTGGCGCCTGCGCGTACGCGTGTTCGCGCCGGACGACGACGTGCCCGTGGTGCCCTCGCTGACCGACGTCTGGAACTCGGCGAACTGGTTCGAGCGCGAAGCGTTCGACTTCTACGGCATCGTGTTCGAAGGCCACAACGACCTGCGCCGCCTGCTGACCGACTACGGTTTCGTCGGTCACCCGTTCCGCAAGGATTTCCCGGTCTCGGGCTATGTCGAGATGCGCTACGACCCCGAGCAAAAGCGGGTGATCTATCAGCCCGTCACGATCGAGCCGCGCGAGGTCACGCCCCGCGTGATCCGCGAAGAGAATTACGGCGGCTTGCAGCACTGAGAACGCGCAATGGCAGACATCAAGAATTACACCCTTAACTTCGGCCCGCAGCACCCTGCGGCACACGGCGTGCTGCGCCTTGTGCTGGAGCTGGACGGCGAAGTCATCCAGCGCGCCGACCCCCATATCGGCCTGCTGCACCGTGCCACCGAAAAGCTGGCCGAGCAGAAGACCTGGATCCAGAGCGTGCCGTACATGGACCGCCTCGACTACGTGTCGATGATGGTCAACGAGCATGCCTACGTGATGGCCATCGAGAAGATGCTGGGTCTCGAGGTGCCAATCCGCGCGCAGTACATCCGCGTGATGTTCGACGAAATCACGCGCTTGCTGAACCACCTGATGTGGATCGGCTCGCACGCGCTCGACGTGGGCGCGATGGCGGTGTTCCTGTACGCCTTCCGCGAACGCGAAGACATGTTCGACATGTACGAGGCGGTGTCGGGCGCGCGCATGCACGCGGCCTACTACCGTCCGGGCGGCGTGTACCGCGACCTGCCGGACACGATGCCGCAATACAAGGCGTCGAAGATCCACAACGAGCGCGCCATCAAGGCCATGAACGAAGCGCGTTCGGGCTCGTTGCTGGACTTCATCGAGGACTTCACCAACCGCTTCCCGAAGTACGTCGACGAATACGAAACGCTGCTGACGGACAACCGGATCTGGAAGCAACGCCTGGTCGGCATCGGCGTGGTGAGCCCCGAACGTGCACTGCAGATGGGCTTTACCGGCCCGATGCTGCGCGGCTCCGGCATCGAGTGGGACCTGCGCAAGAAGCAGCCCTACGAAGTGTATGACCGCATGGACTTCCAGGTGCCGGTGGGCGTGGGCGGCGATTGCTACTCCCGCTACCTGGTGCGCGTGGAAGAAATGCGCCAGTCCAACAACATCATCAAGCAGTGCATCGACTGGCTGCGCCGCAATCCGGGCCCGGTGATGAGCGACAACCATAAGGTTGCGCCGCCGTCGCGCGTGGACATGAAGTCGAACATGGAAGAGCTGATCCACCACTTCAAGCTCTTCACCGAAGGCATTCACGTGCCCGAAGGCGAGACTTATGCGGCAGTGGAGCACCCGAAGGGCGAGTTCGGCATCTATGCCATCTCCGACGGTGCGAACAAGCCGTATCGCCTGAAGATCCGTGCCCCGGGCTTTGCCCATCTGGCCGCACTGGATGAAATGGCCAAGGGCCACATGATTGCGGATGCGGTAACGATCATCGGTACGCAAGACATCGTCTTCGGCGAAATCGACCGTTGACGAGCTAACAAGAGCCGCCGGCCCCGGACGACGATCCGGGCGCCCCTGGCACGGACCCACAGAAGATCGTGTCCGGTCACGGGAAACCCGCGGTGAGCCCGGCATGCCTTTGACATGCGGGCTGCAACGGCAGCGACGGCTGCAAACCTGCGGGATGCGCGCCATGTGGCGGCGCAGATCCGCAAATGACACGGCGTATTACAGCAACGACCATGCTATCAGCAGAAGCTCTCAAGGAAATCGATCGCGCGATCGCCAAGTATCCGGCTGACCAGAAGCAGTCGGCCGTGATGGCGGCGTTGGCCGTGGCGCAGGGCGAAGTGGGCTGGGTCTCCCCGGAAGTCATGCAGTTTGTTGCCAGCTACCTCGACATGCCGCCGGTATGGGTCGAGGAGGTTGCAACCTTCTACAACATGTACGACACCAAGCCGGTCGGCAAGTACAAGCTGACCGTCTGCACCAACCTGCCGTGCGCACTCTCCGGCGGCGAACGTGCCGGCGACTACCTCAAGCAAAAGCTGGGGATCGGCTACAACGAAACCACCCCGTGCGGCACCTTCACCCTCAAGGAAGGCGAGTGCATGGGTGCCTGCGGCGACGCACCGGTGATGATCGTCAACAATACCCGCATGTGCAGCCATATGAGCGACGCCAAGCTGGACGCGCTCGTCGACGAGCTCAAGGCCGCCGGCAGCACTGCAGCCAAGGGAGATAAGTAACATGACCTCTCTGCACGACCGCCATATCAAGCCGCTGATCCTGGCTGGCCTCGATGGCAGCAACTGGCACCTCGACGACTACGTCAAGCGCGGTGGCTACCAGCAGCTCAAGCGCATCCTGACCGAGAAGATCACGCCCGAGCAGGTGATCGCGGACGTCAAGGCCTCCGGCCTGCGCGGCCGTGGCGGCGCGGGCTTTCCCACCGGCCTGAAGTGGAGCTTCATGCCGCGTCAGTTCCCCGGCCAGAAATACCTGGTCTGCAACACCGACGAGGGCGAGCCCGGTACCTTCAAGGACCGCGACATCATCCGCTACAACCCGCATGCGCTGATCGAAGGCATGGCCATCGGTGCGTACGCGATGGGCATCACCGTGGGCTACAACTACATCCACGGCGAGATCTGGAACGAGTACAAGATTTTCGAGCAAGCCCTCGAAGAGGCACGTGCCGCCGGTTTCCTGGGTGACAACATCCTGGGCTCGGGCTTCGACTTCCAGCTGCACGCCCACCACGGCTACGGCGCTTACATCTGTGGCGAGGAAACCGCGCTGCTCGAATCGCTGGAAGGCAAGAAAGGCCAGCCGCGCTTCAAGCCGCCGTTCCCGGCCAGCTTCGGCCTGTACGGCAAGCCGACCACCATCAACAACACGGAAACGTTTGCCGCGGTGCCGTTCCTGTTGTCGATCGGGCCGGAAAACTACCTGAAGATGGGCAAGCCGAACAACGGCGGCTCCAAGATCTTCTCGATCTCCGGCGACGTCGAGCGCCCCGGCAACTACGAGATCCCGCTGGGCACGCCGTTCGCGACCCTGCTGGAACTCGCCGGCGGCATGCGCGGCGGCAAGCGCATCAAGGCAGTGATCCCGGGCGGCTCGTCCGCCCCGGTGGTGCCGGGCGACATGATGATGGCGTCCGACATGGACTATGACTCGATCGCCAAGGCCGGCTCGATGCTGGGCTCGGGCGCGGTGATCGTGATGGACGAGACGCGCTGCATGGTTCGCTCGCTGCTGCGTCTGTCGTATTTCTACTTTGAAGAATCGTGCGGCCAGTGCACGCCGTGCCGTGAAGGCACCGGCTGGCTCTATCGCATGGTGAATCGTATCGAACACGGAGAAGGGCGCCAGGAAGATCTGGACCTGCTCAATAACGTCGCTGAAAACATCATGGGCCGCACTATCTGCGCGCTTGGTGATGCGGCAGCGATGCCGGTCCGCGGCATGCTCAAGCACTACTGGAAAGAGTTCGAATATCACGTCGAACACAAGCAGTGCATGGTTCCGGCCTACTCTTAAGCGTGGCAGAACATGGTTGAACTCGAGATCGACGGCAAGAAGGTTGAGGTTGCTGAAGGCAGCCTGGTGATGGAAGCCGCCCGCCAGCTGGGCACCTACATCCCGCACTTCTGCTACCACCGTAAATTGTCCATCGCGGCGAACTGCCGCATGTGCCTGGTTGAGGTTGAGAAAGCGCCCAAGGCGCTGCCCGCCTGCGCCACGCCGGTCACCCCTGGCATGAAGGTCTTCACCAATTCGGAGAAGGCAGTCAAGGCCCAGAAGTCGGTGATGGAATTCCTGCTGATCAACCACCCGCTGGATTGCCCGATCTGCGATCAGGGCGGCGAGTGCCAGCTGCAGGATCTGGCCGTGGGCTACGGCGCATCGGAGTCGCGCTATAAGGAAGAAAAGCGCGTCGTATTCCACAAGAACGTGGGCCCGCTGATCTCCATGGAAGAGATGAGCCGCTGCATCCACTGCACCCGCTGCGTGCGCTTTGGCCAGGAAGTGGCCGGCGTGATGGAGCTGGGCATGCTGGGCCGTGGCGAGCACTCCGAGATCACGACCTTCGTTGGCCAGACCGTGGATTCGGAACTGTCCGGCAACATGATCGACCTCTGCCCGGTCGGCGCGCTGACCAGCAAGCCGTTCCGCTACTCGGCACGTACCTGGGAACTGGCACGCCGCAAATCGGTGTCGCCGCATGATGGCCTGGGCGCGAACCTGGTGGTGCAGACCAAGAACCAGCGCGTCATGCGCGTGCTGCCGCTGGACAACGAAGCCGTCAACGAATGCTGGCTGTCCGACAAGGACCGCTTCTCGTACGAAGGCCTCAACAGCCCCGACCGTCTCACCAAGCCGCTCGTCAAGCAGGGCGGCGAGTGGATGGAAACCGACTGGCAGACCGCGCTGGAATACGTGGCCAATGGCCTCGCGAGCATCAAGCGTGACCATGGCGCAGACCAGATCGCCGCGCTGGCCAGCCCGCACAGCACGCTGGAAGAACTCCACCTGCTGGGCAAGCTGGTGCGTGGCCTGGGCAGCGACAACGTCGACTTCCGCCAGCGCCAGACCGATTTCTCGGCCGCCATCAAGGGCGCGCCGTGGCTCGGCCTGCCGATCGCCGACGTCTCCACGCTGCAACGCGTGCTGGTGATCGGTTCCGCCCTGCGCAAGGATCATCCGCTGCTGGCCGCGCGTCTGCGCCAGGCTGGCAAGAAGGGAGCCCGCGTGGCCGTCCTCGGCGCCAGCGCCGAGGACCTGCTGATGCCGCTGGCCGCACGCATTGACGTGGCGCCATCCGGCTGGACCGCAGCCCTGGCCGGCGTGGCCCGTGCCGTTGCCGCCGCCAAGGGCGTGGCCGCTCCGGCGGGCACCGATGGCTTCGATGGCGACGACAAGGCCAAGCTGGTGGCCGATGCGCTGCTGTCGGGCGAGCGCCGCGCCGTGTTCCTCGGCAACGAGGCCGTGCGTCATCCGCAATTCGCCGCGCTGCATGCGCTGGCACAGTGGATCGCCACGGAAACCGGCGCCACGCTGGGCTTCCTGACCGAAGCCGCGAACACCGTTGGTGGCCATATCGCCGGCGCGCTGCCGCAAAATGGCGGCGCCAATGCGCAGGCCATGTTTGACACGCCGCGCCGTGCTTACGTGCTGTTGAACACGGAACCCGAGTTCGATGCCGCCAACCCGACCCAGGCGCTGGCTGCGCTGGCCCAGGCCGGCACCGTGGTGGTGCTGTCCGCGTTCCGCTCGGACGCCGCGCTGCAATATGCTGACGTGATCCTGCCGGTGACGCCGTTCACCGAAACCGCAGGCACGTTCGTGAACTGCGAAGGCCTGCCGCAAAGCTTCAACGGCGTCGTCCGCGCGCTGGGCGATTCGCGTCCGGGCTGGAAGGTGCTGCGCGTGCTGGGCAACCTGCTGGACGTGCCTGGCTTCGACTTCGAGACCGCCGAAAGCGTGCGCGACGAAGTGCTGGCCAAGCCGGTCGCACCGCAACTGAACAACGGCACCGACGCGGCCATCCGCGTCACCGCCCAGGTGGCCGGTGGAATCGAACGCATCGCCGATGTGCCGATCTACCACGCCGACCCGATCGTGCGCCGTGCCGATTCGCTGCAACTGTCCGCAGCCGCGCGCCGCGCCATGCAAGCCGGCCTGTCGGCAGACCTGTTCGCCTCGCTGGGCGTGCAGGCTGGCGACCCGGTGCGCGTGACGCAAGGGCAGGGCAGCGTGGTGCTGCCAGCCGCCCTCGAAGCCGCGTTGCCTGCCGGCACCGTGCGCGTGTCCGCCGGCACCGTTGCCGCGACCACGCTAGGCGCACCGTTCGGCACCGTCACCGTAGAGAAAGCCATCGACCTGGCCGCCACCGCGAAGGGCGCGGCCGAGCCGGCGGCCACGGCATAAGAAGAGCGAGAAAGAAACATGATCGATTGGATTACCTCGCAAGGACAGAATCTCTTCGGCGGCGCATGGACGCCGCTGTGGATCCTGATTCGCGCCGTGGTCATTGTGGTGCCGCTGCTGTTGTGCGTGGCCTACCTGATCCTGTGGGAGCGCAAGCTGATTGGCTGGATGCACGTGCGTATCGGCCCGAACCGGGTCGGGCCGCTGGGCCTGCTGCAGCCGATCGCCGACGTGCTCAAGCTGCTGCTCAAGGAAGTGATGATGCCCACGCAGGTCAGCCGGGGCATGTACCTGGTTGCCCCGCTGATGGTGCTGATGCCCGCCGTGGCGATCTGGGCGGTGATTCCGTTCCAGGCCGAAGTGGTGATGGCCAACGTCAACGCCGGCCTGCTCTACGTGATGGCGATCAGCTCGGTTGGCGTCTACGGCGTGATCCTGGCCGGTTGGGCCTCCAACTCCAAGTACGCCTTCATCGGCGCCATGCGCGCCGCGGCGCAGATGGTCTCGTATGAAATCGCGATGGGCTTTGCCCTGGTGACCGTGCTGATGGTGTCTGGCAGCCTGAACCTGTCGGCCATCGTCAACTCGCAGAACACCGGCTATTTCGCCAACATGGGGATCAACGTACTGTCGTGGAACTGGCTGCCGCTGCTGCCCATGTTCGGCGTGTACTTCATCTCCGGCGTGGCCGAAACCAACCGCCACCCGTTCGACGTGGTGGAAGGCGAGTCGGAAATCGTTGCCGGCCACATGATCGAGTACTCGGGCATGGGCTTCGCGCTGTTCTTCCTGGCTGAGTACATCAACATGATCGTCATCTCGACGATGACCGCGTTGATGTTCCTGGGAGGCTGGGCGCCGCCGTTCGAGAGCTTCATCACCAATGCGGTCCCGGGCTTCTTCTGGCTGGTGATCAAGGTATTTTTGCTGCTGTCGGTGTTTATCTGGATTCGTGCTTCGTTCCCGCGCTACCGCTATGACCAGATCATGCGCCTGGGCTGGAAGATCTTCATCCCGCTGACGGTGGGCTGGCTGGTCATCGTGGCGATCTGGATCCGGTCGCCCTGGAATATCTGGCATTGAACGGCCAAAGCAGGGGCGCAGCCACAACAGGCGGCGCCCTGCGGAATCATTAGGAAGCAATCGTCATGCTGCTCGCCATCAAGGACTTCTTCAACAGCCTGCTCCTGAAGGAACTCTTCAAGGGCATGGCTCTGACCGGGCGTTATCTCTTCGCCCGCAAGATCACGGTCCAGTTCCCCGAAGAGAAAACGCCGATGTCGCCGCGTTTTCGCGGCCTGCACGCGCTGCGCCGCTACCCCAACGGGGAAGAGCGCTGCATCGCCTGCAAGCTGTGCGAAGCGGTTTGCCCGGCTGTGGCCATCACCATCGAGTCCGATGCCCGCGCCGACGGCACCCGCCGCACCACGCGCTATGACATCGACCTGACCAAGTGCATTTTCTGCGGCTTCTGCGAAGAAGCCTGCCCGGTCGACGCCATCGTCGAGACGCATATCCTCGAGTACCACGGCGAGAAGCGCGGCGACCTGTACTTCACCAAGGACATGCTGCTGGCAGTGGGCGACCGCTACGAGCCGCAGATCGCCGCGGCCAAGGCTGCGGACGCCAAGTACCGCTGATAAGCGCATTACAGGGCGTGCCCGCCGAACCTGGCGGGCGTTGCCAATGCATTGTGAATCGGGCCCCGTGTGGGGCTAACGAAAAGGATGCCGCAAGGGCAGGCCACCAGGGGTGGCTTGTGCCGGAAGGCTCGACGAGGACCATGGAACTCACGACCACCATCTTCTATGTCTTTGCGCTGGTGCTGGTGCTCTCCGCACTGAAAGTCATCACCGCGAAGAACCCGGTGCACTCCGCACTGTTCCTCGTGCTGTCGTTTTTTACGGCAGCCGCGATCTGGATGCTGCTGAAGGCCGAATTCCTCGCCATCCTGCTGGTGCTGGTGTACGTGGGCGCCGTGATGGTGCTGTTCCTGTTCGTGGTGATGATGATCGATATCGACATCGAGCACCTGCGACGGGACTTCTGGACCTACGTGCCGCTGGCCTCGGTGATCGGTGCGCTGATCATCGGCGAGATGGCCACCGTGCTGGTGCGTAACTTCATCGGCACCACGGTGCCGCTGAACAACGTGACGCAGGGCCCGGACTACTCCAACACGGCAGCGCTCGGCAAGCTGATCTACACCGACTACATCTACGCCTTTGAAGTGGCGGGCATCATCCTGCTGGTGGCGATCATTGCCGCTGTCGCGCTGACGCTGCGCCGCCGCAAGGACAACAAGTCGCAAGACGTGGGCGAGCAGTTGCGTACCCGCCGCCAGGACCGCGTGCGCCTGGTCTCGATGCCCAGCGAAGCCCGTGCCGGCACCCAAGCCAGCCCGGATGCCGCGGCTGCCGCTAACAAGAACTAAAGCCCGGAGAAACGCTGTGCTCTCTCTCGCCCATTTCCTCGTGCTCGGTGCGATCCTGTTCGCCATCAGCATCGTTGGTATTTTCCTGAACCGCAAGAACGTGATCGTGCTGCTGATGGCGATCGAGCTGATGCTGCTTGCGGTCAATATGAACTTCGTCGCCTTCTCGCACTATCTGGGCGACCTGGCAGGACAGGTTTTCGTTTTCTTTATCCTCACGGTGGCTGCGGCCGAATCGGCAATCGGCCTTGCAATCCTGGTCGTGCTGTTCCGCAACCTGGACACGATCAACGTGGACGACATGGACACCCTCAAGGGTTGATCCGCGCCGCTACGTTATGAATCAAGACCGTTCTCCGACCGCACACCACTAAGCGTCCTATGGCAACCACGCTCGACCCCAACCTGCTACTGGCGATTCCGCTCGCACCGCTCGCCGGTGCAGCCATCGCCGGCCTGTTCGGCACCAAGTTCTTCAGCACGTTCTCCTCGGAGACGCGCGCCGGCCGCACGCTGGCCCACACCGTGACGATTCTCGGTGTGGCGATTTCCTGCCTGCTGTCGATCATCGTGCTGATGGACGTCATGAACGGCGCGAGCTTCAACGCCACCGTGTACGAGTGGATGAAGATCGGCGACCTGAAGATGGAAGTGGGCTTCCTGGTCGACTCGCTGACCGCGATGATGATGGTGGTGGTGACCTTCGTCTCGCTGATGGTGCACATCTACACCGTCGGCTACATGAGCGAAGATCCCGGCTACAACCGCTTCTTCGCCTACATATCGCTGTTCACCTTCTCGATGCTGATGCTGGTGATGAGCAACAACTTCCTGCAGCTGTTCTTCGGCTGGGAAGCTGTGGGCCTGGTGTCGTACCTGCTGATCGGCTTCTGGTACACCCGCCCGACGGCCATCTTCGCCAACCTGAAGGCGTTCCTGGTCAACCGCGTGGGTGACTTCGGCTTCATCCTCGGCATCGGCCTGCTGCTGGCCTACAGCGGCAGCATGAACTACACCGAAGTCTTCGCCGCGCGCGACCAGCTCGCCACGGTGATCTTCCCGGGCACCGACTGGCTGATGATCACGGTCGCCTGCATCTGCCTGTTCATCGGCGCCATGGGCAAGTCGGCGCAGTTCCCGCTGCACGTGTGGCTGCCTGACTCGATGGAAGGCCCGACCCCGATCTCCGCGCTGATCCACGCCGCCACCATGGTGACGGCCGGCATCTTCATGGTCGCGCGCATGTCGCCGCTGTTCGAGCTGTCGGACACCGCGCTGTCGTTCGTGCTGGTGATCGGCGCCATTACCGCGCTGTTCATGGGCTTCCTGGGCATCATCCAGAATGACATCAAGCGCGTGGTGGCTTACTCCACGCTGTCGCAGCTGGGCTACATGACCGTCGCCCTGGGCGCCTCGGCATACTCGGTGGCCGTGTTCCACCTGATGACCCACGCATTCTTCAAGGCACTGCTGTTCCTTGCCGCGGGCTCGGTCATCATCGGCATGCACCACGATCAGGACATCCGCAACATGGGTGGCCTGCGCAAGTACATGCCGATTACGTGGATCACCTCGCTGGTGGGCTCGCTGGCCCTGATCGGCACGCCGTTCTTTGCTGGTTTCTACTCCAAGGACTCGATTATCGAGGCCGTGGCCGAGTCGCATATCCCGGGCTCGGGCTTCGCTTACTTCGCGGTGCTGGCCGGCGTGTTCGTCACGGCGTTCTACTCGTTCCGCATGTACTTCCTGGTGTTCCACGGCGAAGAGCGTTTCGGCAAGGAAGACCACCACGCGCATCACGCGGGCAACCATGACGATGAGGAGGCAACGGCCGACCATCATCACGGCCTGGCCCCGGGCGAGAAGCCGCACGAGTCGCCGTGGGTCGTCACGCTGCCGCTGGTGCTGCTGGCCATCCCGTCGGTGGTGATCGGCGCGATCGCGATCGGCCCGATGCTGTTCGGCGACTTCTTCAAGAATGGCGTGGCCTTCAAGAACGTGATCTACGTAGGCGAGAACCACCACGCGATGGCGGAGCTGACCGAAGCCTTCCACGGCTGGGTGGCGATGGGCCTGCATTCGCTGAGCACGCCGGTGCTGTGGCTGGCCATCTCGGGCGTGGTGCTGTCCTGGTTCTTCTACATGAAGCGCCCGGACATCCCGGCTGCCATCAAGCAACGTTTTTCGGGCCTGTACACGCTGCTCGACAACAAGTACTACATGGACGCGATCAACCAGGCCGTGTTTGCCCGCGGGGCCCGTCTGCTTGGCACCGGCCTGTGGAAGGGCGGTGACCAGGGGCTGATCGATGGCCTGGTGGTCAACGGTGCCGCGCGTGTGGTCGGCTGGTTCGCTTCGGTGAGCCGCTACCTGCAGTCCGGCTATATCTACCATTACGCATTCGCCATGATCCTGGGCATGCTGGTACTGCTGACGATGACGGTGTTCGGCACCTCGTTCGCCACAGTGGGCACCAAGTAAGGAAAACAAGAAAATGGTTCTGTCTTTCGCTATCTGGCTGCCGATCTTTTTTGGCCTGCTGATACTAGCCTCGGGTTCCGACCGCAGTCGCTGCTACGTGCGCTGGATGTCGCTGTTCGGCTCCATCGTCAGCTTCATCGTCACGCTGCCGCTGGTGTTTCACTTCGACCGCTCCACGGCGGCCATGCAGTTCGTCGAGAAGTCGAACTGGATCGAGCGCTTCAACATCAACTACCACCTGGGTGTCGACGGCATCTCGATGTGGTTCGTGGTGCTGACCGCCTTCATCACTGTGATCGTGGTGATCTCCGCCTGGGAAGTGATCACCGAGCGCGTGGCCGAGTACATGGCCTCGTTCCTGATCTTGTCGGGCCTGATGGTCGGCGTGTTTTGCGCGCTCAACGGCATGCTGTTCTACGTGTTCTTCGAAGCCACGCTGATCCCGATGTACATCATCATCGGTGTCTGGGGCGGCCCGAACCGTGTGTACGCGGCTTTCAAGTTCTTCCTGTACACGCTGCTCGGCTCGCTGCTGACGCTGGTTGCGCTGCTGTACCTGTACAGCAAGACCGGTACTTTCGAGATCCTCGAATGGCACCAGGCCAAGCTGTCGATGAACGAGCAGATTGCGCTGTTTGTCGCCTTCTTCCTGGCCTTCGCGGTCAAGGTGCCGATGTGGCCCGTCCATACCTGGCTGCCTGACGCCCACGTCGAGGCGCCGACCGGCGGCTCGGTGGTGCTGGCTGCCATCATGCTGAAGCTGGGCGCCTACGGTTTCCTGCGTTTCTCGTTGCCGATCGCGCCAGACGCCAGCCATAGCATGGCCGCTTTCATCATCACCATCTCGCTGATCGCGGTGATCTACATTGGCCTGGTCGCGCTGGTGCAGGCCGACATGAAGAAGCTGGTGGCGTACTCGTCGATCGCCCACATGGGCTTCGTCACGCTGGGCTTCTTCATCTTCAACGAGATCGGCATCGAGGGCGGCATCATCCAGATGATCTCCCACGGCTTTATCTCGGGCGCCATGTTCCTTTGCATCGGCGTGCTGTATGACCGGGTGCACTCGCGCCAGATCGCCGATTACGGCGGTGTGGTGAACACCATGCCGAAGTTCGCGGCGCTGTCGGTGTTCTTCGCCATGGCTAACTGCGGCCTGCCGGCTACCTCGGGTTTCGTCGGTGAATTCATGGTCATCCTGGGCGCGGTCAAGTTCAACTTCTGGATCGGCCTGCTGGCAGCCACGGCACTGATCCTGGGCGCCGCCTATTCGCTGTGGATGGTCAAGCGCGTGATCTTTGGCGACGTGGTGCACAAGCACGTAGCCGAGCTGGTCGACCTGAACAAGCGCGAGTTCCTGATGCTCGGCCTGCTGGCGATCATGACCCTGTATATGGGCCTGTATCCGAAACCCTTCACCGATGTGATGCACGCTTCCGTGGTGAACCTGCTGTCGCACGTGGCGCAGTCGAAGCTGTAATCGGGGAGAGAAACAAACATGCAACCGTCCTCGACATTGGCACCTGTGGCGCCAATCATTTTCCTGGCGATCGCGATCGCCGCGGTCAACTGGATCGACCTTGCCCGTGGCAAGAACCGCACCAGCGTGGCCTATCCGCTGTCGCTGCTGACCACGCTGGTGCTGACCGTGTGGTTCGGCATCAACGGCGTCGCCGGCGAGACCCACTACGCATTCGCCAACCTGGTGGTCGTGGACCCGATGGCTAACCTGCTGTCGGCTTTCGCTTCCGCGGCGCTGTTCGTCACGCTGGTCTACACCCGTAGCTACCTGGCCGACCGCGACATGTTCAGCGGCGAGTTCTACATGCTCGCGCTGTTTACGCTCGGCGGGCAGATCGTGATGATCACCGGTAACAACTTCCTGACCCTGTACCTGGGCCTGGAGCTGCTGTCGCTGGCATCCTATGCGCTGGTGGCCTTGCGCCGCGACAACCGCGTGACCTCCGAATCCGCCATCAAGTACTTCGTGCTGGGCGCACTGGCTTCGGGCTTCCTGCTGTATGGCATGTCCATGCTGTACGGCGCCACCGGCTCGCTGAACCTCGCGGAAGTGTTCCGCGTGGTGGAATCGGGCCGCGTCAACACCACCATGCTGGCCTTCGGCGTGGTCTTCATCGTGGCCGGCATTGCGTTCAAGATGGGCGCCGCACCGTTCCACATGTGGATCCCGGACATCTACCAGGGCTCGCCGACCGCGGTGACGCTGCTGATCGCTGGCGCGCCCAAGCTGGCTGCGTTCGCCATGGCGCTGCGCCTGCTGGTGGAAGGCCTGCTGCCGCTGGCGGTGGACTGGCAAGTCATGCTGATGGTGCTGGCCGTGGCGTCTCTCGCCATCGGCAACCTGACCGCCATCGTGCAGACCAACCTGAAGCGGATGCTGGCTTACTCCACCATCTCGCACATGGGCTTCCTGCTGCTGGGCCTGCTGTCCGGCGTGGCCGACGGCAAGGCCGACGGCGCCGCCAGCGCCTACGGTTCGTCGATGTTCTATGCCGTGACCTACGTGCTGACCACGCTGGGCACCTTCGGCATCGTGCTGCTGCGCGCCGGCAAGGATTTCGAAGCCGAGACCCTGGACGACCTCAAGGGCCTGTCGCGCAAGAACCCCTGGTACGCGCTGCTGATGCTGGTGATGATGTTCTCGCTGGCCGGCATCCCGCCGACCATGGGCTTCTACGCCAAGCTGGCGGTGCTCGAAGCCGTGGTCAAGAGCGGCATGACCTGGCTGGCCGTGGTGGCCGTGCTGTTCTCGCTGATCGGCGCGTTCTACTACCTGCGCATCGTCAAGCTGATGTACTTCGATGCGCCGGCTGACGAGCGCAAGCTGGAATCCAGCTTCGGGCTGCGTTCGATGCTGACGCTGAACGGCGCGGTCATCATTGCCCTGGGCCTGTTCCCCGCGGCGCTGATGAACCTGTGCTACCAGGCGATCCGCGCCACGCTGGCGTCCTGATGCACCACGGCGGCGTAGCGATATGAGTTCATCTGCGGCGGGCTGGTTTGTCATCTTGTTGGCATTGGTCTGTGCCAACCTGCCGTTCATCAACCAGCGGCTGTTCGCGCTGATTCCGCTGCGCTTCGCCAGGAAGCCGCTGTGGATGAGGCTGGCTGAGTTGATCACCTGGTATGTGGTGGCAGGCCTGGCCGGCTTCGCCGTGGAGGCGGGGCTGGGCAACGCCTTCCCGCAGGGCTGGCAGTTCTACGCCATTACCGCCTGCATGATGCTGGTGTTCGCCTTCCCGGGCTTCACCTGGCAGTACCTCGTCAAATATCGCGCGGCTTGACAGCCGGGTAGCGAAGGCGCCCGGGCCGGCCGCGTCCGGACCCGGAGCTTTCATGAGCGACAAGATTGACACGCTGGACGCTAGCGAGATCGCCGCTGGCGGCGATCAAGGCCTGAAGGAAGTGTGCGTGGCGTCCGCCACGCTGCACACAGGCAAATTCCTCACTCTCAAGCAAGATATCGTCAAGCTGCCCGACGGCAAGCATGCCGGGCGGGAATACGTGCTGCATCCGGGCGCGGTGATGATGATCCCGCTGTTCGACGATGGCACCGTGCTGCTGGAGCGGCAGTACCGCTATCCGGTTGGCGAAGTGATGCTGGAGTTTCCTGCCGGCAAGCTGGATCCCCAGGAAGGCGCGCAGCGCTGCGGCGAGCGCGAGCTGCGGGAGGAAACCGGCTACAGCGCGCGGCGTTGGGATTACCTCACGCGCATCCATCCCGTCATTTCTTATTCCACCGAGTTTATCGATATCTTCCTGGCGCGGGATCTGACCGCCGGGCCGGCGCAGCTCGATGAAGGCGAATTCCTCGAGACGTTCATCGTGCCGGCGGGGCAGGTGATCGATTGGGTGCGCTCGGGGCGGATTACCGATGTGAAGACGATTATTGGGGCGTTTTGGCTGGAGAAGGTGGTGTCGGGGGTTTGGGGGGCGGGGGAGCAGGTGTTACCGGGATAAAGGGGGGTGTGGGGAAGGGCAGAACCGTTGGCGCTTGTTCGCGCTTCGGATTTGATTTTTCGGTGTTGGTTTTTGGACCCAAAAGCCGTACGACATCGGTCTTTGGGGTTGGTCGCTGCTTGTTTGAGCGGCGATGGCGTTTGCACCCAAAAGCCATACGACATCCCCCTGCGGGGGCTGCCGGTCACTCTTCTTTGCGTCGGCAAAGAAGACTAAC